>WNDP01000025.1 GCA_009912575.1 Acinetobacter bereziniae
CAATTTATACCTGTCAATCTCACTACATCAGTAGATTTATTCACGATTTGTATCTTTAGCTTTGAACGAATGGTTATTGAGCGATTGCTGTTTTGAAAATAATTTGCCTAAGGTTTATTCGGTATTTATGGTTTATAATTTAACCTAGAACGAGAGCCATAAAAATATACAAGCGAATGCAACACAACTTTCTTATTTCCGCTTGGCTATTCTTCAATATTTATTAGCTGGACAGTAGGCGCAAGTTTTGATGGTCAAAGTATAGAATTAGAAGCAATATTAAAAAACTCGGATTTAATAAACCCAGTATGGCAAGTTTAAATGATTTCTCAGTTTCTTCTGTAAAAAGAAAGAATAAAGTAAAGATGGACGAATATCCTGATCGTTGGGAGCAATATACTTATCGTTTAGACTTAGCAAAACAATATGATGAAGAAAAATATGGGAAAAAACCGTATTAAGTAACCACCCAGTTGTTGGCAGATTAACTCCACCAATATCTTAAAATATGGAAAAAGATCGGTGCTGAAAAACAAATAGAATCAATACGATCTAGCATACCACCATGGCCATGGATCAATTGTCCCCAATCTTTAACACCACGATCACGTTTGATCGCAGACATAACCAAACCACCGAAGAAGCCAAAAATACACACCACAAGACCAATAAATGCAGCCTGTAAATAACTAAACGGAGTTAGCCATGCCATAGCAACACCTAAAGCCGTGGCTAAGATGATACCACCAAGTAAACCCTCGACAGTTTTAGACGGAGATAAAACAGGGGCAACCTTATGTTTACCAAAAAGCTTTCCGCACACATATTGCAAAACGTCAGAAGCCTGCACAACCATAATCAACCAGATTGCCAGCCAAATCGGTTCACCCTTAAAACCGTGTAATTTTAAATTGAGTAGTGCAGGAACATGCGAAATACAGAAAACACAGACCATCAAACCCCATTGAATTTTTGAACTACGTTCAAGAAAATGTTTGGTATCTTCTTGTTTTAAACTGGCAATCGGAATCAGTAAAAATACATACAATGGAATAAAAATAGAATGTAAGCCATACCAGTCGATAGCGATTAAATAGTATTGATATGGAATCACAAAATAAAAAGCAATTAACAGCGGAAAGTAATCACCACGCCGTGTCGGCAATAAACTGGTAAACTCACGCAATGCAAAAAGTGAAATAATGCCAAATAAGATAATAAATGCAGTTTGACCAAGCAGAATTGCTGCACCAATGACAATTAACATCACCCACCAAGCATTGATTCGTGCATTTAAATTATCAATGACTGGCGCAGGCTGATGTCCAGCTTTTTGTTTAAGAATAAATCCGACAGAGGAGGCAAAAACCAAAATGCCAGCAAAAATACCAAATAAAAGATAGGTCTTGTGTAGATTATCAAGAATCATTGATTTTCAACCTCTTTTAATTGCAATAATTGCTTTTGGGCATAGTCGATAAAAGCCGTCTTATCCATCTCTAAATGTTGTTCTAACGGACAACCAAAACATACTGTAGATAACAGAGGTAAAGGAATAAAAGAGCCTTTAGGCATGACACGTCTTAAGTTTGAAATCCAAACTGGAACAATTTCAATTTCTGGAAATTGCTTATGTAGGTTATATAGACCACTTTTAAATGGCAGTAACTCAACATCATCATCTAAATTACGTGTGCCTTCAGGAAAGAAGATAATCGAGTATCCTTGTGCAAGTGCATCTTTTACAGGCTGTAATGGATCAGAACCATCCTCACGATTGCGTTGAATGGTGACTCCATTAAAAGTATCTTTAATCAAAAATTGGCGGAAACCATCTTTCAGCCAATAATCTGATGCTGCAACAGGTTTGGTCTTGCGACGCATTAATTTTGGCAGTGAAGACCACAATAAAATAAAGTCGATATGACTGTTATGATTGGCATAATAGATTCGTTGTTTCATTTCAGGCTGACAACCAATCCACAAACTACGTGCACCTGTAATCAAGCGCGCACCACGTCGGGTTAGAAATGCGATAAAACGAGCAATAGAGCTTGAAGCCAAATTTCCACGAGGTGGCTGCAAAGTCTGCATCTTGTTTTGTACAGGCGCATTATTTTGTGTTTTTTTATCTTGTTCGGGACGCTGTTCAGGTAACTGATTCATTGTTTAAGCCAATTGATATTAAATCATTTTTTGTACTATTCATACGAATATTGAAATGATGAAAATGTAAATTTCTACTTTTTAAAAGAACAGAATAATATTGAATTTAACGATCTATTGATGAACGATTTTAAATTAACAGTTTTGAATAAAAAGTAAAAATCATTTATATCTGTATCATAATTTATCATTTTTACTTTTTGAATCATAGCTTAATTTAAAGCAATTTTTTATCTTAGTCTTTCAAATATAGGGATTTTCACTTCTGAGTAGTGGTCTAATTTAAAACTAAAATTAAGCAATCAAGCACAAATTTAAGTTGAAGGATTAACTTAAATGATTCGATAAATTAAAACAGTTAACACAAGATATTGTATGAACAATAGTGCAATTTGTAGTTTGATCAAACGAAAACAACCTGCAAAACGTAATGTCCAATCACGACCAACTTTGTGTTCTGGAAGGAGTTTCATCTCGAATAGTGTTTGATCAAATTGCTGAGTAAGGTTTTCAATAGTCTCTACTTTAGATTGGACCGCCATCATTTCTATCAATTGAGCGTCAAATTTGACGCGGAATGAAAGGTAATGATGTAATACCATCAGCAATAATGTAATGACAATGAATATCCAAAGCTCTATCGTTTGCCAACCTTTAAATAAAATCGCAAAAATAGATAAAGCAAAAGCAACATAGCCAGAAAGTAGCAAACTACAAGTTGCAGATAGAAGTTTGGCAACGATGAAAAATTTCATTTTCATGGCGCCAAACCTTTGAGCTTAAGCTGATAAATTTGTAACTCTTCAATTTGCGGTGCTTTTAATACCACCCACGGGCGTGCCTTGCGGATGATTTCAACTACTTCTTCAACAGTGCTATCTTGGTTTTGTTGCATTAACCAAGCACTGAGTAGTGCGCTGCTTCTTGAATATCCAAGGGCACAACAGATGAGAATACTTTGTGATGGCGTGTCATCAATTTTTATCAGTAACTGATTGAGTTGATTTACTGCATACTCCAGTTGATTGGCTTGCAAAGGAATCAAATCAAGACTTGGATACTGTTGATATTCAGATTCACTGTTTAAGGGTAATTCTGCAACACAGTCAAATACTGCGGTATATTTTTCACTGTCTTTTTGAGTGGGGATACGCCCAATAAAGATTTTTCTATGCTCTGAATCAATGACCAATGAATCTTCAGGATGTTTTTTAGTCCACAATCGGCTATTGAGCCATGCAAAAATAAGATACGGTGCAAGTAGAATCAGTGCAGCGATGGTCATTTTTCCATTGGTTTGCTTTTGGAAAAAATGAGGACGTACAAAACTATAACTATGTGCAACGATAAATAAGCTGACCGCTGGATAGATCAGCCATAATCCCCAAGGGTTTAATTCATAGGCTAAGATCAAGAAAATTACAGCACCGCACAGGTAGTAACTGCCTAATTTTAAATGTTTTGCTGTTAGCTGTTGTAAGCCATCTTTTCTAAATGGTGATTTGGCTGTAATCGGGAATAACCACAAACACAAAGCACCGACTAAAATTCCTGTAGGAAGGTCAATAAAATGATGTTGCCATGTTGTGAGAATGGACAGTCCGATCAATGCACTCCAAAAGTCTACCAAGTATTTCCATGAACCTTGTACATGTCTACGATAAAAATCCCAAAGAATGACCAACAAAACGATATGCAAAGAAGGTGCTTGGTTAAAAGGTTTGTCAAAACCCATCAGCACATCAAACCATAGTCCAAAAAAACCATCCAAGGCAGGGCGTTCAAAACTAAATTTTAACGGGAACAATAAAAAGCAACTGATCGAGATTACTTGTGCTAAAAACAGTCTGAGTGCCTGTTGTTTGAGTTCAAATTTATTCCAACACAGTAACAGGGATAGACCATAAAACAGGTCAATTGACCAGTAAGGCACAATAGTCCAAGGCCAAAGCGGAATATTCTTTTCCCAGTCAAAAACAATACTTGGAACATCACTAAGACCTGATGCGTATTGATTGGCAAAGCCATAAGTGAGGAAAAAGAAAGGAGCAAGGAGCACCAAGCAAAGTAAGCCCCATTTCCAAGTTCCTGTTTCTTTGATGAGTATTGGCATATAACATCCATTATTATTTTATAGCATAGATGGCTGGATCATATTGATATCCAGCCACGAGTTTTAATGACAGTTTTTTATAGCTTTTGTGCCACTGAAACGGTAAATATTCCAAACTCATCAATACACTGGTCCACCTTTTTAAAGCCTGCTGCTTCAACGAGTGCATCCATTTCTGCTTGAGAACGTAAACGCATCACCCATGCATCACCTTGACGATGTGAAGTAAGGGCACGGGCAATAAACTCTTGTTGTGGGTGCCAGATTTGACCTGTATAAATCAAGTAACCATCTTTTAGAACAGCTTTGCTTAAACCATCGAGTGACTGGCGTAACAAATCATTATCACTAAATAACTCATATAAACCAGATACCACAGCGAGTGATGGTTTTGGTTTTACCGATGCCAGTGATTGAGTATCAAAAGCATCTGCTTGAATAAATTCAGCAATATCAGTTAAGCCACGTTCAGCAATCATTTTCTGTCCAGCAGCTACATTAATGTCACTATAGTCACGGAGCAGAATTGACTCAGGCTGTTTTGGCAATTGAGCAACCGCATCTAAAATATAGCGCCCATGTCCAGATGCAATATCCATAATTCGAAGTGGTTTACGCTTTTTAATCAGAATATCAGCGTATTTTTGTAGTAAGGATTCAATATTTTGTTTGCGTACTCGGATACCACGCCAACCAATCGCATTCAGATATTGACGATCAATTATTTTACCAATCGGGTTGCTACTTTCGGTTTGATTGCGGTAGACAAAGTCTAAGGTGCTGCCTGAGTCATAACCTGTATCTTCACCAATTTTTAAACCTTGAGATAAATGACTACCTATTTTTAGGTTCTTTTTGGTCATTTCCCAAAATGCATTCTTGATAGATTTAGCCGGTAATGGTGAACTGAGATCTTCTGCAATTGCGCAGCTTGGACCAATTTTATCTGCATTTAAAACATCAGGTGCCTGATATGCTGTTGCAAAGCATTGTTGGATAAAGCGGCGTATTTTCTCTGTTGCAATATGTCGGTCTTTTTCACCTAAAGTGTCGTGAAAGAAACCATCTAAAATATGCAATTCTTTTTTAGGATGTGGAAGCTTTTGATAAAATTCACGTTGCGGTTTCTGAAATACCACAAAATCTGAGCCTGAACATAATACTTGGGTTGGTACAAAAATATTTTGTGAGTCAGCAACAATGCGTTTTGAGGCATCATAAAGCCCGAGTAACATTCTTACCGAAATCGCTTTGGCAATCTTTGGGTCAGTATCATAGCTTTGCGCTCGATCTTCGTCGTGAGTCAGCATTTTGGCTTTGACATAACTTTGAATAAAGAAGTTACCACGTAGCTTTTCCATGACTCTTAAGCTAGGTTCAGCAAAGGGGACATACAGCTTAATATCAAATGCTGGCGAAGCTAAGCACAAGGCACGAATTTTAGGAGCATAATCGTGCACCCATGTGGCTGCAAGTACCGCGCCCACACTTTGTGCAACAACTGCAATATTCTCTGGATCAATTGCATAGTTTTGCTGAATATGTTGGACAAAGTATTGAATATCTTTAACACAAGCAGAAAAACTTGGGGCATCTCCACGTTCACCCGCTGAGTCGCCATGACCTCGGGCATCCCATGCAAAGAAATCAAATTCACTGAGATTGAGTTCTTCGACCAAATGCGCCATACGTCCAGAATGTTCATGACCACGGTGAAATAAGATAATGGCTTTTTTTGTTTCTGATGGTGCTTGTGTTGCCCAGTGTTGATAGAACAATGCTGTGCCATCGTGACTGGTGAAGGTGTGGTGACTATTGTTATACATAGCAATTTACCCTGAAAGATGAAACTATTTTATGAAGCTGTTTTTAAACTATTTTTAATTCGGTTATAGATTGTTAAAGCGAGTAACACACCCATAAGGCTGAGTATGCCATTACAGATTAAACTGAGTAGTTGTAAATTTGTATTGAACATTGGAAAAACCACAATGATAACTGTAATTAAACTGAACCAAAATGCACGGTCACTTTTCCCCATAGGGCCATCATAACGACGCTGTTGTCCTATTAGGGGAGCCATTACACCTGTGTATTCACTTAAAATAGCGAGAAAAGCCACCAATAACAGTAATTTTGCATGGATAAAAGCAAAAGTAATTAGACAGACATAGAGTGCTGTATCTGCAATAACATCACTTAATTCATTGTAAAAAGCACCTAAATTGGATTGTTGATTGAATTCCCGTGCCAACATTCCATCAATCGCATTGAAAGCCATTCGAATTAACATCCAAAGTGGAAACAATAATAACCACCAATTCACAGGATGATTCAAATAATAATGATATAAAAACAAGCTTAAACCCAATGAAATAAACATTGCAAAAAGAGTGACTTGATTAGCAGTTACACCTCGCTTAAATAGCCATTGTACTAAGGGGCGAAGTAAGTTTTGAAATGCTGGTTTTAATTGATAGATAGATGGCATTGTTCTATTAAAATAAAGTCTTTGTCGTGATTTTAATCAGGTTGTTCAAGATTTTACAAGTGATAATTTTAAGCAATCAATCTTGAAAACAAATTTAAAATTCTTAAGAATCGTCCTATAATTTCATTATCTTTTTAATTTCCGTCTCTTGTTGATCATATGACACCAGCTTGTAAAGTTTTAAAATCAAATAAAATTGAATTTTCTATTCATGAATATGAACATGATGTCAATGCCAAGAGCTTTGGTTTAGAAGCTGCCGAAAAACTTGGATTAAATGTTGAAGAAGTGTTTAAAACGCTGATGGTAAGTGATGACAAAAATTATTTTGTTGCAGTGCTTCCAGTAAATCATCAACTGAATTTAAAAAAAGTGGCAAATGCTTTTGGCTGTAAAAAATTGCATATGGCGGATCCTAAAGATGCTGAGCGTTTAACGGGCTATTTAGTCGGTGGTATCAGTCCTGTTGGTCAAAAAAACGTTTAAAAATAGTTATAGATGCAAGTGCTGAGACATTAGAGAAAATTTACGTGAGTGGTGGAAAAAGAGGTCTGGATATTGGACTCAAGCCGCAGGATTTAGCCCAAATTTTGGGAGCAAATTTTGTGGATGTTTTGGATGTCTAAGCTTTTTTTGAGGAGAATTAAGAAATGTTATTTATGATATTTTTTTAACTCTTTTCTGAAATTTGCTTTTTGTATAAGCAGAATAGCCAACAGTTCAAACTTTTTTCTTAAGGAAAAATAATTTTTTGAGTCGATTTATATTCATCGTTAAAACAGAACTAACATGAAAAAATATAAAAAATTAGATGATTGTTGTTGCTTGATGTGCTGCTCGTATTTTTTGATTTATGATTAATCAAAGATGAATTAATAAAATTAAAGATGAATAATTTTTATTCGAAATTTCACTTCATACAGGAATAGATCAAGTGACCATAAATAATCATCAGATTTTTAATTTTCCTATTTTTGTTGGGTTCATTATTTTTTTAGGAATTAGCAATGTTTATGCTGAGGGTAATTGTCCATCAGGATATTATCCAATCGGTGGGCAAGGTGTTCAAGGTTGTGCGCCGATTCCAAGCGGAGGCGGTGGGAATTATAATCAAAATCCAACATTGTATCCTATGGCTGAAAACTTATGGGGAGCCATTGCGGAAGAAAAAGGCAGAGAACTAAAGGGACGTTCAGTGGGTTTCTCAAAAAACCATACATCCAAAGACGCAGCACAATCTGATGCATTAACAGCATGTCAGCAACATGCTGTACAGAAGTGTGAGCTATCCTATACTTATAAAAATGGTTGTGTTGCTGTGGCTGATCCAATCAATGGCGGTCAAAAATCTGAAATCAAATATAATGTTTCAGAGGATAAGGCCAAAGAAGCGGCACAACTGTTTTGTTCTTTAGGTAATCAACAATCTTGTCGTATTATTTATTCTGGATGTAGTTTGTAAAACTATAACTAAAGTTGAACAAAGCACATAATTTTCAAAATGCTCTTTATTTCATTTCATTATTCTAGCGAAAATAGTTCTGATAGCATCCTTCATCACATGCATTATTTTTAAATTTAAATAAAAGGTTAACCTTATGAAAAACAAAATTATGGCCTTGATTTTCCTTACTGCACTTTCAAGTTTACATGCAGCTTATGCATATAACTTCATCAATCGGTTGATTATGGGGAAAAATGGTATGGTTGTGGATGAAGATGTATTTTTTACTCCAAGAATTCAGCCGGAATGGATTGTACCCGTCAGCCCTCAATTTAGTCCTGAAGATGCTGAATATGTTCACCAGACAGCGAAACAAGCAAATTATTTTGTGGAGCTTGAATTTTGGGTCAATGAGAAAGGTGATGTCATTGATGTTCAAATCTTGAATGCCAATATCGATGATTTTAAAACTGAAGAAATATTGAGCGCCGCAAAAAAAGCCAAGATGACTTATAATTTTAAACCCAATACACATTTTCCATTTCGATTCATTTCTTCTTTCTACTTTTTAAATTAATTAGTGATATTGGACATGCAACTATACAAATAATGCAATTTGATGAAAATTTTCATGAAATCTATCAATCCTAAATGAGAATATTATCATTTATTACAATTGAAAATTTTAAGATATAAATGCGCAAAAAAAATATAAATTGCCATAAAAATTTAGAGAATCATCAAGTTAACCTTAAAAATACATGAAGAATACAAAATTGCATTCTTAAATGAGAATTATTAACATAAGGATCGATTTGTGCTGAGCATGACAGCATGATCCAAGAAAAAACATAAATTAAATTTAGAGCTTTTTAGTGCAGTAAAAAGTCTTGTACAGAGGATATGGTCAGATGAGAGAGCTTGCCAGCCGATTGGCGATGCAGCACCTAATCAATGCATACTCACAAGAAACAGGTAGTGGAATTTTACTTGAAAAATATCAACAAAATTCTACTCAACTCACGTTTAGCCAAGGCTTGACGTTGTTAATGATTCCTTTGGAATCGATTCAATCCCAATTATTTGTCCCGTTGTCGTATAGCAGTTTTGTTGGAAGACACAGAATTGCCAAACTACCACAAGTTTTTAGCAAAGGACAAATACAACAGTTTAGTGCAATTGCGATTGTAAGCTTACTGTTAGAAGAGTTGGTACAAAACGCTTCAGAAACATTAGACGCAGCATCACTAGTAGAAAAGTGGATTCAAAGTCGTGATGCTCTGCTTCAATTCTTGACACATCGACAGCCAGACTTTGATTGTTTGATTCAAGCTCAACAGGATTTCATTCAATCAGAACAAGCATTAATTCTTGGACATAGTATGCATCCTGCTCCTAAAAGTAGGTTGGGATTTATTCACGAAGACTGGTTGAAATTTTCTCCAGAACACAAAGGTCAAACTCAGTTGTATTACTGGTTGGTCGCGCCTGAGTTTGTTGCAGAAAGTAGTGCTTCAGATGATCAGCACATCACCACACAACTAAAACAAGAGATGCAATGGCACTTAAATGAAGCTGAATTGACTGTGCTGAATACCTATTCTAGCTATAAATTATTGGCATTACATCCTTGGCAAGCACGCTATTTACAGAGTAAGGATTGGTACAAAGAACTGAAAATTAAAAATAAGTTGATTGATTTTGGAGAAAAAGCTTGGCAATTTTCACCAACCACCTCAGTCAGAACTTTAGCAAGTTATGCGGCACCGTGGATGGTCAAGCCTTCATTATCGGTGATGATCACCAATTCAATTCGAATAAATTTAGCCAAAGAATGCCATCGTGGTGAAATGACTCACCAGTTGTGGAATGGGAAGATGGGACAATCAATTGTTAAACATTGTCCTACACTCAAAGCAGTGAACGATCCCGCTTGGACTGCTCTAAAGCTTGACGACAACATTGTCAATGAAACCATCTGTATTTTTAGAGATCAACCTTTTGACAAAGCGCAGCAGGTCACCTGTATTGCATCTTTATGTCAAGATCATCCTGAAAAAGATTTAAATCGTTTTGATCATTTATTTGAACTAATTGCACAAGCCGAACCTCAGCACACTCTTGAACAGATTGCATTAAATTGGTTTAAGCAATTCTTAGAAATCAGTTTAGTGCCGATGATGTATCTCTATCATCGTTACGGCATGGCTTTTGAATCCCATCAACAAAATGTCTTGGTCGAATTGGAAAATGCCTACCCTAAAAACATATGGTTAAGAGATAATCAAGGTTTTTACTATATTGAAGAATATGCCGCTGAAATATTAAAAGAGTTTCCTGAACTTGATGAAAAAGCGCATGCTGTTGGACCAAAGTCTTTTGTCGATGAAAGATTTAGTTATTATTTCTTTGGGAATACCTTATTTGGCATTATCAATGCAATTGGTGCTACGGGCAGTATTGCTGAGCAAACATTAATTCATACATTGCAAGATAAATTATCTGGTTTGCTTCAGCAGTATCCAGAAAGTAGTTTGCTTCATGCTTTGTTGTATCAGCCGACATTGCCTTATAAAGGTAATTTACTGACTCGACTGTATGAGCTGGATGAGTTGATTGCACCTGTTGAACTGCAATCTGTGTATGTCCAATTGCCAAATCCTTTATGTATACAACAGAAGGATGCCATCTATGCTTGATTTTATTGCTGTGGGTTTAGGACCTTTTAATTTAAGTTTAGCCAGTTTGTTGCATCAAAAATCTGATTTGCAATATCTCTTTTTTGAGAAAAAAGAGCAGTTTGATTGGCATGCAGGTATGCAGTTGCCCAATACATTATTGCAAGTTCCATTTATGGCAGATTTGGTTTCAATGGTAGATCCAACCAGTCCATTTAGCTTCCTTAATTATTTAAAAGATCAGCAAAGGCTTTATAAGTTTTATTTTCTAGAGCAACCACATATTCCTCGTAAGGAATATAATCATTATTGTCAATGGGTTGCAGACCAGTTGCAGTGTGTTCAGTATTTGTCTACGGTGACGGATATTGTGCCGAAAGTATTTGGTTTTGAGGTGACTGTCCTACAAGATGGTATTCAGCAACGTTATAATTGTCGAAACCTTGTATTGGGTGCAGGTAATGTCCCATATGTTCCGCAATGCATGCGTAAGTTTATGCAAGAGCATCCTGAGCGTTGTAAGCATTCAGCAGATTATTTAGAACATGCGATGCAAGACTTGCAAGGTAATGTGGTGGTTTTAGGTTCTGGTCAGTCGGCAGCTGAGATATTTTTGGATTTATTTGATCGACAGTATCAATTTGATCAAGTGTCTAAACCACAGTTCAACTTAAATTGGTTGACACGTGCCAATGGCTTTTTCCCGATGGAATATACGCCTTTAGGCTTAGAACACTTCAGTCCAGACTATATCCGGCATTTTTATAAATTTGATGATTTAAATAAGGATTTGCAGTTAGGCAAGCAGGCTTATCTTTATAAAGGCATCAGTGCGCGAACGATTAAAGAAATTTATAAAAAACTTTATCATCGTGAAATTGCCAATCAGCAACTTGCTACACATTTGCATAGCCAATCGAATCTAATTGATGCTGTACTGACGGATCAAGGAAAAATTAAGCTGATTTTTCAAGACCGAGTTAGTCTGAATCAGTTCAGTATTGACAGTGATTATGTTGTTTGTGCGACAGGATATAAGAGTCCTGAGTTTGAATTTTTAAAGCATGTTAAACCTCATATTCAGACCAATGCACAGGGACGTTGGGATATTACTGTCGATTATCGTACTGAATATGCAGGTAGCGGCGAAATCTATGTACAAAATATGGAAATGCACAGTCATGGTGTAGGCACACCTGATTTGGGCTTGGGTGCATATCGGGCAGCAACGATTGCAAACCAGCTATTGGGCTACGCGCTCTATGATCTTCCTGAAGCATCGCAATGTTTCCAGCATTTTGATCCTTTCCAAAATCCACAAGTGCAATCCATTCAGAAAAATCCAGCAATACAGTCTTATAGACCGTCTAAAGAGATTGAGCATCCAGCAAAAAATCTGAATATGACAACACAAACATTGCCGCAAAGTTCGTCACACAAACAAAACCAACAAAGATATTCAAATATTGAGAAAAGCATATGAGTTTTGCACAGTTACAAATTAATCAAAAGCAGTGGCGAAGTGCAGGACAACGCCTAATTGAAATGGCCATCGCAGAGTTTTTATATGAGGAAATTATCCAAGTTGAAAACTTAGAGGGCGATTTATTTCAGTTGATACTGGATGACCGCCGTTATCAGTTTAATGCCAAACAATATTTGTTAGGACATTGGTTGATTGAAGAAGGCTCAGTACGTGATTTGAATGAAGACGCCACACAAGCGGCTTGGAATCTACATCAATTTATTGCAGCATTTTCAAATCAGGCTGAAGTAAAGCCATTTACCAAAGCTTATTTGATCAAAGAAATGAATAATACGTGGTTGGCAGAAGCGCATGTCTTTGATGAAAATCGCTTAAATAGTACAGCGGTACTCACAGAATCACACCATAAGATTGAAGGGATGTTGCGTGGCCATCCATGGTTAATTATGAGTAAAGGGCGTATGGGGTTTGGTTATGACGACTACCTTAGCGCTGCACCTGAGGTTTCACCTACAGTCAAATTACTTTGGTTGGCTGTACATCGTGATTTGGCTGAGTTTCGTTCAACTACTGAATGGCAAGCAGGAGACCTGTATCTGCATGAATTTGATGCTGAGGAACTGAATAAATTTCGTGAAACAATGCAAAGACATGCTTTGAATGCCGAAGATTATTATTTAATCCCTGTGCATGCTTGGCAATGGCATCAATGGATTGTACCGACTTATAGCAACGAAATTGTCCATCAGCGAATTGTGGAACTTGATATTGGTCAAGATGATTATGTCCCAATGCAATCTATCCGGACATTATGCAATACATCAAACACACAACGTCATTACATTAAACTGCCAGTGAGTATTTTTAATACAGCAGTTTATCGAGGTTTACCATCAAAACGAAACTTAGCTGCACCTGCTGTGACTGAGTGGCTAAAAAACTTACTCAAACAAGATGCTGATTTACAAAATACGGGTGTGGTCTTTCTAGGTGAAGTTGCAACTTTAACTATTCAGCAACCTTGTTATGATCAGATTGAAGGTGCGCCTTATCAATTCAAGGAATTATTTGGCTGTTTGTGGCGTGAAAGTATCGATCCTTTTGTAAAAGATCATCAGCAAGTGCTATCTCAAGCTGCGTTATTGCACCGAGATATTCACGGGAAATCTATTCTAGACGTGCTGGTTCAAGCATCAGGCTTAACCCCTTTGGCATGGCTAAAACAATTCGCAACAGTCAGTTTAAAACCTTTACTCATTTGCTTATATAAATATGGTCTTGCATTTTCTCCACATGGTGAAAACACCATGCTGATTCATGAAAATGGTGTACCTAAAGCCATGGTTCTGAAAGACTTTATCGATGATATTAATCTGGTAGATGAAGATTTCCCTGAGCTTTCAGAGCTTCCAGAAGAAGGAAAAATTTTACTTCGTCATTCAGCTTTGGAACTCAGTCACTTTATATTTACAGGCTTATTTATGGTGCATTACCGTTATATCAGTAATGTATTTCTACAAGACTTTCCAGAGCATAACGAAGTGGAGTTTTGGCAAACAATTTCGGATGTGATTGCTGAATTTCATCAACAACACCCTGAGCTTTCAGCACGTATTGAAAAGTTTGCCATGTTTAGAAGTCAATACGACAAGATTTGTTTAAATCGTGTGCGCTTATTTACCACCAGTTATAACGATGAAGCTGAACGTCCTGTACCTGTCTTTTTAGATTTAATTGCCAATCCTGTAAGCCCATCCACATTACAACAGTGGGCAGAGAAACAATCGCAACAACAGCATTTATCTCAAAAGCTTTCAGCAAGTCTGTCTGCTTAACTTGAAGATTAAATCTAAAACACTGAAGTATAAAATTTTAGCAAGGTGACACCAATGAAAACGCTATCACAACAATTACCTGATTTTTATGAATATTATGAAGGTGATACACAATTTTATCTTCGCCAAGTGAAATATCCTGATGATATGGCACTTTTGCATAAGTGGATGCATGAACCTCATGTTATTCCGCAATGGCAATTGGATAAATCAGAACTTGAACTCAAAGTATATTATGAAAAACATTTGGCTGATGACCATCATCGTTTGCTGATCGTCGGTGTAGACGGTCAAGATGTAGGTTATACCGAAATTTATGAGGGAAAACGTGATAGATTGGGGCGTTATTACCTAGGGCATGAATTAGATTTAGGTTGGCATCTGCTTTTTGGTGAAAAATCGGCATTTGGTAAAGGCTATTTAAGAGCAGTCATGCGTTTATTGAGCTTTTATATTTTTGAAAATGCAGGTTCATTAAAAATAGTGGGTGAACCTGACTCTAAAGTCAAACCTTATGCAGCAGTCGTAGAAGACATGTGCTATGAAGCTCAGGGTATAATTCCAATGCCAGAGAAAGATGCCATGCTGTATTATTGCTATAGAGAAACCTTTTATCAAAAATTTGGTGATTATCTAACGCAATCTCAGCAGTATCTTGCGCAAAAGAAATTTCCGAATCAAACAGAACGAGTTGAACCCTCCATATGAGTTACCAGTCTACACATATTCAAATTATGAATATGACGTTTTCAAAAGATGTATCAATTGCTGAATTTGAGCAGTGGCTCGCAGAAGTTGAAAACTTTTTGCATCATCAACAAAATTTTGCACTGGTGATGCAAAGTCTAGATGGTACGACTTTCCCTGAGGAATACCGCCAAGTTCAAGCAGCTTGGTATAAAAAAAACAAAGCTAATTTTTTTAAATATTGTGTAGGCTTGGTGCGGATCGCTGTTGATGAGGCAGATCAACAGCGTTTAAATTCACCAGCTTTGCATGTGGCTTGGCGTGTTCCTTATTACGTTACTTTAGATCATTCTGATGCACTACAGTGGGCGGTGCAGAGGTGGATATGCAGAAGATAGAGAATCAAAAAAATACATCAATTACACAACAGATTTCAGTTCTAAGCTTAAGTGTTGTGATTGTTCTGTATTTGGCACATGCTTTGCCTTTGTATTTTTACAATGTAGCATTGCCAGCAATTTTAAGGCATCAAGGGGTTGATTTACGCTGGATTGGGATGTTGTCATTGTTATATATCCCATGGGCTTTTAAATTTTTTTGGGCACCATTGATTGATCGCATTTATGTAAAAAAATTAGGTAAGCGAAAGACATGGCTGCTGTTTACACAAATTGCATTAGTGCTTGGAGTATTGGCACTTGCGTTTACCCAGTTTTCTTATGGTTTGGCTGTATTTGTTGTGATCGGACTTTGGATCTCTACATTTGCCGCAACACAAGATATTGCTATAGATGGCTATACTGTAGAAGCATTCTCTGAACAAGATTATCGCTTTGGCAGTATGGCACAAAGTATTGGTGTTGCCATTGGGAGTATGCTGGGTGGCGCTGCGACATTATGGATCTATCAATATCATGGTTGGCAAACAGCATTGACATGTTTAGCGGTGATGACGGCTTTAACTATGGTGGCTGTATTTCAAATCAAAGAAAAACCCAAAGAACATATTGCTCAAAATCCTCCTAGTTTGATTCGAGCATTTAAACGACCAGAAATTCGTTGGGCTTTATTGTTAATCGTTTGCTATCGCTTTGTCGAAGCGCCTGCAATGGCTATGCTCAACCCAATGCTGATTGATCAAAATTGGTCACTCTCACAGATTGGTGTATTAATGTCTGTGGTAGGGGCTGGTGTGGGGTTATTGGCTGCAATTTCAGCAGCATTATTATTGAAAAAAATAAAAGCAACACAATTGCTGGTTTGGGCGGGCTGGCTACGAACTTTAATTTACGGATTATTGGGACTTGCTATTTTGCTCGGTTGGCTTAATCAGTGGCATTTATTACTGGGGGTTTTTGTCATTGCATTTCTTGCAATTCGATATATTGCAATGACTTCTCTTTATGCATACTTCATGCAAAATAGCTCAAAAGAACAAGCAGGAACTGATTTTACAATTCTGGTGTGTTTTGAATTGTTGGTCTATTTCATTGGTGGGGCAGGCTCAGGTTTTCTTGCCAAATCATTAGGCTATGGCAATTTTTATATTGTTCTGGCCGTAGCATCTGTAGTGAGTGTAATTTTATCGCATCTCATTATTTCAAAATCACAAATAAATCCAAAATCAAAGATTATGGAAGGATAACACATGAAAAAAAAGTCAATACACATGCAACTGACCTGTTTAAGTCTAGCTGTATGTACTCAACTTTATGCGCAAGAGCCTGCGAATAATAATGACAATGCCGTATCAGAAGTGAAAAGCTTGGCACCAATTGTAGTTACCGCTACACGCTCTGCAAAAAGTATTTCCGAAATTGCTGGAACAGTGTACAGCATTGACCATGCAGAAATCGAAAAGCAAGCCAATGCAGGTAAAAGCACCGCAGATATTTTAGGCTTGTTGGTACCATCATTAACTCCAAGTACAGGCACAACATCAAACTACGGTATGAGTATGCGTGGACGTGTGGTGCAATATATGATTGATGGCGTACCTCAAACAGGTTATCGAGATGGTTCTCGACAACTTAATAGCATCAGTCCATCTATGATTGAGCGAATTGAAGTAGTTTCAGGCGCAAGCAGTATTTATGGCTCTGGCGCAACAGGCGGAATCATCAATATCATCACAAAAAATGGTGGTGAAGAACCTTTAAGTTTTGAAACTAAAGTCGGTATCACATCTGGCAACAATTTTAAAAGTGATGCAATGGCTTATGAAGCATCACAAAGTATTTCATTCAATCAAGATGCTCTAAAAGGAACATTGGGTATTGGCTATGCTAAACGTGGTGAAATTCAAGACAGTCATGGTGATCGAATTGGACCTGAAGTTGCGCAGATAGATCGCCAAGATACTGAAACGATCGATGTGAATGGGCGTTTAACTTGGAAAATTGCTGATGGTCAAAGTCTCAGTTTTGGTGGGCAATATTACAATGATGAACAAGACAGTGATTATGGACCAGACTACGGTCCAGGACTTGCCGTCTTATTTGGCGCTCAACCGAGCCAAAAAGCGATTAAAGGATTACAGCTCGATGATCAGCCAAGAACCAAACGTTATAGTTTTAATACCCAGTATCAAAATGATGACTTCTTTACACAGATTTTAAATGCTGAATCTTACTATCGTAATGAGCAAGCCCGTTGGTTTCCAGCAGTAAGTCCAATTGTTCATACTGCATTGCCAGCGCCAGGTAGCCAGTATTTAGTTTATCAATCTGATACAGATATTGATGTTTGGGGTGCTCGACTTGCCTTACAAAAGGATTTTAATTTACAAGGTCGTAAGTTAGGATTGACGTATGGTGTAGATTATGAAAATGAGCAAGATCGTCAAGATATGCAACGTTATGATTTAGCGAGTTTTATGGCGAGTAATGGTTTATCTCATAAACCACTTAAACGTTATCAATTTGGCCCAGATGTTGAAACAAGTAAACTCGGTTTTTTTGCGCAAAGCCAATTGGATATCACTGATCGTATTGATTTACAAGCGGGCATACGTTATGAACGTGTTGAGAGTGATGTTGATTCTTCAACACCTTATTCTGAAGCAGTCGTCGCTGATATCGTTCCAAATTATCAGGCGAAGACTTTAAATGGTGGCACAGTTAAACATGATGCAACACTGTTTAATATTGGTGCGGTCTATCATCTGACCGATGCACAACAGGTTTTTGCTAATTTCTCACAAGGTTCAAATTTACCAGACATACAACGTATGTTGCGTGATGTACCTGCAAACTTTGTAGTGAGTAGTCAAACGATTGATCCAATTAAAGTTAATAACTACGAGTTAGGTTGGAGAATTCAAGGTGCCAAAGGTTTAAATGCAGGTATTACTGCATTTTATAATGATTCAGACAAGAGTCTGAAATTTGGACCACCTAATTATGCTATAGAGGTTATTGACACGGATGAACGTGTTTATGGTGCAGAAGCTAATCTCTCTTATCCAATTTCATCGAATTGGACTGTCGGCGGAACAGCAGCATATACCACAGGGCAATATAAGAATACCCAAGGTAAATGGCAAGAATTGGATGCGATCCGAATCGCACCTTTAAAAGGAACAGTCTACTCAGATTGGCAATTTGATGATGGCATAGGTCTGCGTATCCAAGCTTTAGCCATAGGTGGGACAGATAAAGCTCGTCAAGATGCCATCGACAGTGGTTCAACTCGTCCACCGGCTGAGATTAAAGGATTCACAACGATGGATGTAATTACCAATGCCAAAGTTGGACCTGGGACACTTGGTTTTGGTGTGTATAATGTCTGGAATGCAGATTATAAATCAGTATATAGCCAAGCTGTTTCAGCTGTTTATGGTGCAATCTCAAGCTTACCTGCGCAAGGCCGTACCTATGGTCTAAGCTATAGCTTGAAGTATTAATCAAATCTTCAGCCTCTTTTACCAATCAAAAGGTGAAAGGGGCTTTTTAATTTGACCAACATAGAAATGCGTCTCAATTGCAAAATAAATTTTACGATCTACCCACTGTGATATTCGAATAAGGTCTAAATGAATAAAAATAACATGATTTTATTGACAGCCAGTCTCGCAAATGGAATGAGTTTTTCCATGATATTGCCTTTGCTTGCACCTTTGATTCGGCAGCTTAAAATGTCCGAACTTCAGGCCGGCTTATTGGTTTCTGCAAGTGCATTGCTTATGAGTTTAACGGCAATGTGGATCTCTAAAAAAACTCAATTACAAAATCAATATTATCTACTTAGTCTGGGTTTTATTGGTATGACCATCACATGGGGACTGTTCTCAGGTGTACTCAGTTATGGACTGAATTATAGTGTACCAGCAGGACTGTTATTTGCTTTACTGTTATTGAGTCGAAGCAGTACAGGTGTCTTTATGGCAATGCCACAGATTGCTTTACAAAGTTATGTGATGACACGCTATGAAGAAGAAAAACAGCGCAGTCAAATGATGGCAAAGTTTGGTGCATTCAATAGTTTGGGCTTAATTTTAGGCCCATTTCTGACTACATTATTGATCGTTTATGGCATATTGATTCCCATGTGGTTGGCTGTGGTGATTCTCGCAATACTGAGTATATTGATCGTATTTTTTTATCAAAAAAATAATCATAATTCGTTCGAATTTCTAGAAAACCCACATCAAAATCCTACAGATTTAGTCAATAAAACACTTGATCTCAATGAACAGGCTCTAGCAGCGAATCAAAACAATCCTCAATTAAACAAAGCTTTTATATGGTTGATCTTAGGATTCAGTTTATATATCGCCATTGTAACTCTCAATCTTACGGCTGGTTTTTATATCCAAGACAAATTTAAGTTTAGTATTGAACAGAGTGCATTGTATTTTTCGCAATGTTCATTGATTGTCGGCATTGCATTGGTCGCCATGCAAATTGCCATTTCGAAATGGCTAAAATGGTCTTTACAACTTCTTTTAGTGATTGGTTTATCGGCAATGTTGATGGGGTTGCTGATGTCGATCTATACCCAAAAGATCATCATCTTTCAGCTTGCTTATATTTTTTATGGGATCGCCGTGGCGTGTTTAATGCCTGCATTTACCACAGGTGCATCACAATCTGTCTCACTTAATGATCAAACGAAAATAGCGGCACTATGCACGATGGTACAGGCGCTCAGTTTAGTGGTTGCGCCTTTGTTGAGTACGGCACTGTATCAATTCAACATAATTTTTCCATATTATTTATTGATTGGCATTTTTGCTGTATTTTATGTTTATTTCATTGTTTTTAAATGGAATAGAAGGAAATAATTTCGATAAAGTCATATCAGTGTCATATTATTGGACTAGTTTCTTCGGCATTTAGTCCGATATGACACCTTGCTGATGAAAAATTTAAAAATTAAACATTCTTTCTTTATTTGTTTAGCCTCCAGTTTATCGCTTACTGCCTGTAATGATGGTACGGACAATAAGCACCCGACTGAGACACTGCCACCAACAGAAAGTTCGCTGTATTTACAAACCAAACAGCCGTATCAGGCGCAACAAAAATTAGCAAGCTACGAAGCACTACCAAACGGATATAACGTAGTTTTTACTGAACTTGTTGCACGTCATGGTTCACGAGGTTTATCCAGTATTAAATATGATTTAGCACTTTACAACATGTGGCTTAAAGCCAAACAAGAAAATGCGTTGACACCTTTAGGCGAAAAACTCGGTGCTGATTTAGAAGCAATGATGAAAGCCAATATTTTACTAGGTTATGGTGTGGAAGGTATTCGCCAATTTGGCTACGGCAATGAATCCTCTATGGGCATTAAAGAACATCGTGGAATTGCAGACCGACTTTTACAGCGTTTGCCTGACTTATTTAATCAAGCCAATCAACAGGGAAAAACTGTGCAAATCGTAAGTTCAGGGGTAGATCGTGCTGTAGACAGTGCAAAATTCTTTACCAATGAACTGTTAAAACAACAACCGAACTTAAAAAGTTCAATTACACCTGCGAGTTATCAAAGTTTAAACAGTGGATCTGTACCGAGTATCGCTGATGGTGGTGTAAATCGTTTTAACTTATATTTCCATAGCTTAAATGCACAGGATGATCTTACCAATCTAAAAACTGCTTTAGATAAGCAAGTTTATGATGCAAGTTTAAAATATCAAGATTTTGAAGAGAATGATGTCAACTTAAAACAAAAACTCAAGCAATTAAGCGCTGACAATGATGCACAAAAAATTGCAACAGAAGTGTTAACGCCTATTTTTAAAACAGCGTTTATTCAAAAACTGGGGCAAACTGGCTATACCTTTAGTAATACAGGATCTTTTACTGTCACCAGTCCTCAAGGTGAGCAAATTACTGAAAAGGGTAAAGGTAAAAACACTATTGCAAGTGCAGTGGATGCGGTGGCTTATTTATACGAGTTATATTCCATTACTGGCGGGATGCAAGATGAATTAGGGTCAACAGATTTTAATAAATATATGCCAATCGATGCCGCCAAGTTTTATGCACAATACAATGACGCCAATGATTTCTATAGCAAAGGTCCAAGTTTTGATGCTGGTAAAGCCATCACAACCGATATTGCGCAGTCGCTCAAGCAAGATTTATTTAAGCAAGTAGATGATGTCATTGATAAGCGTCAAAAGAATATTGCCGTGCTCCGCTTTGCGCATGCTGAAATCATTATTCCTTTAGCCACCAGTTTAGAGCTGAAAGGCATGATGCAATCTGTTCCATTTACACAGACCTATAATTACAGCAACAGCACATGGCGTGGTGAAGATATTTCCCCAATGGCTGCAAATCTACAGTGGGATATTTATCAAAATTCACAAGGTCAAACCTTGTTAAAAATGTTATATAACGAAAAAGAGACCACTTTCAAAAAAGACTGTGATTATGCACGTTATAAAACCAACAGTTACTACTATGATTATTTAAAACTTAAGCAATGCTATAATATTCAATAATTTGCTTTAATATGGTTAGGGAGATGAGATATTTGTCTCCCTTTTTATTTGGCTAATAGGTCAAGTGTGAAGTTTCATCAATATATGATTCAAACTTGAGGCAAACCGTCTACTTACTCATGCTTCGATCTAAATCATTTGTATTCAATTGGATTTATAATTTTTTAGCATTGATTTTATTGATTAAGTGAAATTATATTTTACTGTCTGAGTTTTGCATCCGACTCACTATATAAACTTGAATATAGATAAAATTTTGCTCGATACAGAATGGCTTTGATTTAAAACCTTAAAAAATGTTTCGTTTGAAATGATGCACCTTGAATTTTCACTGGATTATTGAATGCTATGTTTAGGGCTTATTGTGTTAAGCAATGAATGTCTAGCACAATAATGCTAGGATGAGAATGTTTCTTATCAGCAGATTAGTAACGTGCTGGGTATGGCCGATTTTTATTTTGAGTCAAAGAACAATGTTCAAATCATGTTTGGACAATCATCTTGAGTAAAAACCTTTTTTAATTGAACAACACTCATGCAATTTAGCAATTAAATCAGTTCATTCCGTGCTTTAATAGTAGCATTAAAACGAATGTGAATTTGACTGTGTTTTTACATTCCCAAAGCTCAACCATAGCAACGCAAGCACACGATTATCCTGAGTGGCACAAAGGGAGGCTATATTATGCGCTTTGGTATATTGAAATTGATCATCCCGAATTGCTCAACTATTTAAAGCATTTAAGACAAAGTTTTTCGCAATATTTGTTTCAGCCGAACGCTCGTCAGTTTCATATTACACTGTATATCTGTGGTTTTTTAACGAAGTCTAATCCGCATTTTGATGATGATTTCTCAATACATAAAATAAAGCAGCAATTCCAAGATTTGAAGAAAAGCAATCTTCAAGCATTTAAGCTTAAAACAGGGCAAATCAATAGTTTTAGCAGTGCACTTTTTGTTGATATTCATGATGAGCAAAATAGCCTAAGCAAAATTAGAACTACATTGGCTAAATCAACACAAGAAATTGCGCCAACCTGTTATTACCCACATATTACCTTAGGACTTTATAACGATGAATTCAGTTCACAAGAAATTGTAGAGGTTGTAGAAAAAATACCACAACAACAATTTAAAATCTCCATTGAGCAACTTCGTTTCGGTATCTACCACGCAAAAGAGCTACAAGGAAGATTATTTGATTTACACTATTATTCACTTAATTCGGGTGGTAAATATACACCTTTGGAGTTGAACGGATGCTGCAATTAATATTAGGTGGTGCACGTTCTGGGAAAAGTAAACTTGCGGAACAGATTGCAAAAGATTCACATTTAAAAGTCATTTATATAGCAACTGCCCAAGCTTGGGATCAGGAAATGCAAGTACGTATAGCGCGCCATCAATCCCAAAGACCAAGTGAATGGCAACTGATTGAAGAAACCCATCATCTCGCAGAGATATTGAAAAAAAATGACCACAAAGATTATTTGATTCTAGTTGATTGTTTAACCTTGTGGATGAGTAATTTATTACTACATGATGATGAAAAACTACAGATGCAGGAATGCCGAAAACTGTTGGAAGTTCTGCCTGAATTAAACGCTGACGTCATATTGGTCAGTAATGAAACTGGACTTGGGGTTATTCCTATGGGAGAAATCACCCGTAAATTTGTTGATGAATCAGGGCGTTTACATCAACAATTGGGTCAAATTGCTGATAAAGTTGTGTTTTGTGTTGCTGGTTTCCCTATGATTTTAAAAGGGTAAATCGTGTGGTTGCTGATGAATGAAATGATTAATTGATCAATGTTTAAAAATGACTGAAATGGAGAAAAACAATGAGTTGGTGGTTAGAAGCATGCAAAGTCCCAAGTGCAGAGATAAAACAACTGGCTGAAGAGCGTCAATCGCAATTGACCAAGCCGACGGGTTCACTTGCAGCATTAGAAAATGTTGCTGTGCAGTTAGCGAGTCTACAAAACAATCCTAAACCCAATGTGGAACATCCATGGATTACGATTTTTGCAGGTGATCATGGGGTGATGGCAGAAAATGTATCGGCTTATCCACAAGCAGTAACACGACAAATGTTGCAAAATTTCGCAACAGGGGGCGCATGCATTAGTGTGATTGCCAAAGAATACGCAGCAAAGCTGCAAGTGATTGATTGTGGTACTGTGGGTGATGCTTATGAGTATCAAGGTGTTGAACGTCATTGTATCGCACCAGGCACAGCTAACTTTGCAAAACAAGTTGCGATGACAGAGGCACAATGTGCCCAAGCTATGGATTTAGGACGTGAAAGTGTTGAAAAAGCCTTGGCCAATCATGCTTCGATCTACATTGCAGGTGAAATGGGAATAGGGAATACCTGTGCTGCATCAGCCGTTGCAAGCTTTTTATTGAATGAACCCGCAGAGCAACTGACAGGTGTTGGAACAGGAATTCGTGAAGAACAATTGATACATAAGAAAAATATAATTAAAAATGCTGTTGAAATGCATAAAAATTATGTTAAAAGTGATGTATTTAAAGCGCTTTGTGCAGTCGGTGGATGTTGTTTGGGCATCAATCTGCTGAATATGGTCACTTACGCATATTACAAGAACTCAATGCTGATCCATTATTAAAATTGAATTTGCGTTTGGGGGAAGGAAGTGGAGCAGGAGCTTCACTCGGGATCATTAAACTCGCATGTAGCTTACATAACAATATGGCAACATTTGCTGAAGCTGCTGTGATAGGTGAAAAAGTTTAAAGCATTCAAAATAAGAGCAGATAAATGAAACTGAGGGTTGATCTATTACGTCACGGCGAAACCACGCTAAGTCATACTTTGCGTGGTTCAACCGATGATGAATTGACGGAATTGGGCTGGCAACAAATGCATCAGAGCGTATTCTATGATCAAACCTTAGTTCAAACACGTTGGGATTATGTGTTCAGCTCACCTTTGAAACGTTGTGTGCACTTTGCTCAATCACTGTCAGAGCAAGTTCAGATTCCGCTGATGCAGGATCAAAGGCTTCAAGAAATACATTTTGGTGACTGGGAAGGCATCTCTGTAGAACAAATTTATACAGATTCTCCAGAACTTTTAGCAAATTTTTGGCAATATCCCACTCTTTTTACCCCGCCAAATGCTGAAAGATATCTTGATTTTCAAACACGAATCAATCAAGCATTGCATTCGATTCAGCAACAGATGTTGGCCTCAAAAAGTCAAACTGCTTTAGTGGTGACGCATGGTGGCGTGATCAAATTATTAAAGTGTATGGCACTTCAGCAGTCTTTGGATGATATTTTAAAAATGACCGCTGATTTAGGGCAATTAAATTGCTTTACTTTGGACAGTGAAACTATGCAATTAGAGCTTTTGGAGGATCATATATGACTCCATTTTTAATTGCATTGCAATTTTTAACGATCTTCCCAGTCCATTTAAGCAAGATGCCGTCTCCAAAACAAAATGGGCGGTCATTATTATTTTATCCAATCATTGGATTATTAATTGGCTTGGTGCTTTATGCTGTCGCCAGCCTTTTACATGTTTTACCCGTTGTTTTACTCAGTACATTTATTTTGGTGATCTGGATCTGGTTAACAGGTGGTCTTCATCTAGATGGTTTAGCTGATACTGCTGATGCTTGGGTTGGTGGTTTTGGTGATAAAGAAAATACGCTTAGAATAATGAAAGACCCAGCCAGTGGACCGATTGGCGTTTTAAGCCTGATTATTGTTTGTATTATTAAATGGTCCGCATTATATGTTTTGCTTGAACAACAGCTCTACAGTGCTTTGGTACTATTTCCAGTATTTGGGCGTTTAACACCACTTTTTTTATTTCTGACGACAGAATATGTTCGTGAAAAAGGTTTAGGTTCTACCATTGCACAGTATATTCCTAAAACATGGTCAATCATTATTTTCAGTATCAGTTTGTTGGCGGTGGGATATTTTGTCTGGGTCGGTTTAGCCACTGCAATTATCTTTATTTTGACGCTGATTTATCTTCGACATAAATTTATTCAGCGTATTGATGGTATTACAGGGGATACGATTGGTGCGAGTATCGAGATTGCAGAAACTGTTTGTTTGCTTAGTTTTGTGATTTTGGGTTTTTATCTTTAATTATTTTTGATTGGTCTTAGCGTGGGAATATTAATCAAGATATCTTTTGGTTAAGTGATTTCAAAGCAAAAGCTATACTTGATATCTATCGATACCAATGCATTGATTGCATGACAAAAATACATAAGGTTTGTGCCAGAATGCTTATTTCATGAGTGTTCATTGTGTTGCTTAGACTGGATTGTGCAGATGATTTTTTCGATTCATCCTAGAACACAATCCATTTTTCGCAGAATTAGCTACATTTTAATCTGAACAAAAAATTACCACATTAAATCATCAGGGATAACATAAGCAGCATAAGGATCTTCTTCATCTGTGACTTGTTCATTGTTTTCAGAATTATTGACAATGATAAAACCTATCATTTTCTCGTTAATACGCTCAGCTAAAGCTTTGGGCAGGATTGCATAAGCATCATGATCGTGTGCAATGACCAAACTACCAGAGACTAAAGCATTATAAACTTGCTGATTAATATAGATTTTTTTAATTGACCCATCAATAAACTGATAGGTGGATTCACCATCTATATCTTTAATTTTATGTTGATTAATCATTTGGATAATAGATGCTTTTAGCGCTTTTTCATCTAATATTCTCTGCTTTTCTTGATTCAGTGCTTGGTCCTTAGACACTTTTTCTTGTTTGTCCTGTTCAATTTTTGCTTTGAGCTCAGCTTCATTACTTTGACCTGTACGCTGTTCGTGCTGTGCTTGCTTAGAGAGTTTCTTTGCTTTTTTATTATCAACTAAGCCAGCTTTCAGTAACTGCGCTTGTAATGCATTTTTGACCATAATATTAACCAACGATTAACTGTGTTTCGAACCATGCCGAAAATAAATAAGCCAATAAATTAAGCTTAATACTAAACTTAATCCAGCAGGAATAAGGAATGCATTCAATTGTAAATAAGGATGAACTAAACTGGCAATGATTCCGCCCAGAATAAATCCAAAAAGAATCAACAAATGTAGTGTGACACGACGCTTTTCTATACCTAAGCCACGGAAAAAATAGCCCAATGCCAAACCTAAGTCTGTTAACACACCAGAAAGATGCGTTGTCCGGATGATGGTACCTTTATAGTGGCTGACCATGGCATTTTGCATCCCCATTGCTGCAATTGCCCAAAGCAAGCCATATTGAGGATGATCAGGAATAAATAGCCAGCACAATAGAATAAAAATACTGACTAGACTGAGAGGGACGCCATATCTGCGTCCGAGTTGAAAGTGACTATTACCTAAAATATAGCCACTATAACTTGAACACAGTACATAGCTGATCATAATTAGCAACAGATACAGAACATGGCTATATTGCTGTTGTACCAGTGCTTCGGCAAATAAACTAGCATTGCCTGTCATATGAGAGATAGACTGGTGTAGAACCGTGATTAAGCCCAATACATTAATTATGCCTGCATTGACTGCAAGCATAAAAGCACCAAGTTGAATCCAAGCTAGTAAATATTGAAGAGGCATAATTCCTTCTTTTCTTCATATACACAGCAAATTACTTTTTCGAAAGGTCAATTGCTGCGGTAAATAAAACGTCTGTAGAAGAGTTTAATGCAGTTTCTGTTGAATCTTGCAATACGCTGATGACCATACCAATGGCTACTACTTGCATTGAAATTTCTGTTGGAATTCCAAACAAGCCACATGCAATTGGAATCAGTAACAAAGAACCACTGGCAACACCTGAAGCACCACATGCAGATAAAACGGATACGATACAGAAAATAACCATGGTAACAGCATCAACATGAATTCCAAGTGTATGTACTGCTGCAAGTGAGAGTACTGTAATCGTCACTGCTGCGCCAGCCATGTTGATAGTCGCACCTAATGGAATCGCAACATTGGCAGTCGTATCATTTACACCCAAACGTTTCGCTAAATCAAGATTGACTGGAATATTGGCCGCAGAACTACGTGTAAAGAATGCAGTGATGCCACTTTCCCTCAAGCATTTTAAGACCAATGGATATGGATTTTTACGCATCACAATCGCCACGATCAGTGGATTAATCACCAGTGCGACAAACAGCATTGTTCCGACTAGAACAGCAAGTAAGTGTGCATAATTCTTTAGGGTTTCTAGCCCAGCTTGTGCAAAAGTTGCAACCACTAAGCCGAAAATACCAAGGGGAGCAAATGAAATTACAATACGAATAATACTGTTGACGGCATCAGCAACATCTGTAATCACCTGTTTTGTTGTCTCTGAACCATGACGAAGCGCAGCGCCAAGTCCAACAGCCCAAGCCAAAATACCAATAAAATTAGCTTCATTTCATGTAGTGCGGTGATAGGATTGGTGATAAAACTGAGCAGTAAATTTTTTAATACCTCAGCCACACTTCCCGGTGGTTGTAGAGCTGCATCACTGGCATGCGTGAAAATAAGTGTACTTGGAAATAATGTACTAATAATTATTGCACTTAAAGCTACCAACAGCATTCCAATCGCATATAAAAAAAGAATAGGTTTTAAGTTACTGGCACCGCCACCTACTTTAAAGTTAGCGATCGAAGCAAGAACCAATACAAATACTAAAATTGGAGCAATGGATTTTAATGCTTTAATAAAAAGCTCGCCGAGAATATTGAAATATTCGGCTGAATTTGGAAATAGATACGCGACCAAAAAACCAAGAATAATGGCGATAAGAATACGTGTAACTAAACTTAAACGTGCTAGGGCAGCAAACATGTTGAACCTTTATGCCTAAACTGGTCTAAAATCAATGAACAAGCCGGCTATTCTATACCTAAAAGCGAAAACTTAAATAATACAATTTCGTCATAAAAAATTAAGATATTAAAAAATATATAGCTTTTTCAATAATGATATTAAAATTTGTTGATAAATTAAACGATTTTTTATCTGAAAGTTAAAGCATCTAATTCATGCATTGCTTGATAATGCGTCAAAATACTCGGCCACTCAGTTCGTCGATCAAATGAGACTGTCTTAAACGATCCATTACAGGACCTTTAATCTCTGTTAAATGCATCTGAATTTTTAAATTCTTTAATTCATTATTGATTTCTTCCAACGTTTCTAAAGCACTGGCATCAACATTACTGATACTTGAACAGTTAATCACCACGTGGTGAAGTTCAGGATGTTTACTTACTTCAAAAATTACAAACTCTTTTAAAGTATTAGCATTTAAAAAAGTCAGATTTTCATCTATGCGTATCGACACAATATTGGTACTGGTTAAAACCTCATGACGTGAAATATTACGAAAGTGTTGAGTGCCTTCAACTAAACCAATCACAGCAATATGTGGACGGCTGATTCGCCACAATAACAAAATAAAAGTCGAAATGACGCCAATGATTAAACCTGTAGAAATATCAATACACAGTACACCGAAAAAAGTGACCCACATTGCAAGACCATCTGCTTTGGAATAACGCCAAGTTTCAACGAAAGGTTTAAAATCAACTAACTTCCAAATAGACACCATAATAGTTGCTGCAAGAATTGCCAAAGGCAACTCTTTAAATAAACCCGTAAAATATAAGCTGACAAAGACAATAAAAATCGACGATAAAACCCCAGCCATTGGCGTCTTTGCACCTGCATCTGCATTGACTACCGTACGGGATAAACTGCCCGTCACAGGAAATGCAGAAGTGACCCCAGCACTAAAATTGGCAAGACCTAAAGCAATCAGTTCTTGATTGCTGTTTAATTCGCTACGTTGTTGAAAAGCGGTGGTTTGGGCAATCGAAATTGATTCAACGAAACTGACCATTGTAATCATGGCTGCGCCTGGAAGAAGCTGAACCACTAAATCCCAGTTCCAGTAAGGCATGTTAATGGGTGGAAATCCTGAGGAAATTTCACCAACGGTTTTGATTCCATATTGATCGATATGCAAAAAGTGGATCAAAGCAATCGAAATGAATACCAATATTAAAGGAAGTGCTTTAATCCAAAACTGTATTGAATTGGAAAAGGTTTGGCATATTTTAGATTTCAAGAATGTTGGCATATAGATCAAGAATAACATTGCAGCTATGCCAAAAACCAAAGTTTCGATGCTGGTAAATCGGAGGTATTGCCAAGCACTTTGGATAAACTCAACAATATTTCCTGATTTTAAAGGAATATCCAACATAAACTTAACTTGGCTAAGTGAGATCAATACAGCAGATGCGATAATAAAGCTTTTAATCACAGGATGGCTGATTAACCGAATTAAAAAACCAAACCTAAAGATTCCAAGTAATGTGGAAAGTATGCCAACTAAAATTGCCAATAAGCATGCAGCTTGAATATAAACAGGCGATCCAACCTCATACAATGGCTCCAGTGTTGCAAAGGTCATCATCGAAATTAATGCAACAGGACCTATAGACAATGTTGGGCTTCCACCCACAATGGCATAGACAATCATTGGTAAAATACTGGCATATAATCCTGTGACTGGGGGTAAACCTGCTACCATCGCATAGGCCATTCCTTGAGGGACTAACATCGCGATGACGATTAAAGCGGCAAGCAAGTCGGCTCGAAATTTAGGAATACTATAGTCTTGTAACCATTGCCAAGCAGGAAGTATTTTACTGATTTGTAGTCTGTAGTCTAAAATTTAGCCATTGAAACATCATTATCAAATTTATATATATATTATGCAGAAAAAATGCTAAGAAAAATAGCGACAATACGGGGAGAGGATATAAGTTTTTGTTTTTATTTTAGTTTTAGTAATTTATTTATTTGAAACTATATTTTAGGGCAGTAAAGACCGTAAAGCGTCGTTAAAACAGTGGTAAGTTTTTCATCTTTAATTGAATAATAAATCTGTTTTCCATCTCGACGTGTTGAAACAACATCACTTTTGCGCAACATCATCAATTGTTGCGAAAGAGTCGGTTGATTAATCTGCGCATGCTCTTCAATTTGAGAGACATTTAGCTCTTGCTGTGTAAGATGACATAAAATTAATAAACGATCTGTATTTGCTAAGGATTTTAAGATGTTGACAACCGTGGAGGCTGAGTCACGCATTACATCAATTTGAAGTTCATTGGGCATAAAACGGTTCCATCATTGTTTGGCTTAGTATAACTGTGTCAGCGCTCGTCGCATGGCTTTTAATATATGTTTTTTGATGAATTTCTAAATCAATTTTGTGAATATGTTGACTCTCAATTTGTATGCTTGCTTTGAGCAAACACAGTTATAACTGGTTCTGTTGAATCAATAGACAAAAGTATCTGCTATGTTATGATGACTGAAGCAGCAAAGAATAAGCTGGAGCAAAGTTTATGAGTCGATTTACTGTCATGAAAACTACAATACGTGAAGAAGCAACGATTCCTGTGCTTGCAATAGAGGCATTTCATGATGCTTTTACTCAGGCAAGTGTTTCTGATGCGACTGTGACTTATGTAAAAGATCAACAACTTGTTCAACAGCGACATGGTGAACTTACATTTGTTCAAGATCTATCTGCAGCGTATACGGTACCTAAATTAAAACGTAGTGTTTTCAAGCGAAAAAAGAAACAAGAGGTTTTGGCATAATTTTAGATGCGACAGCCGAGAATAAGAATGTTTGCTGGCCCGAATGGGTCAGGTAAAAGCACCATCAAAGAATATTTGGCGCCACATCAAATTGGAGCGTACTTAAATGCTGATGAACTTGAAAAAGAATTATTACTCACTCAGCAACTCTGTTTAAGTGAATATCATCCAGATTTATCAGCGCATGATTTATTGGCATTTTTAAAACAAAATAAACGAAAAAAAAATGAAAAATTAGTTCCTTTGTTGTGCTCACAACCTCAAATTATTCATGATCAAGTGGTTGTTTTTGAAGTTGTAGAAATTGATTCTTATTTGTGCGCACGAATTATTGATTTTATTCGAATGGCATTTTTAAAGTTGAAAATAAGTTTTACTTTTGAAACAGTGATGTCGCATGTCAGTAAGGTCGAATTTTTGCGTGAAGCGCAACGTCAGGGTTTTAAGACATATTTATATTATGTTGCAACTGTTGACCCCAAAATAAATATTGCTCGTGTACAGTATCGGGTACATGCTGGTGGACATCATGTACCCGAACAAAAAATTTATACACATACTATCGTAGTTTAGACTTATTGATGTCAGCCATAGAAGCCTCAGATCGCGCATATATTTTTGATAATTCAAGTTATGGAGAAAAGGCGTCTTTTATTGCCGAAATTGAGAATGCTGAAGTATTGAAATTGAATCCAGCCGTTCATTATTTTCCGAAATGGTTTGTTGAGAAAGTTTTAAATGAATTTATTCAAGAATGATATTACATCCGATTTTTGATTGAAATGTGTATCGTTGTATTAGCAAGTGATGAGTTAATCTATTTAAGTTCTTAGATGTTAATTTTGAAAGATCAATGATTCATAAGTTTGCTGAAAAAATTATATCTTTATATGACAATCATATTGAATAAAATATATAATAATATATTATAAAAAAATATATTGTTTGAATTCTAAGTCATGCATGATTTTATTTTTGCTTTTATAGGTGGTGTTTTACTGGGGCTGGCTGTGGTCGGTTACTTATATGTGAATGGCCGTATTGCTGGAATTAGTGGTTTAATTGCGCAGGTGCTTGACCCTAAAAAGCTGTTTAAAACGCCTGCTTTATGGTTTTTACTGGGCTTATTCATAACGCCATTTATTTATCAATTTATCTTTAATCCTGAAATAGTCATGGTCACTACACATCCAATTTTATTGATCATTGCAGGATTATTGGTTGGTTTTGGTACCCGACTTGGTTCAGGGTGTACCAGCGGACATGGTATTTGTGGTATTAGCCGTTTATCTAAACGTTCATTTCTTGCAACCTGTACATTTATGTTGGCTGGATTCATCACAGTCTATGTAATGCGTCATGTGATGGGAGCTTAAACATGAAAAATATATATGCTTTTCTTTTTGGTGGTTTATTTGCAATTGGTTTAATGCTTTCAGGTATGTCGAATCCCGCAAAAGTGATTGGTTTTTTAGACATATTTGGACAATGGGATCCAAGTTTGGCTTTTGTAATGATCGGTGCGATTATGTTTGCTTTTTTACCATTTCAAAAAGCAAAACATCAGCCTGTAACCGTATTTAATGAGACAATTGAGTTGCCCACCCATACACAAGTCGATGCAAAACTGATCATGGGCGCATTTATTTTTGGTACAGGATGGGGAGTCGCAGGTATTTGTCCCGCACCAGCATTTACACTGATTGGTTTGGGAAACTATCAAGCTTTTTATTTTATTATTGCGATGTTCGTTGGTGTACTTATCCACCGTAAATTTGTAGGAGTATAAACGCTCATGAATCCAATTGTTGAAGCGTTTTTTGATGAAAGTAGTAACACATTTAGTTATGTCGTGACTGATCCTGCAAGTAAGTGTTGTGCAATTATCGATAGTGTATTGGATTATGATACTGCATCTGCAAGCACAAGTACGGTGCAAGCGGATAAAATAATTCACTATATAAAGCAACAGCAACTTTATGTTGAATGGATTTTAGAAACCCATGTACATGCAGATCATTTAACAGCCTCACAATACTTAAAACAAAAGCTCGGTGGTCAAATTGCAATGAGCGAAAAGATTAGCATTGTACAAGGTATTTTTAGCCAAATTTATCATCTTGATTTAAAGACCCTAAATTCACATCAGTCGTTTGATTATCTGTTTAAAGACCACGAGCTATTTAAAATTGGCGAATTAGAGGCTTACAATATCCCGACACCTGGTCATACACCTGCTTGTTTGACTTATGTGATTGGAGATGCTGCTTTTGTTGGCGATACATTATTTATGCCTGATTATGGTACTGCTCGTTGTGATTTTCCGAAAGGTAGTGCATCACAACTCTATGATTCCGTGATGCAGATTTATCAGCTTCCTGATCATACTCGAATGTATTTATGTCATGATTATCTCTCTGAATCGAGGCAAGATTTTGTATGTGAAACGGATATCAAGACGCAGCGTGAAGAAAATATTCATATCCATACAGGGATTAGCAAAGCATCCTTCATTCAAATGAGAGAACAACGTGATGCAACTTTAGCGATGCCTAAATTGATTCTTCCTGCAATTCAAATCAATATGGATGCAGGTAAATTTCCTGAAGCAGAAAGTAATGGAATTCGTTATTTAAAATTGCCTCTCAACTATTTTAAATAGCGAGAGCTGGCTAAAAATTAAACAAAAAACTTAAGTTGATTGTTGTTGAAAATCGTGTCAAATTAAAATAAAGATCATCAACTAGAAAAATATCAGACCAAACAGAACAACAGAAATAATGCGATAAATTGCATTTTATTTAACAAATAAATATTAAAAGTGTGACTTTTATCAAATTATTGTTCGATAAATGAAAGAGTTAACATTTCTATTAATGATCGTAAAACATACATATGTCTAAAATATACAACCTAAAAAAAGAGTTTATATTGATTTTGCATTGATATTATAGGATTAATTTATGGCTGGTGCTCATTTACCTTTTGATCCAAATTTGAATCGGGTGGATTCGCCTCAGCATTCTATAAGGCCTCAAACTGTACATTTTTCGAATGAGGTTAAATTTGCTTTAGATCAAATTCCACATCTGATTTGGATGACTAAATTCAGTGAGGGATATTACAACAGTGCTTTTAAACAATTTACTGGGATTGAAAATAATGACATCGACCATCAAGAGTGGATGCATTTTCTACATCCAGAAGACCTAGAGTATGCCCAACGCCTTTGGAACAGTGCGCAGAAAACTGGACAGCGTTTTGAATTAGAGTGCCGTATTCGTCGTTTTGATGGGGAGTATCAATGGTTTTTACTGATCGCTCAAAGTGCAAATGAACAACAAAAATACCGAGATTGGACAGTCACATGTAGCAATATTCATGAACAAGTTTCACAACTACGTGACACCCGTGAATCTTTAAAAGCCAATACAGACATGCTAGATGTCAGCGTTGACTGTATTAAAATCATTAGTCCTGATGGTTATGTTTCACATATGAATAAGTCAGGCTGTCTTGCATTACTTGGGCAAGAAAAAGTTACAAGTTTTGGTATGGAATGGTTGGGGCTTCTTCCCCCTGAAGTGCGAGAGCAAGGTAAAAAAGCCATCAAAGAAGCAGCCAAAGGAAAAAATGCACGTTTTGCTGGAAAAAGCGTTTTTGCCAATGTCACGATGTATTGGGACAATATATTAACCCCAATCGTCAATGAGGAAGGGGAAACGACCAGCATTTTATGCGTATCTCGAGATATCACCAAACAACGCATAGCTGAGGAAAAACTCAGGTTGAACAGTGAATTTGATGAAATGACGAGCTTAATGAATCGTCGTGTATTCAAGAAAAGACTAAAATCTTCGATTAGCAAAGCCAAAGAATCTCGTGGAAAAATCGGGTTACTGTTAATCGACTTAGACCATTTTAAACATATCAATGATACTTTGGGACATTCTGCGGGAGATCATTTACTCAAAGTTTTATCGAAACGACTGGCCAATTGTTTAGATGAATATGCCTATATTGCAAGATTGGGTGGGGATGAATTTGCTGTTGTGGTTGAAGATATCGAAAACGATCAGCAGATTGAAGTCGTTTCTAAAAAATTATTAAAACAGTTAGAAGCACCGATTACATATAGCGGAAAATTGTTAAATGGTGGTATGAGTATTGGTGGGGTCATCTATCCTGATGATGCGAAAGATGGTTCTGGACTTTTAAAATGTGCAGATACTGCTTTAAATGATTTAAAAGAGCGTGGACGGGGTGGTGTCCGTATGTTTGGTGCAGATATGTTTGAAATCGCTCAGGACAAAGCGAAACAATTGCATACTGCACGTCAAATGATTCGAAGTAATCAAGTGGAAGCATTTTATCAACCCAAAGTAAAATTGGTTGATTGTTCGATTATCGGATTTGAGGCATTACTCAGATGGCGAGATGTAGAAGGTGAGGTTTATTTTCCATCTACAGTTGCAGAGGCTTTTAATGATTTCGAATTGGCCACTAAAATCAGCGAAATCATGCATGATCGAATTTTTACCGATATGTCGGAAAGTGGATAGGGTTAGGCTTAAAAGTTGTTCCAATTTCAATTAATGCCTCTCCCGTTGAGTTTATGCGGGACAACTATGCTGAAATACTATTAAAACGCTTGGTACACTATGCAATACCTGCTCATTTGATTGAAATCGAGATTACCGAACATGTACTTGCGGATCGTGGGTATGAATACGTGGTTCGTGCATTGAAAAAACTCAAAAATGCAGGCGTACGTATTGCTTTGGATGATTTTGGAACAGGGCATTCTTCAATGTCACACATCCGTGATTACCCAGTAGATAGCTTAAAAATTGACTATAATTTTGTCAATCGTATGCATGAAGAGGACTCAATCAAGGCGATCGTTGAAGGAATTGCCAAGCTTGGTCCAATTTTATCTTTAGATATAGTCGCTGAAGGAATTGAAACTGTGCAACAGTTGAATAGCTTGATCGCAGTGGGTTGCAAATTTGGACAAGGTTTTTTATTTAGTCAGGCGATTGGTGCAAATCAAGTTAAAAAAATGCTGAGCAAACAATTTTTAGTTTCTCCTATTGGATGCCATTGAGTCTGTGCTTAATTCAATCATTGGGGTGGATTAAATAACATCAAAATATTTTTAAAAATAGCTTGAAAAGTGATGACACAGCGAGTATTGTGAATTCAAGATAGATTTTTATGAACGACATGAAGATGTTAAAGCAACCTGTAATCGCTACTTCTTATTATTTCTGGCAATTCTTTAGATAGTTGCCTGAAGTCGTTCGGGCACTGAAATGGTTGCCCATCAAAGTTAATACCTGATCGGCAACACCGATCAGGTTTTTTTATGCCTTAATGCTTACCATTTAAAATAGATTGAATTTAAAGTTTTTGGAGAATGTCATGATGAAATTTAACACTGTATATTTTAGTAACTTTTATTGGTTTTACTTTGGTCAAATGAACAATCTTATTGCCCATTTGAATAGATCCCATACGCTCAAATAAAAGTTAGGACTGAGTTAGAGTCCAAAGGAATACATTATGAATGCTTTAAATATTGCTTTACAACAAAATCAAACGATAGAAACTCAGCTTGCTTTGCCTTTTGAGTTAAAAGAAAAATTTCCATTAGAACATAAACTTGCTTTTCAAGTTGCTGAGCAACGTCAAACAATTCAAAACATTCTCAATGGTTTAGATCATCGCTTACTTGTGATCACAGGTCCATGCTCAATTCATGATGAAAAATCTGCGCTTGAATATGCAGATCGCTTAGTCCAATTACAAGAAAAAGTATCAGATCATATTTTTTTAGTAATGCGTGCTTATATCGAAAAACCACGTACAACAGTCGGTTGGAAAGGTTTTTTATATGATCCTGATTTAGATGGTTCTGCAAATATGCAGTTGGGTTTAGAGAAGTCACGCCAACTCTATTTACAAATTATTGAAAAAGGTTTACCGATTGCCAGCGAAATTTTGAGTCCGATGGCAACAGCTTATTTTGATGATTTATTGGCTTGGGGTGCAATTGGTGCACGTACCAGCGAATCACAAATTCACCGTGAAATTTCAAGTCACATGCCGTTCAGTATTGGCTTCAAAAATGGTACAGATGGTTCGATTCAAATTGCTTTAGATGCAATCCAATCTGCTAGCCATCCTCATCAATTCCTTGCCATGAGTCAAAAAGGTACACCGTCCATCATACATAGTCAGGGCAATCCTTTGGCGCATATTATCTTGCGTGGTTCTAACAAAGGAACCAATTATGATGCTGCATCGATTCAACAGATTCGCCATCAACATCAAGGAAAATTGCCTGCGCTGGTGATTGACTGTAGTCATGGTAACAGCAGTAAAGATCCTTTAAAGCAACCGTTGGTTTTACAGCAAATTATTGAAGAAAGACATTTAACTCACGTTCGTGGAGTGATGTTGGAAAGTCATTTGGTCGATGGCAATCAAAAAATTTCTTGTGATATAACTTATGGTCAATCGGTTACGGATGGCTGTTTAGGTTGGAGTAAGACTGAGCAGTTGCTATTAGAAGTTGCTGAACAGCTCTCTGAAAAGACTTTAGCGTGTACGGCTTAACAAGTTGTTGAGTTAAAATAATTTTTAATATGCAATAAAAAGACCAGAACATTCTGGTCTTTTTATTGCTGCGTTTAAAATTTGAAAATTAAAGCCCAGCTTCATATTCAGCGTTACTGAGTAACTTTTCAACATCTGCAATATTGTCTGGTTTAATCTTATAAATCCAACCTTTGCCATATGGGTCATCATTGACAAAATCTGGATCATCTTCAAGAGCGGTATTTACTTCGACCACTTCACCTGAGACAGGAGCATGAATATCAGAAACAGTTTTCACTGATTCAACGACACCTGCCTGAGCACCAGCAGTTACACGACTACCTACTTCTGGAGCTTCAACATAAACAAGGTCACCCAAAGCATCTTGAGCATGATCTGAAATACCAGTAATCACGAGATCACCCTCAATTTTTGCCCATTCATGTGTTGCTGCATACTTCAAATCAGAAGGATGATTCATAATGACTCCATTAATCCATTTATTTTTGCCACGAGTTATACCGCTTTTTCAAACAAAACAAAAAGCAGAGATACTGATAAACTTATTCATATAAATCAATAATCAGTGTAAAGCATATTATAAGTAAGGATCTTTACGCCAACTGCTA
>WNDP01000250.1 GCA_009912575.1 Acinetobacter bereziniae
TATGGCACAGGAAGGATGGAGTGTTCAAAGATTATTAAGAATTATTCAGGTGAATTTATTTGAAAGAAAATTGCTGAAATATTTATTTTTGCCAGATAAAAAGTGGTTAAAGCAAGAAGAACCTCAACTGAGGTTCTTCTTGTGATATTTGTGGGACAGCAGTGGCCTTAGGGCGCTTTTTTGTTAAATAAAAATAACACACTTCTCTTTATTATTTAGATATTGTGACTCAATTACTTAGATAAAATTTAAACTGCTGATAAGAAAATGTCTATGAAAAGAGTTTTTATCGTACATGGTTATCATGCTTCTTCAAAGGACCATTGGTTTCCATGGATAAAATTACAAATACTTGCGACGGGAAATGAGTGCGAAATTATCCAATTTGATCAAACTGATCACCCTCAATATGGGCTTTGGAAGCATCATTTGGTTCAACAAATTCGGTCTTTAAATGAAGATGTGATCATTGTTGCTCATGGTCTAGGCTGTGTTGCGAGTTTAGGTTTTCTTTCCAATGAGTTATTAGGAAGGAAATTGGGCGCATTGTTTTTAGTGGCAGGATTTAATCAAAATTTGCCCACATTACCTGAGTTGAATTTATTTTTAAACTCGGCTCGTATTGATGATGCTTTACTTCGATTGAACATTAGTCATCGTTTTATTTTTTTCTCCAACAATGATCCTTTTGTTCCTGCACCATTCAGTATTCAACTTGGACATTTGCTGAATACACAAATGGTAGAAGTCAAAGGTGCAGGACATTTTATGGCAGAGGATGGTTTTAATACGCTTACCATCCTTTGGGAAAAGCTCATTATTATACTCAACTCAGAATCACGGACTCAGGTGGTGGGTTGAGATTTTTTTGTAGAGTGTAAGGTTAATGATCTAAAGTGAATCGTGAATATAATTCGTTGAGAATATCTTGGGCTTGTATCTCATCATCCACAAGCTGACCTTGTCGATCCCAAACTTGACTCGCTACAATAGTATTTTCTTCACTTGGGTTAATTCTGAGTTCAGCTGCAACTTTACCATTCTCATACCAAACTTTTTGAATAATCGTCTGGTCATCGACATAGTTTTCTTCTAATCCAAGTTGCTTATTCGGATAATAATTTTCAGATTTTCCAATGGGTTGCAAGTCTTTATAACTTGCCTTGAAATTGATCGTTCCATTCTCATAATAGCCTGTTACATCACCATCAAGATATTTTCCATCAAAACTGTTTAAGCCTTGGGGTTCTTTAATCCAAAATGGATCAGATTGTTTTTTATGGCTGTTTTGATAGAAATCCTGGACTAAAAAACGCCCCTCTTTGTCTCTGCCTAATAGTTTCCTAAAGTAGCCATTTTCTACAGGATGAACTGAATAACCTTGATCCATAACTGATGAGCTGCAAGAGCATTCTTCCTCACCTGCATCTGGTGCAAAATAGGCAATAACAGCTTCGTTGGTTGTAAGGGTTTTAGAAAGGTTTGTTGGGCTTGATGTAGTAGAAAGTTGACTACAGCCAATCATGCTTATGCTGATGAGGCAGGTACTTAACAATACTGGGATTATTTTCATGATGAATTCTCTTTATGGTCTTTTTTAATGCTCTTTTTGAGAGGGTGATGTATTTAGATCGAGCATAAATCATTCATCATGAAAATGTATGTAGATTTAATTTGTCTGCCGATCTATATAAAACTGTAAGCCTTTGAGTAATAAATCTGTTTCAATGCGAGGTTGATACTTCTCAAGGAACTGAGCAAACAGATGAGCATCACCGCCCGTTAAAATCAGCTTTCGAGGTTGTTGTTCAAGCACTTTTTCAATCGTGCTTAATAAACCCAAGAAAATCCCATGATGGACAGCATCTATAGTGTTGCGACCAGGACTTAACTCTGAAAATGCAGCATCGGGAATTTTAATTCCTTTGGTTTTTTGAATCAAAGAGTCTCGCTGTAAATAGAGATTAGGAAGAATATAACCGCCTAAATGTTGGAAACCTTGTGTTAAATCAATGGTTAATGCAGTACCGCAACTGATTACACATAAATCTTCTTCAGCTTTTGCAACCGCTAAAACTTGTAACCAACGATCAATTCCGAGCTGTTCGATATGGTCATAACCACAACGTAAACCAGCATATTCTGCATGGACTTTGGCAAAAGTGACAGGAATATCCAGTAACTTCAAAATCTGGATAATACGTTCATTGTTCTTTTTATCTTGAACAGATGAAATACCGATGCTGTCTAAACTTAAACTACGAAAATGTTGAATTAAACCAAGTAATAAATCCGCAGGAGACTGCAAGTGCAATTCGGCTGCTTGCTCAATGATTTGATCATTTTCAGTGATCCAATATTTTAGCCGAGTATTTCCAATATCTAACCAAAGTGCTTTCATTAACAGAACTCATATGGGGGTAAACAATGAGGAGTTGTTTAGTTTTGACTGCTCATGTCGATAAATATAATGCTTCAATGAGATTAACAGGACTCAGTTTATGTTTCAGCTAGGCGTAAACGTCCTTGATATACACTGACTAAGCCCTGCGCAGTCAATAAGTTGAGTGCGCCATCATCCGAAATTCCTTTAAAAATACCACTGATTGAATCATGAACTTGTTCAAAATGAACAGCTTGGTCCATAAACGCAGCATAATGATTGAATCGTGCAGCAAGGTTGTAACAACCATGATCAAACCATTGTCCTGCTTGCTGGATTGCTAAATACATTTCAGAGATGATTTGAATGCGGTTCGGGAACTGGAGACCTAATTGCATTATTGAGGTGGCTTGTTGGGTAATATTTTGCTCAGCAACAGGAAATAGATTGATGCCTATTCCAACAATAGCCTGTTGTGGTGAAATCGGTTCAACCAAAATTCCACCCCATTTACCTTGTGAACTATAGAGATCATTGGGCCACTTAATCTGCAATTCAGCTAAACCTTTCAGTGTAGGCATTTGTAAGATATTTAAGGCAATTTCTAAGGCTAAACGCCCATCTAAGGGTGTTCGAGTTTCAAGCAATGTGCTTAAATAAATATTACCGACAGGGGAAACCCATTCCCGTTGGTGCTGACCTCGCCCTTGTGTCTGAGTTTCACTACAGACCAAAACCGTCTTGACGCCACTGAGCGCAATTTCACGCACATCATCATTGGTCGATGTTGTTGTCTGTTTTAAAAGCAGCACTTCGGGGAGCTGATGTGCTTGTGTAAGCAGTTGTCTAAGATGACGAGTCTCTAAATCCATGTTGAGTCAGGGAAGAGTAAAAAAATATTAATGCAGTTAATCATAGATTGTGGTATTGGTGCAATTATTAGATTTAGGCCTAAATACGATGATTTTTCAAACTTATCCGCACTACGGTGCAGTTAAACCGAGTTTTTGAATTCGAATTTTGGAATATTCATGAGTTGGCCTGTTAACTTGATTCAATAAGCTTTTAATATAAAAAGGCAGAAACTAATTTTATCCTCTTTTTTCAATACCGAATGTCTCACCTTTAATGATATTTAAGAATATAGGATGTTTTATATTCAAAATAAAATATTGAAATTGATTGCATAAAAACAGCTATTTTTCATAATTTTAATATACTTTAAATTTTTAAGCATAATTTATATATTAAAAAAAATATCATCAGAATGCTTGTTTAATTAAAGGCTGGAATAACAATTTCTATAGTTGATGAAATGATTAAAAAATTTAGTAATCTTTTTAATGCTTGAATATTTATATTGCCAAAAATGGATATTGAGGAGCTTCTTGCTAGTGGTATTTTCAAGTTATGGATAAACAAAGTCAAGGAAGTCCTTAATGATTACGAATAAACCGCAAGATGCTTACGTGCAAGTTAATAAAGTTGAATGGCAAGATTTTCCAGCTCAATATCATTCTGGGGGGGTGAAATGGAAGTTATTACATGTATCTCCAGAAATGGGAATTTGGACAGTTTTATTTTATTGCGCCCTAATCAATCTACGCTTGCGCCACATATCCACCATGGTCCTGCAGAAGGTTATGTTTTTGATGGAATTTTAGAATTAAGAGGTGGACCTGAAAAAGGTGGAGCCTTATGTATCAAAGATGGTTTTCTTTATGAAGCTACTGGAGCGGATCATGCAGCAACAAAAATGCTAGCTGATACTACATTCATTTTGCAGATGATTGGTCCTTTAACTTGGATTTTAAATGATGGAATTCATGAGGTTCAAACTTATATAGATGCTGTGGAATTGTGGGAAAAACAAACCAAAAATAGTCTGTCTTAATGGTTGGGAGTGTATAGATGAAGATTTTAATTATTCTGAGTTCAGTATCACGTTTTCCTAAGCTAAATAAACCGACAGGATCATGGCTTGAAGAACTATATATTCCTTTTACTGCATTTAGAGAAGCAGGTTTAAGTATTGATTTCACTTCGCCACAAGGAGGAGAAGTATCTATTGATCCTGTTTCCATTGAGATGTTTAAAAGTCATGCTCTTTTTGATGTTTATAAGAGTGATTTGAAATTTGATGGCCAGCTTCAGTCAACGATTCCACTCAATCAGATTGATGCTGGGGAGTATGCCGCTGTCTTTATTCCTGGTGGATATGCTCCTTTATTTGATCTATATAAAAATGCTGAGTTAGATTCTGTTTTAGAAAAGTTTATTGAAAAAATAAAATTATTTCAACAATTTGCCATGCAGGGGGCGCACTTATTTCATTGAAAACGCAATTAGGTACACCATTTATTGTTCGTAAACGCGGCACAAGTTTTACAAATATAGAAGAGAAAGATATGGCTTTAGAAGGAGATATTCTATGTCTTGTCGAAACAGAGTTAAGTAAATTAGGTGCTAAATTTGAATCCGCTGAAAGCTGGCGAGAGTGTGTAGTTTTAGATGGAAAGTTAATTACAGGACAGAACCCAGCTTCAGCCAACAAACTTTCTCAAGTAATCCTAAAGGAGTTGGGAGTTTCTGAATGAGGCTAAAAAATAAGACTGTAGTCATTACAGGAGCTGCTTCTGGGATAGGGTTTGCCATTGCCAGTATATTCATACAAGAAGGTGCTAATTTACTTTTAATTGATAAACAACCGATGAGCAAAGTTGAATTAGCTGAGACTAAATATTCACAGCAATTTATTGAAATATTTCAGATGGATATAGGGAATGAAAAAGAGTGGTGTGAGTTTGTTAACCAACTTCTTTTTAAAAAAATCTTTAAAATTGATGTGCTTATTAATAATGCGGGTCTAGCTATTGAAGGAAATGCTGAGGATATTCAAGAAGAAAATTTAGATATTGAAATCAATGTAAACCTGAAAGGCCCAATTTTTGGAACAAAACACATGCTCCCTTTGTTTGGTGATAGGGGTTCGATTATAAATATTTCTTCAATAGAAGGAATTGTAGGGAATGCTGATTATCTAGCCTATTGCGCAACAAAAGGTGCTGTAAGAAATCTAACAAAATCGACAGCTTTATATCTTGGAAGGGCTTTGTTGCATAAAGGATTTAAAGGCAAAGTTCTCCTAGGCGCCTCAAATTTAAGTGACAACTTGAGTATGAGGTCGGCCTAATTCTGTAAATTTATTTAAAATAGCTATACGGGCATGTACCTCATTGACTTGGCTTTGAAAGTTCCTAGCACTGAGTTTATCGCCTAATAATTTGATGCAATGCATCTTAGTTT
>WNDP01000251.1 GCA_009912575.1 Acinetobacter bereziniae
CTTCCTGAATAACCATCATTTTAAAGGCAAAAGAATCATCTCTCTGAGTACGTTTAACTCTTTGGCTTTGTTCATGTTCCATAAAATAAGTTTCCTATGTGTAAACTTATTTCAGGACGGGACACAAAAAGCAATAAAAAAAGCCTACCGAAGTGAGCTTTTATAGTCAATTTGATTTACTTACTTTTTATCGTTTGGATGGTATTTCAATTCAGACGAAGAAGCTGGTTGTGCAATTTGATCTGAGGTATTGGCTTTGAGACCACCACCTAAGGTTTTGTACACTTCAATTTGATTGTTTAAGTTGGCTTGTTCTAAAAGCAACAAACTTTGTTCAGCAGAGTATGAAGTACGTTGTGCATCTAATACCGATAAGAAGCTATCAATACCTGCACGGAAGCGGGCATTTGAAAGTTTATAGGTGGTATTGGTTGCATCAACTAAACGTTTCTGTGCAGATAGACGATCACCAATATTTTGACGCGTCGCCAAAGCATCATTCACTTCACGGAAAGCAGATTGAACAGATTTCTCATAATCAGACAACGCAATTTGTTGATCTGTTTCTGAGATTTTAATATTCGCTTTACGTGTACCCCAATCCCATAAAGGAATATCAAGACTAGGGCCTAAAGACCAAACAAAAGCGCCAGATTTAAACAAATCACTTAAATCTGTAGACGCATAACCTGCAGAACCCGTCAAGCTAATGGTTGGGAATAAACGTGCTTTTGCAGCACCAATATTTGCACCCGCAGCAGAAAGTTTATATTCAGCCGCTTTAACATCTGGACGGTTGTTCAGTAAGTCGCTTGGTAAGCCAGCAGCAAATGCTGAATTAGTGGTAATACGTGTAACAGGCTGTTTAGGCAATAAATTCTCAGGAACAGGTTGTCCAACAAGTAAGTTCAACAAGTTTTGAGCCTGAGCAATTTGAGTCTTATAGTTCGCAACATCATTACGAGCAGTTTCAACCGAGATCTGCGCCTGACGAACAGGAACTTCACTGTCGATACCCACATCAAAACGTTTTTTGTTGAGGTTATAAGAATCAAGTTGAGCTTTTAAGGTTTGATCAGCCAATTTAAGTCGTGCTGTGGCAAAAGAGTAATTCAACCAAGCCTGTGCGACTTGGCCAATCAAACTGATTTGCGTTGCATCACGTGCACTTGCAGTCGATAAATAAGTATCTAATGCATTGTCTTTTAAACTTTTTACACGACCCCAAAAGTCCAACTCATATGACGTTACGCCTAGACCAACATTATAACGTGTTTGAGCACCTGTACCTGAATCTTGACGTAAAACGCCACCATTTGCCCCAATCGTAGGTAACTGATTGTTTTCAGTGATTTGATAAGCTTGCTGTGCACGTTGAATGTTTAATGTCGCAGTACGTAGATCACGGTTGTTGGCAAGCGCTAGATCAAGGACTTGCAGCAAGCGTTGATCTGCGAAAAACTCTTTATAGCCTTGTTCAGCAATCGACGTACCTGTGCCATTATCAATATAACTCGTAGGTAAGTTCGCCTGAGCTACCGGTTCTGGGCCACGCATGCTTTGACAAGCTGTCAAAGCAAGCGCAAGTGCAGATACCGCAATGCTACGACCTGAAATAGACCATACTTTTTGCATCACGATTTATGCTCCTGAATATTTTGATTTTTAGGTTTGTACTTAAAGATACTACGAATCCATACGAAGAACACAGGAATAAAGAAGATACCTAAAAGTGTTGAGCTAAGTACACCACCCAATACACCATATCCGACTGAATGTTGGCTACCAGCGCCTGCACCTGTTGACAAAGCAAGAGGGAGTACACCGAAACCAAACGCCAAAGTCGTCATGATAATTGGACGTAAACGCATTTTTGCAGCATGCAATGTCGCGTCAAACAGTTCTTCGCCTTTTTCTTGCAACTCTTTCGCAAATTCTACAATCAAAATCGCATTCTTCGCAGACAAACCGATGACTGCAATGAGCGCAACTTGGAAGTAAATGTTATTGGAAAGGTTTGGGTCGCCTTTAATGATCATACCTAGGTAAGTCAATACGACTGCACCCACGACACCTAATGGAACAACAAGCAATACCGAGAACGGAATTGACCAGCTTTCATAAAGTGCAGCAAGACACAGGAAGACGATTAATAGAGAAAGGGCATATAAGAATGGTGTTTGAGCGCCAGACTCACGTTCTTCTAAAGATAAACCAGTCCATTCATAGTCATAACCTGCTAAGCCCATAGATGGCAATTTAGCAATGATTTCTTCCATAGCCGCCATCGCATCACCAGAGCTGACGCCAGGTGCAGGAGTACCTTGAATGTTGACTGAAGAAACACCGTTATAACGCTCTAAGCGAGGAGAACCATAAGTCCATTCACCTGTTGCAAAGGCAGAGAAAGGAACCATTTCACCTTTACTGTTACGCACATACCATTTGTTTAAGTCTTCAGGCATCATGCGAGAGTTCGCTTCACCTTGAACATAAACTTTCTTGACACGGCCACGGTCGACGAAGTCATTGATATATGAACCACCCCAAGCCATGCTCATGGTTGAGTTAATATCAGCAATACTTACGCCCATCGCACCTGCTTGTGCTTGGTCAATCTTGATTTGGTACTGTGGAGTATCTTCCTGACCATTTGGACGTACACCGACAAGACGTTTATCTTGTGAAGCCATACCCAAAATCGCATTACGTGCAGCAATCAGTTGATCGTGACCACGCCCAGCAGGATCTTTAAGCTGTAAGTTAAATCCAGCAGTAACACCCAATTCAGGCATTGCAGGTAACTGAAGTGGCATAACATATGAAGCATCTTTGATGATCATATTGAGTGCCATACCACGTTGAATCACAGCACCAATCTGTTGTTCTGGTGTTGTACGGTCATCCCAATCTTTCAAGCGAATGAAAGCAAGCCCCGCATTTTGACCTACACCTGTGAAGGAGAAGCCAGCAACACTAAATACAGATTTAACCGAATCTTTTTCTTTATTTAAGAAATAGTCCGTCATGCTGTCAATGGTTTTACCCGTTCGGTCTAAGGTCGCATTTGGTGGTAACTGTACCAAAGTCATAACAATCCCCTGATCTTCTTCAGGTAGGAATGATGATGGCATTTTTACAAACATCGTGACCAATATTGCAACAACAACAGCATAAACAATTCCTGAGAATAATTTATGGTGAGTCATACGGTTTACACCATTTTGGTATTTCTCCGCAGTACGGTCAAAAGCGTTGTTAAACCAACGGAAGAAACGTGCAAAAATGTTATTGCTTTGTTCTTTGTTTGGATCATGCTGTTTCAGGATCGTCGCACATAGTGCAGGCGTAAACGTCAATGCAACAATCAAAGACAAGACCATTGCTGTCACAAGTGTGATCGAGAATTGTCGATAAATTACACCTGTTGTACCGCCAAAGAATGCCATTGGTACGAATACAGCAGTCAATACTGAGGTAATACCAATCAATGCACCAGAAATCTGTTTCATTGAAAGTTCTGTTGCGGTGACTGGATCTAAATGATCCTCCTGCATTACCCGTTCGACGTTTTCTACGACAACGATGGCATCATCCACCAGTAGACCAGTCGCCAATACCATTGCGAACATGGTCAAGGTGTTGATAGAGAATCCAAACAGGTTAATGATGGCAAATGTACCCAACACAACCACTGGAACAGCCATTGTTGGAATAATCGTTGCACGCCAGTTCTGTAAGAACAAGAACATGACAAAGAATACCAAAACTACTGCTTCGATTAAGGTATGGACTACACTTTCAATCGACAATTGAATAAATGGCGTTGTATCAAATGCCAATTCATCTTTCATGCCAGTAGGGTAGTTCTTACGCAAATCAACCAAACGTGCTTCAACAGCTTTCGCTGTATCTAAGGCATTGGCACCAGTTGCAAGTTTAATCGCAACACCACTAGCAGGTTTACCATTGTATTTCGAGTCAAACTGATAGTTGTCCGCACCTAATTCAACACGTCCCACGTCACCTAAACGAACTTGAGCACCATCACTGGTGTTTTTCAAGAAGATGTTTTTAAACTGTTCAGGTGTGGTCAACATGCTTTGTGCATTAACTGTTGCATTCAACACTTGCCCATCAACAGATGGCGCACCACCTAATTGACCAACAGCAACCTGTGAGTTTTGCGCACGAATTGCCGCAGCAACATCACTTGGTGTAAGCCCAAGACTAGTTAATTTCGCAGGATCAAGCCAAATACGCATGGCATACGAACCACCAAACACTTGCACTTCACCTACACCAGCCACACGGCTTAGTGGTTCTGAAATGTTCGAGTTTACGTAGTCTTTGATGTCATTTGCAGAAAGACTGTCTTGTGTAGAATAAAATGCAAGTACCTGTAAGAAACTTGCCCCAGACTTAGTCACTTTAACCCCTTGACGTTGTACATCTTCAGGTAAAAGTGCTGTTGCTGACTGTAATTTATTTTGTACTTGAACTTGGGCGATATCTGGATCGACACCTTGTTCAAAGTTAATTTGGATTGAAGCCTGACCGTTACCCGCACTGTTAGATGAGATGTAACGTAAGCCATCCAAGCCATTCATTTGTTGTTCGATAATCTGTGTAACTGTATTCTCAACAGTTTCAGCAGATGCACCTGGATATGTCGCAGAAATGGTGACAGTCGGTGGTGCAATCGTCGGATATTGTGCAATGGGCATTTTTGTCAGCGTGAGTACACCCGCTAACATAATGACTAATGCAATTACCCATGCAAAAATCGGACGATGAATAAAGAATTGAGCCATTCAGTCTACCCCTTAAGCATGTGAAGTAGATTTTTGTTCACTGTTTTTTTCTTGCTGAGCCGCAGGTTGAGCCGCTGTTGCTGGTTTAGGAGCAGCTTGCCCTTGTTTAGCTTCAGCTTGTGGTTGATAAGGTTTAGCAACCACTTCCTGTTCAGGTTTTACTTTAGCAATACCATCAACAATGACTTTATCACCTGTATTTAAACCTTGAGTGACAATCCAATCTTTACCTTGGACACCTGAAGTTGTGATCGGACGACTTTCAACAAGACCTTTTGCATTGACAATCATTGCAATGGCTTGACCTGTTGGCGTACGTGTAATCGCTGCTTGAGGAACCAAGTAAGCATTTGGAATCACACCTTGTACGATTTGCGCATTGGCAAACATACCCGGTAATAACAAGTGATTAGGGTTTGAGAACACAGCACGAAGTGTCACTGAACCTGTTTCTGGATTTACACTTGCGTCAGAAAATGCAAGATTTCCTTCAACAGGGTAGTAACTACCATCTTCAAGTTTTAAGCGAACTTTTGTATTGTTACTGCGATCAATACTGCCTTGACTCAACTGTTGGCGTAGACGTAACAACTCAGCACTGGATTGGCTGATGTCTACATAAATTGGATCAAGTTGCTGAATCGTGACTAGAGCATTCGCCTGATTTGCTGTGACTAAAGCACCAGCAGTGACAGATGAACGACCTG
>WNDP01000252.1 GCA_009912575.1 Acinetobacter bereziniae
TTGATTTGCGCTCTGATGTTTCGATTGCTGATGAAACCTCATCATTTACCAATTCTACCTTTGCTGCTGCAGGTGGTGCTTCACCAAATGGAAAATCGTGGGTTGGTAAAAATACTGATGCAATTGCAGGTATTGCATTGGATATTGCTAAAGTTGCACAACCATTAACGTTATGGGCAATGCAGGTTGGCTGGACTATTCCAGAACTTGAATCGGCACGAGCAGTCGGTCGTCCTGTAGATTCTCAAAAATTATCAGGATTGCAGCTTAAGCATCAAATGGATATTGATGAGCAAGTCTATATCGGTGATGGAATTGTCGGTGTAGAAGGCTTGCTTAACTCAAGTAAAGTCGGTGCAACCAACGTAAATAAAGGTTGGAAAACATCAACACCACAAGAAATTTTAGATGATGTGAATCTCATCTTAAATAATGCTTGGGTGGCATCCGGTTTTGCGGTATGTCCTGATAAGCTTTTATTACCACCTGTGCAGTTCAGCTTACTTACGTCACGTATTGTGAGTGAAGCAGGTAACATTTCAATTCTCGAATTCCTAAAAGCAAACAGCTTAAGCAACTCGGTGAATGGTCGTCCTTTAGATATTCAACCGTCAAAATGGTGTGTTCAGCGTGGTGTAGCAGGTACGGATCGTATGATGACATACACGCAGTCAGAAAATCGTGTTCGTTTCCCTCTGGTACCATTACAACGTACACCAATTGAATATCGTGATTTACGTCAATTGACCACTTATTTTGGTCGTTTAGGTGCTGTTGAGTGGGTTTATCCTGAAACCGCATACTATGCTGATGGGTTATAAGGAGTTGTTATGTCTAAGTTAGTGCAAATCTATTTGTCAAAGCGACTTACAGTAAACCTTGGTCGTGATGATCAAGGAGAAGCGAAGACAATTGTGCTTGAAGAGGGTTTTCAAGAAGTCGAACAAGAGGTTGCTGAGCATTGGTTTGTTAAAGCGCATTTGAAAGAATTTACTTCAAATGATTCAAGTTCACATGACCTACAGGTTGCACTTGATGCTGCAAATGCTGCAATCGAATCATTAACAACCCAATCCGAAGCGGCAACAGCACAAATCAATCAGCTTACGGACGACTTAAAAAATCGTGATAAGGAAATTGGTGATTTAAAAATTCAGTTAGCTAAGGCTCAACAAACCCAATCCGAAGCGGTAAAACCTGTTGATACACCTGCGGACGCAGAGACTAAAACAAAAGGCAAATAAACATGATCACAGAATTATCATTTCGTGAAGCTATGCCAATGTTTGCTGATGCTAATGACTTTCCCTCATTTCAGTTCAATTTCTATCTAAAGCTTGGAAAAAAACTGTTGCCTGAGTCTCGATGGGGTAGTCCTAACGATCTTGATAGTTTGATTGATTATGGACTGACTTTATTTATTGCTCACTATCTCACGCTGTTCAAGCGTGGGATGGATGCTGCAAGTATTAGTGGTGATGCAGGAAAAGTCATAGGCAATGAAACGTCCAAATCAGTAGATAGTGTATCTAAATCAATGGATGTATCAGGTGTATTAATCACAGATGCAGGGCATTGGAATATGACGACCTTTGGTATTCAGTTCTATGAGCTCATGATGATGGCTGGTGCAGGTGGTATTCAACTATGAGTGTAACTTCAACAGGAAACGGATTACTCGATATTCTCAATGCTGTATCTGAGTTATCGAAAACTGATGTTTTGGTGGGTGTTCCTCATGGTGAGGCTAGAACAGATGGAGACGGTATGACGAATGCTGCTATTGGCTATTTACTCGAAACTGGTTCCCCAGCAATGAACTTACCCCCACGACCTCATTTAATACCAGGTATTGAAGAAGTCCAAGACATTATCGCTGAAAAGCTCACCTGGGCTGTTGATGCTGCATTAACTGGTAACACTAAGCGCATGTATTTCTATCTTGAATCTGCGGGAATGAAAGCCACCATGAATGTTAAGCGGTTTATTAATGCGGGTGATTTTGCCCCATTAGCACCATTGACAATCAAAGGTCGTAAAGCTCGAGGGCGAAAGTCTGAAAAGCCATTAGTAGATACAGCTCAATACCGTAATTCACATACTTATGTTGTGATGCAAGGAGAGGAGGAAATCAAACGTGCCTAATCTTGATGTTTCAGATGTTTTGTTAGATCCAGATTTTATGACTAAAGACCTTGTTTGTAAGCGGATCGAGGTTGAAGTTGGGGAGAATGGGCGACCTGTTAAAACTCAAAAAAGTTTTAAATTTAGTGGTGTGGTGACAACCAATAGCGGTCAAAACATGGATCGCAGAGAGGATGGAACTTTAATCAAAGGCGCAATCAATATTCACACCAAAACACCATTAATTGCAGGTAGTAAAGATCATCAAGCCGATGAGATTACATGGAAAGGTAAAACTTACTATGTTGTTCAGGTGTTTGATAATTTGCATTATGGGCGTGGATTCAATAAAGCAATCTGTGACTTAAAACCTTTGGGGTAAAAATGGGTGACTCTGCAACAGGTGGTTATATTCCACCAAGCGGAGGTGCAGCCTATGACCAAGAATTAGAAGATATTTTTCAAGCTTTCATTGTAGGGGTTACATCTCTACAAGGTCAGTTCGTGCGCCCTCGCTGGCAAGAAGATCCACCACCTATGCCCGCCGTTGGCGTGGATTGGTGTGGTTTTGCAGTAAAGGCGCTCACCTCAGATGATGGTCCTATGTTTGAACAGCATGACGAGGATATGGATTCTATACGCCACGAAACCTTAAAACTGTTTTTATCCTTTTATGGCCAACGTGGTCAGGCATTTGCAAATATCTTTAAAGATGGTCTAGGCATTCCGCAAAACATTGCTCAATTACGTGAGTACAAAATCAAATATGTTGGGTGTGATGAAATTATCACGGCCCCCGACTTTCTAAACCAACAATATGTGCATCGTTATGACTTGGTCGCTACTTTTAGACGTAAGACCAAACGGACGTATGCGGTCAAAACATTCAAAAGTTTTCAAATTAAAACTCATCGAAATTAGGAGTCTTAAATGACATTACCTGTTTCTAATGTCGTCAATGTCAGCATTAGTCTTGCTGCATTAGCGGCAGGGCCTCGTTCGTTTGGCTCTTTACTGATTCTAGGTTCAACTAGTGGTGTGATCGATAATATTGAGCGTATGCGCCAATATTCAAGCATCAAAGAGGTTGGCCAAGACTATGGCGTTGATGATCCAGAATATAAAGCGGCATTGACGTATTTTGGCCAATCACCAAAGCCTCGAACTTTATATATTGGCTATTGGCACAAAGATGGACAAACACCTGAAACTATTCAAGCTGCAATTACAGCATGTTTGGATTCACTTAAATGGTACGGTTTGGTTGTGGCATCTGACTTAACCGATGAGCAAGTTTTATCTGTTGCCTCTCTGATTGAAGCGGCTGATCCTGTACGCGTGTTTGGTTATACGACTCAGGTAGATGATTCAACAAGCGCAACAAGCAAAACCGATATTGCTTACAAGCTTTCAAATGCGAAGTACCGCCGTACCTTTTGTATTTTTTCAAGCACCAATGCTTATGCTGCAGCTTCAGTTTTTGGTCGTGCATTTAGCGTGAATTTTAACGGTACTAATACCACAATCACCCTTAAGTTTAAGCAATTGCCAGGTATTCCACCTGAAGATTTAAAAATCTCAGAAGCGAATGCATTGACGGCTAAGAACTGTAATGTTTTTGCAGGTTACGACAATGACACTGCCATCTTACAAGAAGGTGTGATGTGTGATGGAACGTTCATTGATGAGCTTCACGGCTTAGATTGGTTGCAAAATCATTTAGAAAACTCGCTGTGGAATCTGTATTACACCAGCACAACCAAAATTCCCCAAACTGCTGCAGGTGTAAATCGTCAGTGTGGCGTACTTGAACAGGCTTGCGAACAGGGTATGAATAACGGCTTGATGGGTGAAGGTCAGTGGAACGGTGACAGCTTTGGCGCATTGAACACTGGTGACTATCTGCCTAAGGGCTTTTATGTTTACGCCAATAGCTTAGATGATCAAGCTCAGTCGGAACGTGAAGCACGCAAAGCCCCTGTATTTCAAATCGCGGCAAAGTTGGCAGGTGCAACACACTTCGCCGATGTTGTTGTCTCAGTGAACCGTTAAGGAGCAATTTATGTCTACTTATAGCTTTATGGACACTCAATGCTCATTAACGAGTGCTGACGGTGTCATTGATCTAGGTTATGGTGCAGGTATTGCCGAAGAAGGTATTACATTTGCAATGGCTGGAGATAAAAACACCATGACGATTGGTGCAGATGGTGAAGGCATGCATTCCTTACATGCTGATAACTCAGGTCAGGTCACGATTCGTCTACTTAAAACCTCGTCAGCAAATGCCAAGTTAATGAACATTTATAACGCTCAAAAAGGCGTTACACGTAAATGGGGCAAAAATACCATCACATTGAACCATTCCGGCTCAGGTGATAACCACACAGCTTCTAAATGTGCATTTAAAAAAGTTCCTGATTACACCAATGCGAAAGATGGTGCAATGGTTGAATGGGTTTTTGATTCAATCAAAGTCGATATGAAATACGGTACTTACGAATAAGGTTTAAATACTAATGAATGAACTCATCACAATTGGTGAGCATGATTACACGATCGGGCGCTTAAATGCGCTCGATCAGTTTCATGTATCACGAAAAATCGCCCCGATTATTCCTACACTTATGCCAATTATTTCCGAAGTTGCTAAGGGTGACTTATCAAAAACTATTGAGTCTATTGAGCTTGGAGATAATAACGAGCTCGGTAGCCTTGAGCCATTGGCACAGGCTTTAGAGCCGTTCATGGAAGCATTCGCAAAGATGCCAGAGGACGATGTGAATTACATCATTCACAAATGCTTATCTGTCGTTAAACGTGGTTCATCTATTGTGTGCCGTGGTCGATCCATCATGTTTGATGATTTGGATATGGGGCAGATCCTTCCGCTTGTTGTTGCTGTAATTCGTGTCAGCCTCTCAAATTTTATTCAAGGACTGCTTATGAAGGCATCGAGCATTCAGAGTCAGTCCACATAGAGTTTCAAAGTTTACCAAATCAAGAAGATTGGCTTATGCGTCCAGTAATTAAGGGAATGTGTAAATTTGAATCTTTAAAAAATGGCAAGGTTGATTTGGCAGACATTGCATTAATGAATGATGCGTTAGATGTGGTTGCTGATAATGAATATCTAATCAGTCAAGCACATGAAAATGAAAAGTAAAAAATAGGATGGTCTCATGGCTGAAGAAGGTGTAATACGCAATTTTATGGTTGCACTTGGTTTTAAAACTGATAATACCGGTTTAGGTCAAATGCAAGATGCTATGGGGCGTGTAGAGCTAAAATCAGCTTCACTTAAAGTTGCCCTTATGGCTCTAGCTACTGGTGCAGTTATCGCCGTGCGACAAACAGCAAGTGAGCTTGATAAGCTTTACTTTTCATCACAACGTA
>WNDP01000253.1 GCA_009912575.1 Acinetobacter bereziniae
TTAACTTATTATGCTAAATATAAATGATGTTTTAGATAAAATTGGGCTAAATGTACAACATCGGACAATAACAGCTAAATTTTCAAATGATGAACTTAATCATCAATTATTTTTGAATCATTTTAGTCTTTGTCATGAAATTAACGAAGGAGTTAAAGCTGAATTAATTTGTGTTGCGACAAATGGTTTGATTCCGTTGAAAAATTTGATCGGCTGTAAAGTTGCTGTTAATGTTCGAACAGATAAAAATCAACTGTTTAGAACCACGGGTATTGTGACCTGTGCTGAATTGGGACAGTCTGATGGTGCTTTAACACTGTATAAATTAACGTTCGAAGATGCGACATCATTATGGCGACTTAAGCGTAATAATCGTATTTTTATGAATAAGTCTGTGATTGATATTATAAAAATTATATTTCACGAATGGCAACAGCGATCACAACTTTTTGCAAAAAGCCTAACATTAGATTTGAGTGGCTTAAAGGCAACTTATGATATAAGACCATTTACCATGCAGGTGGATGAATGTGAGTACACTCTAGTTACCAGATTGCTTCGCTCAGAAGGGGTAAACTGGTGTATAGATGAGGCACAAAGCATAGTTTCATCCCATAACGATTCCATACAAGCTCAAAAATTAAAACTGATTGACGATAGTCGTCAGTTTGCTCGCTTAGATCGACAAGAAATTCGTTATCATCGAAGTAGCGCTGTTGAATCTGCTGATACGATTACACATTTTATTGCTAAAAGAAAACTCCAACCTACAGCATTACATATTCAGCGTTGGCAAGCTGATTATTTAGAACAAACTGATTGGCCTGGTTCTGCACTTTCAAACCACCGTCATAGTGCATATTATGATAATCACAATTTAAATTTAGAACAATCTTGGCATTTAACGCCGGCATGGATTAGTGACTTAAAAGGTGAGGATGGAGCAACAAAGTCAAGTAACACTCAATTAGAGAAGTTGAATTTAAACTTAGCTCGATATCATGACTTACTGGCGAAACAATTTATTGCTCAAGGTACTGTACGTGATGTGCAAGTTGGTTTTTGGTTTGAATTTAATGGGCATTTTGAAATAGATCAACATGATACAAGTGATAAGCAATTTCTAATATTAAAGGAAAACAGCTTCCACCAAAATAACTTACCTAAAGATTTCAGTGAAACCGTTCATAAACTCCTTCAGATCAATCAATGGGGTATCGATGTAGGGGAGGAAAAACAAGGGTGCCAACTAACTCTAGTCCGTCGTCATATTGCCGTTGTTCCTGAATACAATCCAAGATTACATAAGCCTGCTGCATTTCCGATACATGCACGTGTTGTTGGACCTCAAGGAGAAACGATTTATGTTGATGAGTGGGGCCGAATTAAGCTTCGTTTCTTATTTTCTAGAGTTGAAGATAATAGCCATGATGGTGGAAGTGGATCAAATGAGAATGATACAGACTCGGCATTTGTTGAGGTATTAAACTCATGGGCAGGTGAAGGTTTTGGTTCGAGGTTTTTACCACGTGTTGGCGAATTGGTCGTGGTTTATTTTTTCAATGGTGATGTAGATCGTCCATTTGTCATGGGGCGAATTCATGAAGCAGAAAGAAGCCCGACCAAATTTGATATCAAAGGGACTTTGCCTGATACACGTCGTTTAAGTGGTATTCGAAGTAGTGAAATAGATGCAACAGGATTTAATCAGCTACGTTTTGACGACACGCAAGGTCAACTCAGTGCACAACTTCAAAGTAGCTACTCTTCGAGCCAAGTGAATCTAGGTCAGTTGAGTCACCCGAAAGACACAGAAACCAGTCAAGATCGTGGTGTTGGTTTTGAGATTCGTACAGATGATTATGGGGCTGTACGTGGTGGGAGTGGATTGTTACTCACCAGCTATAAACAAGCTGCTGCTTCAGGTGATCATATGGAAGCAGAAGAAGCGAAAAAACAGCTAAGCACCAATCATACTTATCGTAAATCATTGAATGATGTTGCAAAACAACATGAAACAGACGTGATCAAGTCTGTAGAACAGTTAAAAACTTTTGCGGAGAATATTCAACAAGATATTGCTAAATTTAATCAGGCAGCTTTATTACTCTCATCTCCTCAAGGAATTGGTTTAAGTACTGCCGCAGATATCCATTTGTCTGCTGATGCCGATATCAATCAAGTCGCGAGTGGTAGTGTAAATATCAGTACACAAAAGAATTTTATTAGCCATGCGATTGAAAAAGTAAGTTTATTTGCTGTTAAGCAAGGCATTCGTTTGATTGCCGCATTTGGGAAAGTAGACATACAGTCATTAACAGGGGAAATGAACCTGATTGCGGATAAGACATTAAAACTGATCAGCAAGAAAAAAACGATTGAAATCAGTGCTGCGGAGGAAATCGTTCTTAATGTAAAAGGCAATTATATTAAAATTACTGAAGAAGGGATTGAACAAGGGACTAAGGGTGAGTCAAAAGTGTTTACCTCAAAACACTCAATACTGGGTCCAAAATCAATTGCTTTCACTCTTCCACAAGACCCGTTCAATGAAATGTTTGTGGTAAAAGATCCAAAAGGGCTTCCTGTTGCAGGTTTTGCTTATAAAATTGTCACAGGTGATGGCAATGTATTCAGAGGGGTCAGTAATGCAAAAGGGGAAACCTTACGTTTAAGCTCTGGTTATGATGTCTCACAGCTTGAAATTTATGCTGATGGTGATGGAAAAAATAAGCCACTACCTTTTAAAATGGCTCAAACCAATAAACCTGAAAATTCCTCAGTGTCTTTCGTGGTAAAGCCTTTAGTCGTCAATGTGTTTTTTGATGGTACCAAAAACAATTTGTACAATATTGATAATAAAGATAAGTATAAACAACAGATTGCGGAAGATAAAGATGCTTATGAAAGTTATACCAATGCTTACTCCAATGTCGCGCATTTATTTAGTCAACGTTATGGTGAAAGTAAAGACAATATTTGGATTTATGTTCAGGGTATGGGCTCGACTAAAGATGAAGCCGATAGTAAAGCTGGTTTTGCTTATGGTAGTGGTCCTACAGGAGTTAAAACTCGTGCGGAATCAGCTTTTATAGAAATTAAAAAAGCCTATGATGGTTTTCATGGGAAAAAAAGTGGAGATAAACCAACTAGCGTCATGATTAATGTGTTTGGCTTTAGTCGTGGTGCAGCTACAGCACGACACTTTGTGCATTTGGCAAAGTCCCAACCAAAACTGTTTAAAGATTGGGGCTTTTCCCCAAAACAAGTGCGTTTTCGTTTTGTGGGGATTTTCGATACAGTGTCTTCATTTCAAACCATAGATGGTACAGCAATGGCGAAGGCTGCATTATTTGGTTTGGGAGGGATCGTACATAGTGCAGCAAAACCTGACTTTGATAATGATGTCAAAGAGCTGAGTTTAAATTTTAAAGACTTTGATGCTGATGACAAAAAAATCACCAAAGTGTTCCATATTGCCGCAGGGGATGAGTATCGCGAGTATTTCTCACTGACCAATATTATGGCAGCACGGCGTGAGAAGTATGGTTATGAAGTGGTGATGGATGGCGCACACTCTGATATTGGTGGCAGTTATCCGAATGGGTCAAGTGATAGTTATCATATTAAAACCGAAGCACTAAGAGATTGGTTTATGGACAAAGGTTTTTATACCGCACAGCAAATCAAAACTGTGGGCAAACAAGAATATGTGGCATCACGACAAAATATTCCCAATGATTATCATAAAATCGCTTTAAAAACTATGCGGCTGATGACCCAGCAATATGGGCAGATTCAATTTAAAAAGGATATAACGACATATGAAAATAAAGGTTTAACGGGAATTGTTAAAAACCTCATCAATAGCCATCCTGCGGCTGTAGTGAAAAATGCAACTTGGGGCAAAGTTTTAGACCTACGTTTAAAAGACCAAGGGCAGATCCGCAACTTACGAAATCAATATTTGCATTGGTCCGCTAAAAAGACTTACGAGGGAGGAGCGACTGAAGATTTGGGCTATAGTATACGTTTAAAAAACGGACTGCCGTATCGGAAAATCCATAATGGTTAAAACAAAAAAGTTTTATTTTTTACTTGTCAGCCTATTGTTGATCATTTTGTTGGCTTTGGTAGCCTATATTTATCGAGTGTATGATATGAATAAAGTACAAGAAATTAAATGGGGTGTGTTAACTTCATCGGCAGTATTTGGTCGTTATAAAGACAATACAAAAGACATTTATGTAGACTCGCATATTGTGAAATCTCCTGTAGATGAGAATATGCGTACAGCATTTTATTTGGCAGATGGCACTTGGTTAAGAACACTGGATGGATCGAGTGGTCCTTGGGGGCGTGGCGGAACACCGCTGGGTGGTAATTCCTTTAAACAACCTTTACCCGAAGTGTTACATCTGACTTTTTTTGACAGTATTGATAATCAATTTTATCAACTGATCCAACCTTTGCCTAAAGACAAGATCCAACGCTTATTTACTACAGTGCATAAAAGCATGAGAGCTGAGGGAGGGGATCATTCGCCTAAAGTATATAGAACGTTCGATATCGGCTTTGCGCCCCAAGGCTGGATTATTTTATTTGCAGTGGGTCCAGGGATCCGCGAAGAAATTGGTTCATGGCAAGCCAAGAAAATCGAGGGGGATTATACCCAGACTGTAGGTTTAACCCAGACTGGAAATTTAGAGTATCTTAAAACGCACGATGTCCGTGCAGATGATGTAAAAACTGCCTTTGAGGATTTTAAAGAGCGTAATGCGGAACTGTATCAACGCTGGATGGATGGCAGTTTTAAAGTCAGTGCAGACTGGTACAAAATGTTGCAAACCAAGTATCCATGGAATCTTGAAGTCACAGCACCAGATGGGGAATGGTCAGGCGAATACTATGCTGAATATGTCAATACTGAACGTTTTGCGATACTTGAGGATCGTGTAGAAGCTGATAAAAGTCGACTTAAAGCTGTTCCTGTTAAATTATGGACATGGGTGACTTATAAACCAACAGGGGTACGTTATTATATTGAAATCCACATGTTCCCCATTCCGAAATGGTTGATTGATGATTATATTCCCTATTATCAAGACCCCAATTTAAATGAATATTTTAAGAACTTTCAAGCATTGTATCCTCAACGCTCATTAGCGACCAATGATCAAAATGATCAACCTGAACCGTACCATGTTTGTCAGAGACTCAACATTCTGAGAAACTACTCCGATGAAAAAATCAAACTATACCCCTGAAATCAAAGAAAGAGCGGTTCAACTTGTTATTGAATCCGAAAAAGATTATCCATCGAATTGGGCTGCAATCACTGCTATTGCTCCCAAGATAGGTTGTACCCCTGAAACACTGCGTGTTTGGCATCAAAAATATTTGGATCAACAAAATCCAGTTAAAGTACAGCATCTTTCAGATCAAGAACGTATAAAACAACTGGAACGTGAAAATAAAGAACTGCAACGCGCTA
>WNDP01000254.1 GCA_009912575.1 Acinetobacter bereziniae
AAACTAAGATGCATTGCATCAAATTATTAGGCGATAAACTCAGTGCTAGGAACTTTCAAAGCCAAGTCAATGAGGTACATGCCCGTATAGCTATTTTAAATAAATTTACAGAATTAGGCCGACCTCATACTCAAGTTGTCACTTAAATTTGAGGCGCCTAGGAGAACTTTGCCTTTAAATCCTTTATGCAACAAAGCCTTACTGAAGCATTGAATGTGGGTTTCATTCAAAACAATTGGCCGATACTTCAATCAAGTTATGTCGAGAAATTTTTAGGCAATGGACCACGCAGATTAATTACCGATATTTTGGATGAGCTTGTGATTGAATATGATGACTCAGCAATTGAAACTATGCTGACATGCTATCAACAAGCGTATATGGCAAATCCCGCAAGTCACACGCGAATTTTTCCTTATGTTCGTGAGGATCTTGAGGCTTTAAAATCGGCTGGTATAAAATTAGAGATCTGTACCAATAAAACTCATGCAATCACTGCTAAAGTGCTGCAACAGTTGGGTCTATCAGATTTATTTGATATTGCGCTGGGCGCTGATGCTGTTCCTGCCTGTAAACCTGACCCGAAACATTTGCTTGCTGTCGCAGAGGCAATGAATTTAGCTTCAGGACAATGGGCTTATATTGGTGATACCACTATCGACCAGCAAACAGCAATTGGTGCAGACGTTCCATTCTTTGTTGTACCGTGGGGTGGGGGTCCTAGTTTCAATGTTTCTTCAAAACAACGTTTAAGCCGTTTGGCAGATTTATTAGAAGTTTAATTAAGTAGGCTATCGAATGATGGCTGGGAGTTAAAAGAATATGACCGTCAGTTTGCTTCAAAGAATTCTTCAAGAAAGTGAAAATATGCATCGTGCTGAACGCCGTGTAGCTGATTTTGTAGTGACTTCACCTTCTGAAGTGATTCAGATGAGTATGGCAAGCTTGTCGGAAGTATGTTCAGTAAGTGACCCCACAATCATGCGCTTTTGCCGTCGTTTTGGTTTTGAGGGCTATCAAGATTTAAAACTTCAGCTTGCGCAAAGTTTAGTACCCTCAGCGCCTTTTGCATATGAACAAATTATTCCCAATGACAGTATTGAAAACATTGTTCGAAAAACCTGTCGAAACTCCTTAAATGCAATTCAAAGACTTGCTGAAGATCTGGCGCCTGAGCAAATCAGTGAAGCTGCCAATCTTCTGCATGAAGCCAGTTGGGTGGGAATTTATGCGACAGGAATTTCTGAAGTAAATTCCTTGGATGCTGAACATAAGTTTCAACGCTTGGGGATACGTTGCCAAGCTTTACTTGGTGAGAAGCACCAAAAAACACATGTAGATAGCGCTAAACAAAGTGAAGTTGCGCTCATTTATTCTCAGTCTGGGCATACAAGACAGATGGTTGAAATCGCTTCGATCGCACGTGTAGGTGGGGCAAAAGTGATTTCCATTACCGCAGAAGATAGCCCATTGGCACAGGCATCAGATGTCTTGATTGCTGTACAGCCTTATGAGCATACAGAACTGATGACGCCATTGGCTTCACGTTTAAATCATCATCTTATTACCAATATGCTGGTAACTGCAATTGCAATCACCAGTGGTAGTGAATTTCCAGATCAATTGCCTGCGCTGGATTTATGGCGTACGGATAAGATCTGATTCTTATCAACAATGCAGTAGAACTGCGAAAAGGAGTCATGCATGAGTCAGATGCAGAACGAAGCAAAGAAAGTGGCTGGACGCCGTGTCATTGAAGATTTTATACACGATGGTATGAAGTTGGGGTTAGGCTCAGGAACTACATTTCATTTTTTTGTCCGTGAATTAGGCGCTTATATCAAAAAAAATGGTTTGAATTTAATCTGTACAACGACATCGCGCTCAACTATTGAAGTTGCAAATGAAGTGGGGATTGAAATTGTAGATCCGAATGAAATTGGTCTCATTGATCTAACCATTGATGGTCCCGATGAAGTTGATCGTCAGTTCAACATGATTAAAGGCGGAGGAGCATGCTTACTTTGGGAGAAAATTATTGCGCATGCATCAAAGAAAATGCTGTGTATTTGTGATGAAAGCAAAATTGTGGATTGTTTAGGCACTTTCCCACTTCCTGTAGAAGTTGTTCAATTTGCGTGGAAGCAAACTGCTGTGATGGTCGAGCGTATTCTTGCTGAACAGGGTATTCAAAATATTTTGATTGAGCGTCGAATGCATGAGGATCAGCCAGTTGTAACAGATAGCGGTCATTTTATTTTGGACTGTCACTGTGGTCCTATTATTCAAAATCCTGCCATATTGGAAATTGAATTAAATCGTATCCCTGGTGTGGTTGAAAATGGTTTGTTTACACGAGAGGCTGTGGGGATGGTGGTAGGTTGTTTTGATGGTCATTCCTATGTAGAAATGAAATAAATAGCAAAACTATTTTTTAAAAATAACAATGTAGATGTCAATAATTATTCATTATAAACTGGTTTTATTAATTATATTTAATATTTATCAGTAGTTTATTTTATAATATTAGTTTTTGTTTAAGTTGATGATGAATATTTTTAAATATTCATCGAGAATTATTGTTGACATTTTAATTTAAAATATAGTATTACTAGATTTAAGGAATAAAAGGAGATGTTCCATGACAAAATCAAATCAACAAGGAATTACACGTCGTAATTTAATCATGGGTGCTGTAGCAGCAGGTATTGGCTTAAGTTTAGGTGGCAGTTTAACTGGATGTAGCAGATCTACATCAGCAACTCGGCTTTCTATCCCTTACTCAAACAAAAGTTTGGATTACTACTTCTTTGTGATTCAAGAGGAGGCGGTTAAGCGTGCGGTCAAAGCAAATTCTGGTGAATTCCAAGCCACCAACGCAAATTTCGACAGTACACGCCAATTAGAGCAATGGCAGAGTTTACTTTTGTCCAAACCATCGGCGATTATCTCTGACTCTATTGACAGTCAGGCAATTGTTTCTGCGATCCAGCGTTATAACCAGCAAAAAATTCCTGTAGGTATTATCGACACACCAGCAGATGGTGGCGAAGTCGCAATTACGGTTAGTTTTGATAATTTTCAAGGTGGTGTAATTGCTGCAGAGGAAATTGTAAATCAATTGATCAAAAAATATGGGCGTCCTAAAGGCAAAGTACTGAACTGTTTTGGTGTTTTAGCTTCAGTGGCTTGGCGCTTACGTAAAGAAGGAATGGACTCGGTATTTGCCAAGTACCCAGAAATTACCTATTTATCTCGTCCGTCAGAAGGGCAACTGGACAAAATGTTGGCAGTGACTTTGTCAACATTATCTGAACATCCTGATCTTGATGCAGTTCATGCACCTTCGGACTCTCCTGCACGTGGGATTGCCACGGCTTTACAGCAACGAAATCGTTGGAAAAAAATTGGAGAAGAGGGCCATGTCATTTTTGTGACGATTGATGGAGAGCCAATTGCATTGAAATGGATACAAGAGGGATATATGGATGCATGTGTCTCTCAGGATCCTGTGGCATATGGTGAAATTGCAGTTGAGATGCTCACCAAGCATGCATTAAAAAATGAACCAGTGCCATTAGGTGAGTATGAAAATAAAAAATACTTTTGGGAAAAAGGCATCATCGTTAACGGGAAAACTGGACCTACACTGATTATTCCGGCATTTGTGATCAATAATAAAAATGCTAATGATCCAAGACATTGGGGCACAGTGGCGGAGAAGGATTGGGGTGTTCCGTATGCTTAATTGATGTGACAGATAAGTGCTTGTTCCAATGTTGATAAATAAGGAATGTTGGTGAATAAAATGGGTCTACATGAGCGTAATTTTGAAAAAGTAGTTGAAAAACAGATTCTAAAAATAGAAAACATTACAAAAAGCTATGGTGCTGTTCAAGCATTGCGTGGTGTGTCTATCACGATTCGAAAGGGTACGATTCATGGATTACTGGGTGAAAATGGTGCAGGTAAATCTACTTTAGTCAGCATTATTTCAGGGCAAATAACGCCAACATCTGGAGAAATTCTTTTAAATGGTGAGGCCCTAGAGCGAGTTGATGTGAAAGCAATGGAAGCGGCGGGTGTTTTTTTAGTAACCCAAGAGCCCATGCCATGATCATTGACAACATGAGTGCAGAAGAAAATTTGATGCTTGGTATCTGGCCAAATAAAAAAGGATGAATTGATTGGCGTACTTTAAGCAGTAATGCAAGTCGTATGCTTGCTGAAACAGGGATACATGCAAAAACTTTAGCAGGGCATTTAGACGCTGTCTCGCGGCGAAAACTCAATATTTTAAGAGCGATGTTTTCTGGGGGGGAAGTCATCATCTTAGATGAACCCACTGCTGCTCTAACTGTTGCTGATCGACGACAGTTATTTGATTTTATGCATCAGTTAAAAGCGACAGGCGTTACTTTTATTTTTATATCACATTATAACGATGAGATTCTTGAGATTTGTGATGCTGTTTCAGTTTTACGTGATGGACTCTTAGCAGGGACTTCAGAGCAAGTTGGTGAGATGAGTTCTGAGCAATTATCTGCGTTGGTGATTGGACGAGATCTTAAGTTATTTCAGCGAGAACGACGTGACTATCAAGATTTAAAGCCATCGCTATCATTAAGTGGAATTACGGGGAAATATTTAAACCTGAAACAATTCGATATTGGACAAGGAGAAATCATCGGGTTTACGGGACTACCTGGTGCAGGTGCTAAAGAAATCGTACGTGCCATATTCGGCTTACATTCAGCAAATGGCACAATTTCACTGAATGGTGAACAACCAAGGTCTTTACCGAGCTCACCGAGAGAAGCATTTGAAATGGGGATTGCATATTTATCTGATGACCGTCGTCATGATGGTGCAGTAGGACAGATGTCTATTGCTTTAAATATTGCACTTTCTTCGCTTTCTTTACGTTCAAAGCTCGGGTTTATTGATCAAAAATCAGAGAATGCTGTGATTGAACATTATTTTAAAGCGATGGATGTTAAGGCATTAAGTGCTGAATATGCGGTAGATACTTTAAGTGGAGGAAACCAGCAGAAGGTCTGTCTTGGTCGAGTACTTGCAGCCCAACCTAAGTTACTCATTGTCGATGAGCCAACTCGGGGAATCGACATTGGAGTCAAACAAGATGTTTTACGTACTCTTGATGAACTAAGTTGCGAGGGAGTTACGGTAATTATTGTTTCTACAGATTTAGATGAACTGAACCGTACCGGGTTTTTCGGAGAGATTTTTATTTAAGTTAGGCCACCTGACCTAACGGGCTCATCTTATCATAGTACATTGCTTCAAATTCAAATGGTGATACATAACCTAGAGCACTATGTACACGCTTTTTATTGAACCAATCCACCCAGTTTAATGTCGCAAGTTGTACATCTACCAAACCTTGCCAATCTGCTTTTAGATATTCA
>WNDP01000255.1 GCA_009912575.1 Acinetobacter bereziniae
GCAATATTTCAACACCGGGGATTAATTTAAATAGTAATTCCAATAACAATAATCAAAACAGTATCACCAGTTTTAATGCCAATGGTGTAAGCATTATTGCTGACGGTGCGCAAAATGCTTTAGTGGTTAAAGCTGAACCACAGTTGATGCGAGAAATAGAAGCTGCGATCCAGCAACTTGATGTACGTCGTCAACAAGTGTTGATTGAAGCAACCATTATCGAAATTCAGGGCAATGATGCAGATCAATTGGGTGTGCAATGGGCAATGGGCGATTTAAGCAGTGGTGTTGGTTTAATTAACTTTGATAATTTAGGTACGAGTTTATCTAAATTGGCAGCAGGTTATTTAACAGGTGGTGCTTCTAGTTTAGGTGCACTAGGCGCAGGAACTTCACTTATTGTTGGGGATTATAAGGAAGGTGCAGACGGTTCACGCAGACTATATGGTGCGATGATTCAGGCTTTAAAAGAACGTACAAAATCTAATCTACTTTCTACACCGTCTATTCTAACCATGGACAATGAAGAAGCGTATATTGTCGTCGGTGAAAATGTTCCGTTTGTTACTGGCTCAGTCAGTACTGGGACAGGTGGCACCGTCAATCCATATACCTCAATTGAACGTAAGGATGTCGGGGTGACCTTAAAGGTGATTCCGCATATTGGTGAGGGTGGTTCGATTCGTTTAGAAGTTGAACAAGAAGTTTCAGGCGTTAAGTCAAGTAAAGGGCAAGCTCAAGATTTAGTGACCAGCAAGCGTTCAATCAAAACTACTGTAACCGCGGATCATGGACAAACAGTCGTATTGGGAGGGTTGATTTCTGATGATACAGTTCTTGGCCGTCAATCTGTGCCCTTGTTAGGTGATATCCCAGGCTTAGGCCGATTATTTAGATCGGATGCAAAGTCGAATGTAAAGCGGAATCTATTGGTATTTATACATCCAACGATTGTGGGTGGTGACACAGAAATACGTCGTTTATCTCAGCAACGTTATGACCAGCTATACAGCTTGCAATTGGCGATGGATAAAGATGGTAATTTTGCCAAACTGCCTGCCAATGTTGATGATGTATTCCAACAACGTTTGCCAATAACATCATCACCAAGTGCCCAGCCTAAGCTTGTTCAACTACAGCCTATAGCACAACCATCCAGTCAGTATCAGAAAGTACCCGCAGGTGGAGTAACGACAAGTCCAAACAAAAGTAATGCAATCACGACACCTGTTGCGGAAGAACCAAACAATATACGTAAGCAATAGAGGCTTTTGCAGTGTCTCAGTTAGATCACCTGATTGATTGAGTGTTTGAGATTTACAGTTGATTTGTTGCAAAGCCTTGCTTGATTTTTAAGCTAAAAGTATGGTTTTAAGTTGATTTAGAACTCTAGAAATGTCGTGTTAAGATAAATGTAAATTGGATTGAGAGAATGACGATGACTTGGAAATTACAAGCAATTTCAGGCGAGCTAGAAGGGCAGGAAGTTACCATAGACCGTGATTTACTGGTTGGACGCCATCAAGATGCAGATCTTTTATTGCAATCTGCGGAAATCTCACGTCGCCATGCCGCATTTTTATTAAAAGAGGATGACTTATGGGTGCAAGACTTAAAGTCTTCAAATGGCACCTTCGTTAACGATATAAGAATCGATCAAGATAAAATGTTGATGGATGGTGATATTGTTCAGTTTGCCAGTGTTAAATTTAATGTGCTTGCACCTGCAAAAGCAGTTGAAGTGGCTGAGCAGCCCATCGTAGAGCCTACATCTGTGATTGCAGATGCTGAACCAGCAATTGCACAAGTTGAACCATCGGTTTCACAGCCAGCAGAACAACAAGTACAACAACCTGCTGAGGCTATTGCAACCGCAGAACTTGATACACCTGTATCGGCTGAACCGAGTGCGGCAGAAAAAATGAGTGAACAGGGCATGCCAGAGCTTTCCGCGCGAGATAGCAATGTGCAGATCACTCGTGAAGGAATGCCATCAGGCGTAGCAGTACCTAAGCCAGCTCCGATTCCTGAAGGTGTGTAGATATTCATGCACCTATTCAAACTGAAATTGAACAAGTTAAAGCGCCAGAAGCACGTGTTGAAAAAGAGATAGAAAATCAGAAAAATGCCAAAGTAGGCTTGATGACGGTGGTTGTCTTAATCATTTTGGCAATTATTGCATGGCTTGTTGTTTAAATAATCTGAGAATGCGATACACTCAAGGCATGCAATCGCATGCCTTTTTATCTAAGGTCTTTTTACAGATCGGAATAGCGTTTTTTATTTTGGTGTGATGAATTTAAAAAAATTGTTTTAGGTGTAAATCATGAATGTGGCAAAGCTAGACCAACGAGAACTCATTTTATTTGATTTGGATGGAACATTAGTTGACTCAGCATTTGACTTGTATCGTGCCATGAATCTCAGTTTAGAGCGCTTAAACTTAGCTTTAGTGACCGAGCAACAAGTCCGCGTTTGGATTGGTAAAGGGACATCATTATTTTGTGAAAGCACTTTAAAATATTTAAAAGGTGAGGTTGATCCTGTATTGCATCAACAGTTGCTTGATACTTTTTTGGAAATTTACAATGCTGAACCATGTGTAGATACTAAGCCATTCTCTGGGATTTTAAATTTTTTAGACTGGGGTGTGCAAAACAATAAGAAATTAATTTGTGTGACCAATAAGCCTGAACAACCTGCAAGAAAAATTTTAGAAGAATTAAAAATGGACCACTATTTTATTGACGTGATAGGCGGGGATCGTTTCGAAGTGCGTAAACCTCATCCAAAACCGCTTTTATACTGTGTGGAAACATATCAGTCGTCAGTAGACAAAACATTGATGATTGGTGATTCAAGTAATGATGTGGAAGCTGCACGCCGTGCAGAGGTTGATTGTATTGTGGTCAGCTATGGCTATAATCACGGTGAAGATATTCATCTTTGTCAGCCACAACAGGTGGTTGATGATTTGACTGAACTTCTGGTTTAACACCCTATATTTGAAATTGTTGTGAAAAAAGGAAAGAGGAATGAATGGAAAAGGTACTTTTCGATGGCGTCACTAAGTGAAATATATATAGCCCTACACTTTAGTAATATCGAAAATAGAGAGAATTCCTCATGACAACTTTAGCGCAATTTGAACAATTAAAATCAGCAGGATACAACCTGATTCCGGTTTATCGCCAACGTTTAGCAGATACTGATACACCATTGTCAGTATTTGCCCGTTTGCAGCAACATCAGCAAGCTTATTTGTTTGAGTCTGTTGAGGGAGGCGAAAACTGGGCGCGTTACTCGATTATTGGTTTAGGTGAGTCAACTGTATTTTCGTGCAATGCTGGGGAACTTACGGTGAAGTTTCCAAACGGAAGTGTTGAGACGCAAACGTGTACCGATCCATTTCAATATATCCGTGACTTTCAGGCACAGTTTAAAGTTCCGACCCAACAAGATTTACCTGCACTGCCTAATTTCACAGGGGGCTTGGTGGGGTATTTTGGCTATGACGCTGTACGTTATATTGAACCACGTTTAAATAATGTGCCTGAAGCTGACCCTGTTGGGCTACCTGATTTATGGATGATGCTGTCAAAGACGGTGGTTGTGTTTGATAATTTAAAAGATACCTTGTTCTTGATCGTGCATGCTGATGTTAGCGATCCTATGGCTTATGACAAGGCACAGCAGCAGCTCGACATATTGGAAGCTGTACTGGCAACGCCGATCAGTTTGGTTGCCAAAAAACATAAAGCACCACATTTTGAATCTTTAACGGGACATGATCGTTTTCTAGAGTCGATTGAAAAAGTTAAAGAGTATATTCGTGCTGGGGATGTGCTGCAGGTTGTACCTGGGCATCGAATGATCTCGGATTTCGATGGTGATCCATTACAAGTGTATCGCGCGTTACGTCATTTGAATCCTTCTCCTTATTTATTCCTTGTACAAGGACAAACCATCGCTGATCAAAAGCCATTTCATATCGTGGGTTCATCACCAGAGATTTTATCTCGTCTTGAAAATGGTATTGCAACTGTACGACCACTTGCAGGAACACGCCCACGTGGTAAGACCAAAGAAGAAGACTTGGCACTGGAAAAAGATTTGCTTTCTGATGAAAAAGAAATTGCAGAACATTTAATGCTGATTGATTTAGGGCGTAATGATATTGGACGTGTCTCAAAAATCGGTAAAGTGCAAGTGACTGATCAAATGGTGATCGAGCGTTATTCACATGTCATGCACATTGTTTCGAATGTACAGGGGGAAGTGTTGGATGATGTAGATGCTTTGGATGTTTTTAAAGCAACTTTCCCTGCTGGAACACTTTCTGGTGCACCAAAAATTCGTGCGATGGAAATTATTGACGAAGTTGAGCCTGTAAAACGTGGAATTTTTGGTGGCGCTGTCGGTTATTTAGGCTGGCATGGTGAAATGGACATGTCGATTGCGATTAGAACCTGTGTAATTCGTGAAAATAAAGTCTATGTGCAGGCAGGAGCGGGGCTTGTTGTAGACTCAAATCCTGAATCTGAGTGGAATGAAACCCAAATAAAAGCTCGCGCAGTGATCAAAGCGGTTGAATTATCATCAAACGGATTGATTTTATGAGTTTTTGAGGTTTTTTTTGAAAAAAACACTTGCAAGGATTCTGAGTTTTGCTAAACTGCACACCGTTCCGATACGAAACACTAAGAAACGCCGGCATAGCTCAGTTGGTAGAGCAACTGACTTGTAATCAGTAGGTCCACAGTTCGAATCCGTGTGCCGGCACCATCTTAAGGTTTTGTGTTATAATGTAGAAGAACGACACTGAAAGTAAGTGTAAATGGTGAGATTCCCGAGCGGTCAAAGGGAGCAGACTGTAACTCTGCCACGAAAGTTTCGAAGGTTCGAATCCTTCTCTCACCACCATTAACTTCGATAAGTGGTTAATTACCAACATTAAGCGGGAGTAGCTCAGTTGGTAGAGCGGTAGCCTTCCAAGCTACATGTCGCGAGTTCGACCCTCGTCTCCCGCTCCATCGAAGATGATTGCTCTTATAGCTCAGTGGTAGAGCACTCCCTTGGTAAGGGAGAGGTCTCGAGTTCAAATCTCGATAAGAGCTCCAGATACAATTTAGTAGATTATTCTACACCAGTTTTTAAAAAGCAGGCTTATTAGTCTGCTTTTCAAGTATTAGGTGTCTAGTTTTTTAGACGATTGTCGATGCTGAGTTGTTTAACTCGTGTTCGACATAAACGAGGAAGAACAAATGGCTAAGGCTAAGTTTGAACGTAATAAGCCACACGTAAACGTGGGTACAATTGGTCACGTTGACCATGGTAAAACAACTTTAACTGCTGCAATTGCAACAATTTGTGCAAAAACTTACGGCGGTG
>WNDP01000256.1 GCA_009912575.1 Acinetobacter bereziniae
CACACCACTGGAAACAGTACTTGATGGGAAGCGAATTTGGGCTGAGAAGAATTTAGCTCAAATTTAACCTGACAGGCACACTAAAAAATGGGTAACTGTCAGATCTGGTTTGAGCTAGTACATATAACACATCTGCTGCGAGCAAAACATCCACCTGTTCTGCTTTATATAAATCATCCAGATATTCAAGTTCAACATCATTCAACATGGCATTTTCACGACATGCATCTAAACTCACTGGGTCAATGTCGCAACATATCACACGTTTTGCACCTGCTAATTTGGCAGCGATCGCAACCACCCCAGATCCAGCACCAAAATCAAGAACTACCTTATCTTTGACATGATGTGGTTCTGCAAGTAGCCACTGTGCCATCGCCAAACCTGAAGCCCAACAAAAGATCCAATATGGTGTGTCATTCCAAATACGACGAATAACTTCATCATCTAAACGATCTGTGGGGAAAATAGGTGGAATTAACCACAACGATATAGTTGTTTCTGGTAACTGTTGTGCCAGAAGTTCACATTGAGGAATAACCTCATGCAAAGCATTGAGTAGATGTGATGGTGCTTTAGGAAATTGCAAAGTACAACTCATAAATGTGAAACCAAAATGATTATTCTGATGTTTCGAAATATCATTAAATCTTAGATATTCGATGTATTTCGATGGTTTGTCATGAAGTAGAATAGAATAATATTTAAGCAGTAATATTAAGACAACTCGACTCAAATACTGTTAGATGATCAAAAATGACCATCTTTGAAAACACTTCAATCAAAACAAAAGCAACTGAACACAAAATCTTCACTCTCAAAAAGCAAAAGTGAAGATTTGGCATCCTTTTTTTTATTAATCTAAGGCTTTTTCTGCTGCTTCTACAGTTTGACGAATCAATGTGGTAATCGTCATTGGTCCTACGCCACCTGGAACTGGCGTATATGCTGAAGCAACTTCTTCAATTCCAACCAATTGAATATCACCAACACCACCACCTTCACGTGGATGGAAACCTGCATCGACTACAACAGCACCTTGTTTGAGCCAATCTTTTTGAATCAGTTCAGCTTTACCCACAGCACCAACAACGATATCTGCTTGTTTGATCAATTCAGCAAGGTTTTGGGTACGAGAATGGCAGATCGTCACTGTAGCATTGGCTTGAAGTAACATCATGGCCATCGGCTTCCCTAAAATGGCTGAACGCCCAACCACCACCGCGTGCTTACCTGCAATCTCAATCTTATTTTCTTTGAGAATGGTCATAATGCCAGCAGGAGTTGCAGAGCCATATGCTGCCTCCCCCATCGCCATACGACCAAAGCCAAGACATGTCACACCGTCTACATCTTTTTCTAATGAGATCGCATCAAAACAAGCACGTTCGTCAATTTGTTCAGGTACGGGATGCTGTAGCAAAATACCATGTACATCTGGATTGGCATTTAATTTTTCGATTTCAGCCAATAATTGTTCAGTCGTGGTTTCTTTGCCTAGTTCAACTTTTAAAGAATCCATACCCACACGACGACATGCATTTCCTTTCATACGAACATAAGTCGCAGATGCGCCATCATCACCCACTAAAATAGTCGCTAAAATTGGGGTACGACCTGTTTTTGCCTTTAAAGCTTCAACACGAGTCAACAAGTCTGCTTCAATTTGTTTCGCTAATGCGCGACCATCCAATACCAATGCCACGGCACATCTCCAAAGTAGATATGAATCAATTTTGCAAATAATACATGATTATTTAGACAATTTTCTTTCGTATGCTGAATTTATGTGCATATGCATGAATTATAGTATTGTTTTTTTTTCAAAGGTTGCTAATATGTGCATCACCAAGACATGGCGGGGTGGCAGAGTGGTCATGCAGCGGACTGCAACTCCGTGTACGCCGGTTCGATTCCGACCTCCGCCTCCAATCTTGTAAAGCCCGAGTGGTGAAATCGGTAGACACAGGGGATTTAAAATCCCCCGCCCACAAAGCGTGCCAGTTCGAGTCTGGCCTCGGGCACCATTTTAATCAACCTTAAAATGGTGTAATAAAAATTCCAGCGATAAGCTGGTTTTTTTATGTCTAAAATTTTATATTAGCTTTTTATGTTAATCTCTACATTACAGTTTAAATAAGTGAAGCCTATATAATTCAAAACAAGCAAGTTTCCTTCTATTTAAATCAGTTACAACAACAATACCCGAAAGCATTTAAATATAATTTTTTATTTTATAGTCAAATTAAGACCAAAGGGCTTTTAGATGAAGCGAAGGAATTTATTCCTTGGATTTTATCAATAATGATTTTTTGTAGCCTCTATTTCAGTTTAGGTCATTATATTTCCGTTTATTTTGTTCAATTTGATGCCTTTCAAGCCAATGCCATTACAGCTTTGGCGATTATGTTATTTTTTATGTTGATTGTTCCCATCATTATCAATCAAATCAAACATAGCTCTACCCACCTCTATCAACAACTGAATAACACCCCACTCAAACTTGCAGCATTGATTATTCTACAAGCACTGAATCTATACTTTATTGAAAGTACACTTTTACAAGGCTTACTATTTTTCTTTGCAATGAGCTTTGGTTTTGTGAAGTTCTATAAAGAAAATTTATTTCGAGACAGCACCAAAGATACTGAGTTTTATCAATTACAACAAATTCGCCGAACTTGTTTTTGGGCTTATAAGCAAGCCAAAAAAGCCAGATTTAAAATGAGATTTTATAATAAAAATTCTGAACAATATCAGTTTCAGCAGCAACAGCTTACACAATACTTAGAATTGCATTTACAGTTATTAAAATACGAAAATGAAATGTGTAAAACATATAAATATGAAGATTTAGATGCCTATATGGACAGCATGATGTAATTTATTTTCATAAAAAAACCGAGTCAATATGATGAACTCGGTTTTTTTATACTTGAAAATTTATGCGCTTTTTTGAATGCTTTTCACATCAATCAAATTGTTATTTAACACCACTTGATGCCCACGAGTAGCATCCACAGTATATGCATTTTCCTTAATGGTACTCACAAAAATCCAATCTGCTTGAACCTGTTGAGCAGTGAAACTCACTTTTAAATAACCACGCTGATTCAAGTTGGTATAATTCAATTCATCAATCAGTGTGGTAAACGCCATTTCAAATTGCTGTAACTGCGCTAAAGGAATACTGAGATACTTTTCCATTCCTGGTGAGGACACAGAACTGGTTGCTAACTCAACACCAACAAAATCACCTGTTTGCGTATGTAAGTCCGCAGACCAAGCATTATGTGTATCCCCTGCCAAAACAACAACTTTTTTATTCAGGCTTTTCAGCGTTCCATATAAAATTTCACGTTCAGCATAGTAGCCGTCCCAAGCATCGAGGTTATATGGAGCCACCGTCGTCACATGTGCTTTTTCCGTGGCTGTTAAGGATGGATCACCCGCTTTTAAACGAAGTTTTAAGGTCACTAATTCAGTAATCTGTTGATTCATTTTTACCAATGTTTCTGGGGTAACATTCCCACTGGTAATTGCAGCCAATGAAAGCAGTAATTCAGCTGGAATTAGCATTTTTGCCATCAAGACTTGCTGACCCAATACATTCCATGTCGCTGTAGATTGTGCCAGTTTTTTCTGTAACCAGTCTCGTCAATTGTACCAATGAACCAAAATCAAACTGTCGATAAATATTCAAATGATCCGTTGCAGTAACAGGTCGAATCGGCATCCACTCAAAATAGGCCTGTAATGCAGCTAATTTACGCTCTGAAAAACTTCCCTCATTGGCTTGATGGTTTTCGGCGCCATCTTTCCATGCATCATTGGCAAGCTCATGGTCATCCCAAATTACGATAAACGGATGGCGTGCATGCGCAGCTTGTAAATCAATATCTTTATGATAAAGCGCATAACGCTTTCGATAGTCATCCAATTTGATGATTTCTTTATCATTATCCGCAGGCAATGTACGCCCTAGCCGAGTTGCATCTTCAGTTGCATAACCGTCTTTGCCATATTCGTAAATATAATCCCCAAGATGAATAATCGCATCGACATCTTGTTTTGCCATTTCTCGATAAACATAAAAATAACCTGCTGGATAATTCGAACAAGAACATACAGCAAACTGAACTGCACTGGTCGTTTCTGGTAATGTTTTAGTGCGACCGACTGCTGAAACCACCGAACCGAATTTAAAACGATAATAATAAGTTTGACCTGACTTTAACTTATCTGCATCGACTTTAACCGTAAAATCCTGTGCTTGAGCTGTTTGCACTTTTCCAGTATTGATGATTTGTAGAAACTTATCGTCTGTTGCAATCTCCCAAATAACTTCAATGCGTAAAGAAGTATCTTGTGGTGTTACTCGTGTCCACAGAATCTCACGATCCTTGAGTGGATCACCACTCGCAACACCATGTAAAAATTCGACTTTGGTCGTCGGAGCGGTTGAATCGTTATTATCGCTCCCACAAGCAGTCAAAGAAACTGGTATAGATAATGCCCCAAAACTGGCTAATGACTTTTGAATAAGTTCACGGCGTGACATTGAGTTTGGCATTGAAATGAATTTCCTCTAAGTTTTTTTATCCAATCAATTTAGGGCCTTATTATTTCGGTTTAATCTCAGATTTATGAAAAGATCATGACAAAAATAGTTATTCTGTCGTACAAAATGCTTTATTTTCAAACATAAACATCTGAATTGCTTGAAAAGAAAGCAAATCGTTCGAAATACGCTTGCCAAGAGAAAAACTGTCCTTTATTATTGCGCACATGCCCGAGTGGTGAAATCGGTAGACACAGGGGATTTAAAATCCCCCGCCCACAAAGCGTGCCAGTTCGAGTCTGGCCTCGGGCACCATTTTAAATTGATATTAAAATGGTGCAATTAAAGAACCCAGCAATTGCTGGTTTTTTATGTCAAAAATTTAATCTCTTTAAATTATTAAATTTAAAAATTAACATTTATTTCAAAATATCAAATACATCTTTTTTAATTTTTTACACTTAAATATTTGATGATATTAATATTTACTTAATACATTCATAAATTTAATTTAATTAAAAACTATGACTGAAATTCAAAATCCTACGAAAACTATTGCCCCTATATTTCCTCGACTTTTTACATTTATCATCGACTGTTTGATTGTAGGTGTTGCATGCTTGGTGATGGGGAAAGTGCTATATCCCTATTTTGAAAACTCTCCATTTATTTTTCTGAACCGTACCATGTTTGTCGGAGACTCAACATTCTGAGAAACTACTCCGATGAAAAAATCAAACTATACCCCTGAAATCAAAGAAAGAGCGGTTCAACTTGTTATTTATTGAATCCGAAAAAGATT
>WNDP01000257.1 GCA_009912575.1 Acinetobacter bereziniae
ACTGAAAAACCACCCCATAACGCGATATTTTGATCACGTAAACCACGACCAGAACCATGTTGTGCTGGCGTATAGACGATTTTTAAGTTTTTAAAAAGTGCAGATTGCCACCAATCCATTTCAATGACATGAAATTCTTTGGGTAAATAACAAGCGTTGCCTAAACCTGTATAAATCGGCATAGCAAATTTATTGTACAACCATCTTAAAGAAGCCAAATCCATATGGTCATAGTGATTATGACTTAATAAAACAGCATGAATTTCTGGAAGTTGTTCTAAAGCAATTCCTGCTGGAATAACTCGCTTTGGGCCACGCCCATGTTTAGGGCTAACATAATCCGCCCACACAGGATCAGTCAAAAAGTTGTATGGGCCAATTTGTACCAACACCGTAGCATGGCTCACAAACCAGACTTGCCAATCTTGATCATCTGCTTCTGGGCGATTTTGAGGAACTAAGCGATTTGCCGCATAGAACTCTGTGGCTTCTTTTTGCGTATCAACATTCCAAGTATAGGATTTGCGTGTTCCCAGCCATTTCATAAGATCCCAACGGCTACGACCTTGTGGTTTACGCACTTCATTAAAAAAACGTTCGCCATTGTGTTGTTTTGAACCAATCACACTAAACACGGGTTTATACCACGTATGTGATAAACAATTTTCAGTATCAATTCGATAATGTAGTTGCTGAATATGCTCAGATTGAATTGCTTTATCTTGCATTGTATTGTCTTGTACCGTTTTATCTTCCAAACGGACGATTGGCTCTTGTTTCGACATGATTACTCTAAACGCCCTTTCATTCTTTCTAGCCAAACTTGCTGTGTTTGTGGCTTGACAAATAATGCCACGATTTCGGGATGAATACTTTTAATCTTTACTTCAATTCGGTTGACACATGCTTCAATCTCATCTGAAGTTAAACCATCATTAAACTCTAGGCTTAAGGATGCGATCACCTGATGTGCCCCCATTTGTTCAGTAAGTACGCCATTTGCGGAATATACCGCAGGATCTTCCTGAGCAACTTGCAGCACATTATGACGCAGTTTTGGATCTGCTGTTTCTCCCATCAGTAGTCCTTTGGTCTCTCTTGCTAAAAGCAAAGCTGAGATCGCCAAGACAATACCAATTAAGATTGAAGCAACACCATCTAAAATCGGTAGATTAAACTGTTGTGCGCAAAATATTCCGACAAAGGCAATGATTAAACCAATTAAAGCGGCTGAATCTTCAAAAAGTACCGTGAATGTTGTTGAGATTTCTTTAAACCATACAGCAGTAAGATTTCATTTAGTGTATCAACAACCGAATGTACTGCCTCACTCAACATGGCTGAACTATTGGTGATATAGGCGGCTATGAACTTCACTAAAGCAATCGCTAAATTGCCCAAAAGTGCTGCATATACAACAATTTTGTTGGAATCTGACATTTATTGTCCTGCTTTTTATCATCAAATACATCGATTTGATTTTTATACCTATCTTGCTTCATATTAACTAAACAACATGTGACTTTTTTTATTTTTTGTTGTTTTTCACAATTGAGTGAATTTTTTTATGCAATCTGATTTAACCCATATTCTAATGACTCATTCGAAATATCATCCGCAATTATTAGAAATTTGGGAAGCATCTGTGCGTGCAACTCATGATTTTTTAAATGAACAGCATATTCTTCAGATGAAAGAACTGATCATTCAGCATCATTACTTTGACCATGTAAAATTGTTTCATGTGGAACGCGAGCAACATATTGCTGGCTTTATGGGACTGGCCTATAAAAAAATTGAAATGTTATTTATAAACCCTATTTTTTTTGATCAAGGCATCGGTAGTGTGCTGATTCAAAAAGCCTTTGCATTGGGTGCAGATGAGGTCGATGTTAATGAACAAAATACACGGGCTTTAGATTTCTATTTCAAACATAATTTTCAGTAGGTAGCACGTTCAGAGTTGGATGCTGAAGGAAACCCCTTTCCCATTTTGCATTTAAAACTGAAACAGTAATCAAGACGATAAAATGTGGATACAGTATGGGATAAATCTAGAGCATCTCATACTGTATTGAGTTCAAATGGCAATAGCGAAAAGAATAATGATTAAATATTGAATTGCTGTTCATTAATATGTTTTAAGAATTATTTAAAAGATCATTTTCTATATTGAAATAACTATGGATTTAAATAATCTATTTATTTTCTGAATACTACAACCATCTTCACCTCATCATTGTTTATAGATTATACTCTTGCAAAATCTTAATAAGACTTTTTTTGGATTATTCTTTGGACGAGTTATATGGAATTACGACACCTAAGATACTTCATTACTGTGGCTGAAGAGCTGAACTTCAGTAAAGCAGCATTGAGGCTTTATACTGCACAGCCCTCACTCAGCCAACAAATCAAAGATCTTGAAGAAGATGTAGGTGTCAAACTATTACATCGAACCAAACGAAAAGTTGAACTGACAGAAGAAGGTGCGGTCTTTCTTGAGCAAGCACGTCTTACCTTGGCACAAGCAGATAAAGCTGTTGCTATGGCTCGATAAGTTTCAAAAGCCAAACAACAATTACTGCGCATAGGTTTTGTGCCCGTTGCAGAAATGAAAGTCTTTCCTTATGTATTGCCCAATCTCAGAGTTCAGAACCCTGATCTAAAGATTGAGCTACTTAGCTTAAATAATCACGAACAAATACGTGCCATCAAAAAGGGCGAGCTGGATATCAGCTTTACTCGGCATAATTTTCATAATGATACGATTGAAAGTAAATTTGTATTACGTGAACCACTTATTTTTATTTTGCCTAAAGACCACCCACTGGCACAATACGAACGCATTCCAGTAAAAGCACTTAATGGGGTTGATTTTGTGATTCCTGCTGAAGAGCCATCAGGTACATTACATAACGCTATTTTAGACTTTGCTAAACAGCATCGTATTGAATTTAATATTGTACAAAAAGCGGACAACATTTTATCTCATATCAATTCAGTAGGTATGGGGCTCGGTTGTAGTATTGTGCCCGGTTATATCGCCCCATTGGCAATGAGCAATACCGTCATTCGCCCCTTAGATGTTGAGCTTCCTCATTTGGATTTATATGTCAGCTATAAGAAAGTTACCCACGCAGTGGCAGTACAAAAATTTATGGCCTTACTGACAAAATCGTTCCATCTCGATATCAACCGCACAGACAGTTAAAAGCTTTTCAATTTCTTTCATCAAGAACGACAACATAAGCTTCATCATCTGATGCTGTTTCAGTTAAGATATTTCTGAATAAGCATAACAATGATTAAAGGCTAAATGATTGTGGCGATATCAACATTTCATCATATCCGTACAGGGATTCAATCTCGTCCCTATTTTTTTATTACTTTTCTCATCACTTTGGTGGTGTATGTTGTATTGGGCCTAAGTACAAATTGGGCATGGTCAACGCGATTATTATTCGGTTGGAATATCGCAATCATGATCTATCTAGTACTGACCATGAAGACGTTATGGGCAACCCATCAAACTCATATTCTCAAGCGAGCCCAACAACAGGATGCCAGTAAGTGGATTATCTTACTGTTGGTCATCTTCGCTTTAGTGATGTGCTTCATTGCAATTGTCGTTGAACTCTCACATATGCCCAGCAATGCAATGTTTAAATTTGGCCATTTGAGCTTGGCTATATTGACCATTATTTTTGCATGGTTATTTATGCATACTGTTTTTGCCATCCATTATGCACATGATTTTTATTTGGCTGTGGCAAAGCATCAAGATGGCGGATTGGATTTCCCCAAAACACCTGAACCAACCTATCCTGAATTTTTATATTTCAGTTATGTGATCGGTACTTCCGCACAAACTGCTGATGTATCCATCACTTCTCGCTCTATGCGTGTATTAAATATTTTGCATATCCTTTTGGCCTATGGGTTTAACACTACAATTTTGGCAATCTGTATTAATGTTGCGGCAGGTTTTATCTAAACACGGATATAGCCACGTGAGTTCAAACCATTGATATCGTAAAACTGTTACGCCACTCTCAACTTTTAATTAGGTTTTCCAACTGTAAAGGCGGATGACCTCATTGAAAATTTAAAATAACTGATAACTGAAACTGAATGCGAAAGAATTTTTCGCATGACCCGATGAGTTAAGTGCCATAAATCCCTAGCCCTCACATTTTGAATTCTAAATTACGTGAGTTCGACGCAACTACATCTTCAACTCATTAAAAAACAATAAGTCTCTGCGGAGTCTTGCTGAGTTCTCACCCAATTTCAGGATCAACCTGCGGCTCGCCATACTTTTGTTTTGGCAAAAGTATGCAAAACCATTGTCATCCGCAAAACTCGTCAACGACCAGCTACATATTCGATCAGTCGCAGAAACAATACCTTATAGAAGTAGTCCTGCCTCAAACAACTGCGGATGACGTTTCCGAGTATCATATTTCATCAAGAATTTTTATCGAGCTCAGGTTAAATTATGTTATGTCCTTTTTTTAAGTACTTAGAGAGTTGAAATTCGCGTAATTCTTAAAACTCATACCGTAAAATATAATTTCTCTTTTCTCAGCAATACCTCAATTTTTCAAGACAACGATGCAAAACCAGTCTATTTTCTGATTTTACATCGTCTTAAAAGTTATTCTGCAAAAAGCGATTGAGGGTTTCTTAAGTTTTTGTGACTTTTGACTGCATCAAGATATTTTTCAATTGCTGGATGACTTTCAATCTGTGCCATCTTTAACTGCCAAAATAGCATCGAACCTACAAAAACATCCGCTGCTGTAAATTGCTCACCACAAAGATAGGGTTGAGCTTGTTCCAAGCCTTGAATTAAGGCCGTATAAGTATCCTGAAAATTTCCATATCCGATATACATTTTTTGGTCATCAGAAATTTCAACTTTTAATGCGCGATCTGAATTGGCTGCATCCCACGGCCCAGCAGCAAAGAATAACCAACGGTAATATAAACCACGTTTTGGGTCATCTAGCGCAGGAGCAAGGCCCTGATCAAAAAATTTATCTGCCAAATAAGCACATATTGCTGGCATTTCATAGACAATCATTTCACCGTCAACCAAAGTAGGCACCTTACCAAATGGATTAATTTTTAGATAAGATTCTGACTTCATTTCAGTATGATACGCCAACTCAATTTTTTCAAATTCAGCACCAAGTTCAATCAGTAGCCATTCAATAACAAGACCTCTAGATTGCGCATTGCTATATAGTTTTAAGCCCATTTTTCCATTCCTTTAATTGTGGTCCTTTAACTATAGTCATGGGCTGTGTCAGTTTTTGTCAGGAGC
>WNDP01000258.1 GCA_009912575.1 Acinetobacter bereziniae
TGAATATCTAAAAGCAGATTGGCAAGGTTTGGTAGATGTACAACTTGCGACATTAAACTGGGTGGATTGGTTCAATAAAAAGCGTGTACATAGTGCTCTAGGTTATGTATCACCATTTGAATTTGAAGCAATGTACTATGATAAGATGAGCCCGTTAGGTCAGGTGGCCTAACTTAAATAAAAATCTCTCCGAAAAACCCGGTACGGTTCACACGCAACTCGAAATTGCTCTATCCTTTTTTTAGCATGGCTATGCCATCCAATATCATTCCATCTTGATACTCACTCGTCCAACAAAAAAAAGACATCGGTTTATTTCGTTAAATTGAAAAACTTACATTATTTTGCTTGACCTTCCCATGATGGAAAAGTTTAGGATTTGAATCATACAAGAAACGACTTAGGTATCAACGATGAAAAATAAACCCTATGCTAGCGATTCTGACTTAAAAATGACCTTGCAAATCGAAGGTATGACCTACGCCAGTTGTGTTGGACGTGTAGAAACTGCACTTAACAAAGTAGATGGTGTCAAACAAGCCGTTGTAAATCTTGCTACTGAACGAGCAGATATTGCACTTGAAAAACCTATTCAACGTCAAGATTTGATTCATGCTGTTGAGCAAGTTGGCTATGATGTTGTCGATGAAAAAGTTGAATTGGCAATTGATGGTATGACCTGTGCCTCTTGTGTCAGTCGTGTTGAAAAAGCATTAAAAGCTGTTTCTGGTGTTAAAGAAGCCAATGTCAATCTTGCCACTGAACGTGCAACCGTGACTGGTCATGCAAGTGTTAGTGCATTAATTGCTGCTATTGATCAAGCTGGTTATGATGCCCAAGAAATTCAATCTGCGGTTTCTAGCCAAACAGAACATCTTGAGAAAAAAGATAAAGAACGGACTGAGTTAAAACGGGATTTAATATTGGCAACAGTATTAGCACTTCCTGTTTTTATCTTAGAAATGGGCTCTCATATTTTCCCAAGCCTGCACCATTGGATTTCTCAAACCATAGGCATGCAAAACAGCTGGTATTTGCAGTTTGTTCTGACGACCTTAGTGCTTGTTATTCCAGGTCGAAGATTCTATATCCACGGATTCCCAGCATTATTACGCCTAGCCCCTGATATGAATTCATTGGTCGCAGTAGGCACGCTGGCTGCTTATCTATTTTCTCTTGTTGCAACCTTTGCACCTCAAATTTTACCCACAGGTACAGTCAATGTTTACTATGAAGCTGCTGCCGTTATCGTTGCCTTAATTCTATTGGGTCGTTTTTTAGAAGCAAAGGCAAAAGGTCGTACTTCCGAAGCAATTCAGCGTTTAGTCAGTTTACAAGCCAAAATTGCTCATGTGTCTCGAGATAATCAAGTGATTGATATTCCAATTGATCAGGTGGTCGTTGGCGACTTTGTTATTGTTAAACCAGGCGAAAGAATCCCAGTTGACGGTAAAGTGATTGATGGACAAAGTTTTGTTGATGAATCAATGATTACTGGAGAACCTATCCCCGTCGAGAAAAAAGCTGAAAGTGATGTCGTGGGTGGAACAATTAACCAAAATGGAACTTTAAGTTTTACCGCACTGGCCGTCGGTGGTGAAACCATGCTCGCCCAAATCATTCGTTTAGTTGAACAAGCTCAGGGCTCTAAAATGCCCATTCAAGCTGTGGTGGATAAAGTCACATTATGGTTTGTGCCTGCAGTCATGATTGCCGCTACACTGACCTTTTTGATTTGGCTTATTTTTGGTCCATCGCCTGCCTTAACATTTGCTTTGGTGAATGCTGTTGCGGTTTTAATTATCGCTTGTCCTTGTGCAATGGGATTAGCTACACCAACATCCATCATGGTTGGCACCGACCGTGCAGCAGAATTGGGGGTTTTGTTCCGTAAAGGCGAGGCTTTACAACTGTTTAAAGATGCCAAAATTGTTGCAGTGGACAAAACAGGGACGTTAACAGAAGGTCGTCCTGTACTCACCGACTTTGAAGTAACACCACAGTTTGAGTATGATCAAGTTTTAAGCATGGTGGCTGCTGTAGAATCTCGTTCGGAGCATCCCATTGCTCAAGCAATCGTCGATGCGGCTAAACAAAAAAATCTTAAGCTTGATCATGTAGATAGCTTTGATTCTGTAACAGGCATGGGCGTTTTTGCTACGATCATTGGCCACACCATTCATATTGGTGCAGACCGTTATATGTTTCAATTGTCGGTAAATATCTCAACCTTTAAAGATACTGCACTGCGTTTGGGAGATGAAGGTAAATCTCCACTTTATGTTGCCATTGATGGTGAATTAGCAGGTATCATCGCAGTTGCAGATCCAATTAAATCGACCACACCAAGCGCAATCAAAGCCTTGCATCAACTTGGTTTAGAAGTGGCAATGATCACTGGAGATAACGCCCGTACAGCACACGCAATCGCGAAAAAATTAGGAATAGACGTGGTTATTGCTGAGGTATTACCTGAAGGAAAAGTCGCAGCAATCAAACAACTTAAAGCGCAGCATGGCAATATTGCTTTTGTTGGTGATGGTATCAATGATGCACCTGCTTTGGCTGAGGCAGATGTTGGTCTGGCGATCGGAACAGGAACAGATGTTGTGATAGAATCCGCTGACGTTGTGCTCATGTCTGGAAATTTACAAGGTGTTGCCAATGCCATTGCTTTATCTAAAGCAACGATTGGCAATATTCATCAAAATTTATTTTGGGCATTTGCCTATAACACCATGTTAATACCAGTTGCAGCTGGGTTGTTGTATCCTGCATACGGTATTCTGTTGTCGCCAATATTTGCTGCAGGCGCTATGGCACTTTCAAGTGTGTTTGTTTTAGGAAATGCATTACGTTTACGTCGGTTTCAACCGGCGTCTATTGAGCATTAAGAAATCAAGGAGCTTCTCATGAATATTGGTAAATTATCACATGCAGTTGGAATATCAGCCAAAATGATTCGCTACTATGAACAAATTGGTCTCATCCCTGCGGTTGGACGTAATAATTCAGGCTATCGTTCATATTCTGCTCAAGATGTTGAGCGATTAAAGTTTATCCGACGTTCACGTTCACTTGGCTTTTCAGTTGCAGAAATTACAGATCTTTTAGATCTATGGAACGATAAAAAAAGACAAAGTGCAGATGTAAAAAAACTTGCCCAAAATCATATCGAAAAGTTAGAACTTCGTATTTTTGAATTGCAAAAAATGACCGAAACCTTACAGGATTTAATTAATTGCTGTGCAGGGGATCATCGTCCAGATTGTCCTATTTTGGATGGGTTACAAACTGCTGAAATAGAAGGTACCGAACTACATCACCACAATGATACATTATCACTTTCACCGTTAGGCACTCATAAAGCTTAGGCGATTTATACTATTGTGATGATTGGATATTCATCAGTCAAATCAGAAGTATCTCTGCTTAGCTGCTTTAATTTTTATGCTCTTTCAGTATACATTATGATTCACCCTCTACAGCATCATATAGATCGCCGTGGGGGCGATGTATAAACCTAATATTGAACAAAAGATTTTTCACACAATCATATCTCAATAAAAAATAATTACTGCTGTGTTTGCAAAGGCATAAGCGCTGTATTTATTCAAATCTAGATAACTGTTAAAAACTAGCTATGACAATGTCTTCTTGATAAAGATATTTATTTCTTTTCATCAAAGAACATAAGTGCTATGACTGTCCATGTTTAATCTTTTTTTGATGAATGATCTAGAATGATATTTTTACAAAAGCCTTATGAGAAAAGCCACCGATATGGTGGCTTTTCAACGTCTGAGTATTAACGAGCAGGATAACCCACTTCAGCTAACTTCGCTCGTAGCTCTTTATCTGAAAGCATACTTTCTACCTTTAATTTACGACTAGGTGGATCTGCTATGATTTCAGCATCTTCATCCAAGCTCTGAATGGCTTTAACTATTCGACGAACACAAGCGCCACAGGTCATATCTTCAACATGAAACTCCATCATTTACTCCAAAATTAAAGGGGTAAATTGATCATAAGCACTCCCATAATTGTAAGGTCAAGCGATTAAAATCTTTTTTGAGCTGTTCAAAAAAGAGACTTAACCCTTAAATCAAAAAATTATGAATCACTCAATCTATTTAAAGTACATTGTTGATTTGGAAAATGATGCAGATATAAAATTGAATTGTTCTAGATTACTTTATATAAAAGACAGCATTTGAAAATTACTGCTGATTCATTGAATTTTTTTGATCTAAAGTCAAACTGCTTGATTATTCATACAAGTGCCTTGCTATCAATCATTGATATCCTATGAATTTTATACTTTTTAGACGATTTTGATGATTCATTTATTTTGCACTTTTGAATCATAGATGGTCTTGCTATCGTGAGGTGATTGGGATGTCGTCATGTTGAGCGGGGGGATATGCGCAAAATAAGGCCCTGCTCTGTTTGCAGCGCAAGAATGTCATTGAACAAAAAAATGGTCGAGCAAAGCAAGAGATTGCATGCACAAAACGATTTTAAATTTAGATGTAAAGCGTGACAATTAAAGCTTTATATCATCAAACAATATATTTATCGCTTTCATTTTATTGATCAATAGAAATCATATTTACTATCTAAGTTTTTCAAAAGATCGACTATACAATGATTATTTCAACTTGATGTAATATATGAATTATCAACAAAACCATTATAAAGCACGATCTATATTCTTCAGAAATAAAATATAAAAATAAATATCTTGCTTGCATCTCATTTTGGTGTTTTTTAAAAAATAAAAAAGTCTACATCTGTTCAACCAAAGAACGATTCATTAAATTAACTAACAACGATTTTTTTTGATTTACAATTAATCAACCATATTAATGAATTTTTGTAATACTTAAAAAAGATCAAGCTTAATAAATCAGTAGCATTGAATAAAACAACATCCATTACTTTTAATCAACGATATAGTTGAATAAACATCAAAACAATAAGATTGCTAAGAATATCTTCACTAGGCTTTGTTGCATAAACCTACCTCTTAAGGCTTACTCAGCAATATAATTCTCAGATGAATAAGCCTACACCTAAAATTTATCGTACAACAAATTGGTCATCCTACAATCGTGCTTTGATCAATCGTGGTAATTTAACAATTTGGTTTGATCCAAAAACCCAATGGTACGCTCCCCCCAAAGGCAAACATGGTCGA
>WNDP01000259.1 GCA_009912575.1 Acinetobacter bereziniae
CACCGCCGTAAGTTTTTGCACAAATTGTTGCAATTGCAGCAGTTAAAGTTGTTTTACCATGGTCAACGTGACCAATTGTACCCACGTTTACGTGTGGCTTATTACGTTCAAACTTAGCCTTAGCCATGAGAGCTTCCTTTTTAAACTACTCATGCAGGGTCACTGCATGAGCACTTGGTTTTTAACTATGAATTAGTTTGGGCTTATAGTAATCGAAAGATTACTCGTCGTCACCTTTTTTACCGCCAGACTGGAATTTAGAAATGATGCCTTCAGCCACGTTACGTGGAGTTTCAGCATATTTAGCAAATTCCATAGAGTATGTCGCACGACCTTGAGACATAGAACGCATTTGAGTCGCGTAACCAAACATCTCAGCAAGTGGAACTTCAGCACGAATTGCTTTAGTACCGCCAGGTAAGTCATCCATACCTTGAACCATACCACGACGACGGTTTAAGTCACCCATGATATCGCCCATGTAGTCTTCTGGAGTTTCTACTTCAACTTTCATGATTGGTTCAAGCAAGATAGGATCTGCTTTCATGAAACCATCACGGAATGCGTAAGAACCTGCCATTTTGAACGATAATTCGTCAGAGTCGACATCGTGGTAAGAACCATCAAATAATGTCGCTTTGATACCCACAACAGGGTAACCAGCCAAGACACCATTTTTCATACGTTCTTGAATACCTTTATCAACTGCACCGAAGAATTCTTTAGGTACTACACCACCTACAACTTCTTCAGCGAATTGGTATTCTTTACCAGCTTCTTCAACATCCATAGGCTCTAAACGAACATATACATGACCGAATTTACCTTTACCACCAGTTTGACGTACGAATTTACCTTCTTGCTCAACAGTCTTTTTGATTGTTTCGCGGTAAGCAACCATTGGTTTACCAATGTTCGCTTCAACGTTAAATTCACGTTTCATACGGTCAACAAGAATGTCAAGGTGAAGCTCACCCATACCTGCAATAATCGTTTGACCAGATTCTTCGTCTGTGCGTACACGGAACGATGGATCTTCTTTCGCCAAACGACCAAGAGCGATAGACATTTTTTCTTGGTCAGCCTTAGTTTTAGGCTCAACAGCAAGAGAAATTACTGGCTCTGGGAATTCCATACGCTCTAGTGTAATGATATTTTTCTCATCACAAAGTGTATCACCAGTTGTTACGTCTTTAAGACCTACGCATGCAGCGATATCACCAGCGCGAATTTCTTCAACGTCTTGACGATCATTTGCGTGCATTTGTACGATACGGCCAATACGTTCACGTTTAGACTTAACTGGGTTATATACTGGATCACCTTGTTTAAGAACACCAGAATAAACACGTACGAAAGTTAAGTTACCTACGAACTTATCGTTCATGATTTTGAACGCTAATGCAGAGAACGGTGCTTCATCAGATGCTTCACGAATCGCTTTAGTTTCAGCTTTGTCGTCAAGAATACCTTCGATAGGCTTAACTTCTGTAGGCGATGGCAAGAATTCAATTACAGCATCCAACATACGTTGAACACCTTTGTTTTTGAATGCTGTACCACAAAGCATTGGTTGGATTTCGCCAGCCAAAGTTTGCGCACGGATACCCGCAACGATGTCTTCTTTAGAAAGATCACCTTCTTCTAGGTATTTGTCCATCAACTCTTCAGACGCTTCAGCAGCAGCTTCAACCATATTGGTGCGCCATTCTTCAGCAGATGCTTGAAGATCAGCTGGAATATCACCATATTCGAACTGCATACCTTGAGAAGCTTCATCCCAAATGATTGCTTTCATTTCGATTAGGTCAACAACACCTTGGAAGTTTTCTTCAGCACCGATCGGAATCACAACAGGTACAGGGTGAGCGCCTAAACGAGTACGCATTTGTTCAACAACTCGGAAGAAGTTTGCACCAGTACGGTCCATCTTGTTCACGAATGCTAAACGAGGCACTTTATATTTGTTCGCTTGACGCCATACAGTTTCTGACTGAGGTTGAACACCACCTACAGCACAGTAAACCATACAAGCACCATCAAGAACACGCATAGAACGTTCAACTTCGATTGTGAAGTCTACGTGTCCCGGTGTATCAATTACGTTGATACGGTGTTCAGGGAACTGTTTGCCCATACCAGACCAGAAACAAGTTGTAGCAGCTGAAGTGATTGTAATACCACGTTCTTGCTCTTGTTCCATCCAGTCCATTGTTGCTGCACCATCATGTACTTCACCAATTTTGTGAGATACACCTGTGTAGAACAAAATACGTTCAGTAGTTGTGGTTTTACCAGCATCGATATGCGCAGAAATACCAATGTTACGATAACGAGAAATTGGGGTTTGACGAGCCATGATTTCTTGCATTCCTAAATTTTGTTGTTTAAAACAGGACGCATCAATGAAGCATTGTTGCGTACGGATACTCAATACGTAATGGGCAACTTAAATACCCGCAAATCCCCCACTTTGGTAGAGGGCGATGTTAAATCGAGCTGCAATACGCATGAGTATTCTCCTGATAAGGGACTGTTTTAGCCGCTTAGAAGCGGTAGTGAGAGAAGGCTTTGTTAGCTTCAGCTATACGGTGCACATCTTCACGTTTTTTGATCGCTGCGCCTTTACCTTCAGCTGCATCAAGCAACTCACCAGCAAGACGTAACGCCATAGTTTTTTCAGAACGCTTAGCAGCAGCATCTACTAACCAACGCATAGCCAAGGCAGTACGACGGGATGGGCGTACTTCCATAGGTACTTGATAAGTAGCACCACCAACACGGCGTGCTTTTACTTCGACCATAGGACGAACTTTTTCAAGACTAGTCTCGAAAAATTCAACTGGGTCAACTTTATTTTTTTCTTGAACGCGGTCTAAAGCACCGTAAACGATACTTTCAGCAATAGACTTTTTACCATCTTGCATTACGTGGTTCATGAATTTAGCGATTGTTTGGCTACTGAACTTAGGATCCGGAAGGATTTCACGAGCAGCAACTACGCGACGTCTTGGCATTTTAATCTACCTAATAAATATGACACTTCAGGTTTATCCAGCATCAGCACAAAGTGTCATGTGCTATTCGCTGGCCTTACTACACGTCGCTTGAATTTCACAAAATTAATGCAGAAATCAGACAAGCGAGACGATAAAGGATTGCGGTTCTATCTGCTTAAGAAGCTAATCTCGAAAGATTATTTCTTAGGACGTTTAGTACCGTATTTTGAACGAGACTGGTTACGATCTTTAACACCAGCACAGTCCAAAGAACCACGAACGGTATGGTAACGTACACCCGGTAAGTCTTTAACACGACCACCACGGATAAGAACAACACTGTGCTCTTGTAGGTTATGACCTTCACCACCGATGTAGCTAGAAACTTCAAAACCTGAAGTTAAGCGAACACGGCAAACTTTACGCATTGCTGAGTTAGGTTTTTTAGGTGTAGTTGTATAAACACGTGTACAAACACCACGACGCTGTGGACAAGCCTTCAACGCAGGAACTTTTGATTTTTCAACCAAAGTTGTACGACCCTTACGGATCAACTGATTTGTTGTTGCCATATGGCAATTCTCCCGTTAATAAAAAGCCTCAAAAAATTACCACTTTTTGAGGGCATGCAATTGTAAGCCAAGATGTAAAAATGGTCAATATTCAACGTACTGTCAAATATTGACCATTTCAAACTTTGCAGATAAAACTGCAACAACTTACTCAGGCTTATTTTCTGATTTTTTATCAGTAGCTTCTGAGGTTTTTTCAGTGCTTTTTACCACATTTTCAGTCGTCGCTTTCGCTTTTGCTGGTGCACGCTTTTTTGTTACAGTTTTTGCAGGTGCTGGTGTTTTAACCGTTTCTTGCGTTGAACCCGATATTGCTTTCTTTTGCACCGTACGACGAGGTTTTGCAGGAGCAGCATGATCAGTCTGACTGGTAGCCTGCTTTGCTTGAACATGGGTATCCGCCAACTTTTGGATACCTTGACTCAGCGCCTCTTCTTTAGATTTTACTTGAGTGGTCTGTTCAGCAGGCTTTTCTTTGACGACAACTTTGGTGACCGCTTCATTTTGCACAGTTTCTGCTTTCTGCGTATGTTCTGTAATCGATGATGCTGCGTTTACATCGGCTAAAAGTAATGGATGAGCGTCAGCAATCAGTTGATTGAATTTCTCATAAGCATCTAAAGCATCACCCTGTTCATTTGGGTGTTGAAGTAAATATTGGCGTGCGCCAGAAAAAACCGTCTGTGCTTGTGTGGTTGCATCATCGACCAATTTCCAACTGTATACAGCACTAATTCCCATTGTTGCAAACGGAGTTAAGCGCGTTAATAAACCAAAATGTGGAAGATTATTCATCCATGACAACTTAAATGAACCATCTTCGTTTGCAATCCATTTTTTTAAAATATCAGCATCATTTCCGGAACCTAAGAGCTGTTGCAGTTGATTCACATTATGCGTTTGCAACACACCTGCAAAGGTGCGAACTGCTGCCATTAGAGCCTGTTTTTCTGCCACTGTACCTAAATCAATTTGTTTAAAAATATATTCAACTACAGCATGATCTTTACGATTTAACTCAAAACCATAGGCACGCCCTGTGTGATAGACACTTCTGAGTGCCAATGCTAAAGATGTAGGTACATCAATGATTGTTCCCAGTCCGCCTATTGCTCCAGTTAGAGTTCCTTGAATTGCAGCAATGATTTTATTTTGATTTGCCAGTGCTGTACTAATGCGTTGAGAACGATCAGTATCATGGCGCAACTCGGCTAGATTTTTTGCCCCTACTTCTTTCTTTTAAGACCGAGTCAACAGAAGTCAGCTCTGATACAAAGTCATTGAGTTTATCAAATAGAAAGTCAGACAATTTATCATTCAAATCTGGAGAGACAAATGAAGCAACATGGTTAATTTTTTTAGAATGCTTGCCCAGCAGTTTCCCTGTTACATTGGGTAAATGCTCACGCATCATTTGCTGAGGATTATCATACGTTTTACGGTCAAAGCGATTTTTTTCTTGAGCTGTACCTTGTACGACTGAGTCTGCTTGAGGGCTATGTGTAAGCTTACTAACTGTAC
>WNDP01000026.1 GCA_009912575.1 Acinetobacter bereziniae
TATGGCACAGGAAGGATGGAGTGTTCAAAGATTATTAAGAATTATTCAGGTGAATTTATTTGAAAGAAAATTGCTGAAATATTTATTTTTGCCAGATAAAAAGTGGTTAAAGCAAGAAGAACCTCAACTGAGGTTCTTCTTGTGATATTTGTGGGACAGCAGTGGTATGTCCTGATCGTTTAAATATAATATTTTTGGCATTGATCAAACTATTGGAAACTTGCATTTGTCCTTCAGCTGGATACAGTGAAGACTTTTCGCCAATAAAGAAGGTCGTAGGGCAAGCCAATTGAGCAATGGCATCACGATAATCTTCATCATGATTGAGATAATTGTCGATATACCACGTTAAATAGTCCATGCGACGGATAGGCAATAAGTGTTTTTGGAGTTGTGGATGTTTTAAGGCTAAATTAAACATAAATGGACTTAATTTATTGCTGCCTTGAATCTTAATGAAATTCAACCAAATTTGAATCAGTTCTGTTCTTGGCTCAATCGGCAATTCATCAACAAAAAGATACTGAGAATACTGATGTAAAAAGTCAGAAAATCTTTGAGTAAGCGATTTATTTTAAAATATTTTTTGCCAAACAAACCAAATTCCCAAGTATCATCTGTTGGAATTTTAGGGGTTTGATCGATATGTAAATAAGCTTTTAATTTGCCAGCCAAATTCCCATACTGCATACCATGCATTGCAGTGGTTGCGCCCATGGAATAACCCATGAGAATAAAATTATTTAAATTCAGTTGATCAATTAAGCTGTCAAGGTCATGCCAGTGATTTGATATTGCATCAATATCTTGTGGAATATTACACGTCTTCGAGCCACCAAAACCACGCCAGTCGGGGATATAAAATTTGTATTGTTTAATGTTGGGTAGTAAAAAAGGTAACCACTGCCAGCTATGCATGCCTAAACCAGACAAAACAAGTACAGGTTCGCCTTGACCAATTTCACGGACAAATAATTTCTCGCCATCAGGCATTGTATAGTGTGGCATGCATATTCCTACGGATTGTCTTTATTCTCAAATGCTTTTAGTCGTGGAATCACTTCATTGAGCCAGTTGATCCAGCCAGTTTCCAAGTCTATTCCCAATTGTAAAATCATTTTATGGATATATAAAGTACGATCAGGTGTCTCTGTGTGTTCAAAATCTTTGGAAAAGATTTGAAGATAGAGTTTTAAATTTTCTTGATGCAATTTTAAATGACGTTCTAATTCAGGTAAAACAGTATTTCCACCAAATTGTGCTTCGGCACGTAAGCGCACCATAAGCTCTTCACGAAGTTGAGCAGGCTGTCCTTGCTTGACCATCCAGTCAGCCAACTCGACACGCCCAAGTTGTTCAACCTGATAGGTTTTTTTACGACCTTGATCGGCCCGATCTTCTAAAGTCGAAATCCAGCCTTTTTTTTGCATGCCGTTGAGTTCACGGTAAATTTGCTGATGGGTCGCATTCCAAAAGAATCCCATGGATCGGTCAAAGCGTCGTGCCAACTCAAAACCTGTGCTTGGTTTTTCAATTAGACTGGTCAATAAAACATGGGCTAATGACATTGTGTAATATTAGGTCAATAAAATGAATATAAAGTCATTGTGCAACAACATGTTGCATAAAAATCAAATCTCGATTATAAATACCCAAACTATGCAACTTGTTGCATTAAAAAATATTAGACTTTTTCATCAGATTGATAGCTAGCGAATGCACGCCAAGGAGTTTACATGTCTAATTATCCGCATCTACTTGCGCCTTTAGATTTAGGCTTTACCACATTAAAGAACAGAGTGTTTATGGGTTCTATGCACGTTGGACTGGAAGAAGTTCAAGGTGGATATGAGCGTATGGCTGCATTTTATGCAGAACGTGCTGCAGGTGGTGTAGGACTGATTGTTACAGGTGGTATTTCACCCAATGATCATGGTGTAACATTTTTTGGCGGTTCAAAGTTAGATCATTTAGAAGAAGCAGAAAAACATAAAGTCATTACTCAAGCAGTTCATGATGCTGGGGGTAAAATTGCACTACAAATTTTACATACTGGACGTTACTCTTACCAGCCTGAAAACGTTGCACCTTCTGCGATTCAAGCGCCAATTAATCCAACCAAGCCACATGCACTAACGTCAGCAGAAGTTCATCAAACGATTGCAGACTTTGCCAATTGTGCCCGATTGTCACAAATTGCAGGCTATGACGGTGTAGAAATTATGGGATCAGAAGGTTATCTGATCAACGAGTTTATTGCCGCTAGAACCAATCATCGTGATGACGAATGGGGAGAAAGTTATGAAAACCGTATCCGTTTTCCGATTGAAATTGTAAGAAGAACACGCCAAGAGGTAGGTGAAAACTTTATTATTATTTATCGCTTGTCTATGTTGGACTTGGTTGAAGGTGGTTCTACGCTCGAAGAAGTCATTCAGTTGGCGAAAGAAATTGAAAAAGCTGGTGCAACGATTATCAATACTGGAATCGGTTGGCATGAAGCACGAATCCCGACGATTGCGACCAAAGTACCTCGTGCAGCGTTTACTTGGGTGACCAAAAAATTAAAAGGTTCAGTTAAAGTACCTTTAATCACATCGAACCGTATCAATACCCCAGAAATGGCAGAGCATGTCTTGGCTCAAGGCGATGCTGATATGATTTCTATGGCTCGTCCGATGCTTGCTGATTCTCATTTTGTGCAAAAAGCCGAACAAGGGCGTGCAGATGAAATTAATACCTGTATTGGTTGTAATCAGGCATGCCTAGATCATATCTTCTCCATGAAAATTGCCACATGTTTGGTCAATCCACGTGCTTGCTATGAAACCGAATTGATCTTTAAGCAATCTGATGCTGTTAAAAATATCGCCGTGATTGGTGCAGGACCTGCTGGTTTAAGCTTTGCAACTTATGCAGCAGATCGTGGACATAAAGTTACCGTTTTTGAAGCATCTAGTCAGATTGGTGGTCAGTTTAACATTGCCAAAACCATTCCAGGCAAAGAAGAATTCTATGAAACCTTACGTTATTTCAAACGTAAAATTGAATTACAACCCAACATTAAACTGGTGCTCAACCATACTGCAACTTATGAAGAGTTAAGTGCTGCAAAGTTTGATGATATTGTTGTGGCTACTGGGGTGACACCACGTCATCTAAATATTGAAGGCATTGATCATCCGAAAGTATTGTCTTACATCGAGGTTTTACGTGATCGTAAACCTGTTGGGAAAAAAGTTGCAATCATCGGTGCAGGTGGTATTGGCTTTGATACGGCTGAGTACCTTTCACATGAAGGCGAGAGTGGTAGTTTAAATCCTCAGAAATTCTATGATGAATGGGGAATTGATACATCTTATGCGCATGTGGGTGGCTTAAAGCAGCCAGAAGTTGAGCAATCGCCTCGTGAAATCTATTTACTGCAACGTAAAAGCAATTCTGTGGGTGCAGGTTTAGGTAAAACAACGGGATGGATTCATCGTACAGGTCTGAAACATCGTCATGTCAATATGATCCCAGGTGCTAGTTATGACAAGATTGATGATCAAGGCTTGCATATTACTGTTGGTGACAAAGTCATGATTTTAGATGTTGATCATGTGGTGATTTGTGCTGGACAAGAGCCATTTACTGCGATGTTTGATCAACTTCAAGCGGAAGGAAAATCAGTTCATTTAATTGGTGGTGCGAAGGAAGCAGGTGAATTGGATGCTAAACGTGCGATTCGTCAAGGCGCAGAATTAGCAGCAGTGATTTAATCCAATTTTAAAAACTTAAACAAAATCCTCTCTTTGTTCAATCGTCTTTAAGATTGTTTACAGAGAGGATTCTATTCAGGATGAAAGAAATGAGTTTTACACAAAGCAAATCTGCAATACAAAAATGGCATCAGATGCTAGAAAGCCGTGATATTAGTATTTTAAATGAACTGCTTGCGGATGATGTAGTTTTTCGCTCGCCAGTGGCTTATCACCCATATGAAGGTAAGCAAGTTGTTTTCTTTATTTTAAGCAATGTGATCCAAATTTTTGAAAATTTTACTTATCATCGAGAGTTTTATACAGACGATGAGCAGAGTGTGGTGTTAGAGTTTTTAGCCAACGTCGCTGATAAAAAGTTAAAAGGGATTGATATGATTCGTTTTAATGAGGCTGGAAAAATTGTAGATTTTGAAGTGATGATTCGCCCGAAAAGTGGATTGGAAGCTTTAGCTGCCCAAATGGGGCAACGAATGGCTGCCTTTATACCCAAAGCATAATGGTATAAATAGATAGTGGGAGTGTTGACTCCCATATTTAAAGTATGATTATCATAAATAAAAAGTTGAGGTGAAAAATGTCTGTACTCCATAAGTTTACCGAGATTACCCAAGGTTTATTAGATCAAGTGACTGGTGCTGAATTGCCAAAGTTGTATTTTAATCAGCAAGGTGCAATGTCTGAGATCTTAGAGAAACTACCTCAATTACAAGATAAATATCGTCCTACACCGTGGTTGACCAATACACACGCACACCTTTTATATTTTGATTTAATTAAAAAAAAGACAGTTAAGTTGCAATATGATCGGATTGATCAAATCACTATGCAAGATGGTGGCGTTACTGCTATTGCATGGTATGGTTATGATTTACCTAAAGAGACACCGACTATTGTGATCATGCATACCATTACTGGAACGCCAGAAAGTATGCGTGAATTGGTCAAAGATTTACATGAATATACTGGTTGGCGTATTGCATTATGTTTACGTCGTGGGCATGCAGGTCTACCTATGCCTGTTCCGTTGATGTCGATTTTTGGTTCCACTTCTGATTTAAAAGCGCAATTGGCTTATATCGAAAATTTATTTCCAGCGAGTGATCTTTATGCTGTTGGTTCATCGGCAGGAACGGGATTATTGGTACGTTATCTGGGCGAACAAGGTTTAGACACCCCATTTAAAGCGGCATTTGCAATGTGTCCAGGCTACGATACTGAGCTTGGCTTTGAAAATGTGCATCCGTTCTATACCAAGGTGATGACCAAAAAATTGTTTAAAGCATTTATCACGCCTTATGCTCAAACATGGACACAGATTCACTCAGTACAAAATGTATTACAGACGAAAACTTTACAAGAATTTCAAAATGAATATTTTGAAATGGCAGGGTTTTCAGATTATGAAAGTTATTCAAAAGCCACTAATCCTATTTATGTTTTTGAAAATGTCAAAATTCCATTAATGATTTTGAATGCAGAAGATGACCCTGTGTGCTCAATAAAAAACTTGGAACCCTATAAAGAAACCATTCAAAATATGGATAATGTTGTTGTGGTAACAACCAAAAAGGGCAGTCATTGTGGTTTTTATGAGGGCTTACATACCAAATCTTGGGCTTCACGTTTAATGGCAGATTTTCTAAAACAGTATTCAGTATCTTAATATTGTGTTTGTAATACTAATTATAAGTAGCAAAAAACCAGTCATGAATGACTGGTTTTTTGCTTAGAAAACTATTTATTTGTTGAAAAGTGATCTTTTAGTTTTTCAATGCAGGTGTAGCCGCAGCGATTGCAGCAGCAACTGCGTCATCTTCAGATTGAGCATTGCCTGAACTTGCTTTAGGCGCAGTTTGGGTCTTCGGTGCAGTTTGAGCTGTTTCAGTCTTCACTGACTCAGCTTTTGCAGGTTTAGCTTCTGTCGCAGCTGGTTTATTTTCAGCGACTTGAGTTGCTTGTGTTGTTGCAAGTGCTTCATGTGTTGGTTCACGACGAATTTCTGTGCTTGTATTTGCAGTTTCAGTACGTTCAACTTCTACATGCGCAGGAATTTCAGCTTGTTGTGTATTTTGTTCAGCACTTGGTAAGCTTTCAAACTGTGCTGGTTCAGATGTTGCTGTTTGAGCAGTTTCAACTTTCTCTTGCTCAGTTTCTTTAGGCTCTTCTTTTTTTACGCAAGCAGATACAAGTAATGCTGTCGCAATTGCGCCACAAATTAAAAATTTCTTATTCATAATTACTCAAAACAAAACAGATTAGAGAGATGTTACATAGTATAACAGCAAAATGATATTTAAAAATCACCTTATCAAGTGCTAATTTTTTATTGGAAATGCTGATAGAATAGCCAATTGTTTATTGTTCTATGAATTGATGTGAATTGACTTTGCTTTCTTGGTACAAGGTAAAGTAAAATCGCACAACATTGTAGGCCAATTTAGGCTCCATTGTACGAGAAACTTGATGACCCATTTTATATTCGTCACTGGTGGTGTTGTATCATCACTAGGTAAAGGTATTTCAGCTGCTTCAGTTGCTGCACTTTTAGAAGCCCGTGGTTTAAAAGTAACCATGGTCAAAATGGATCCATACATTAATGTCGATCCTGGGACTATGAGCCCATTTCAGCACGGTGAAGTATTTGTCACAGAAGATGGTGCTGAAACTGACTTGGATTTGGGTTATTACGAGCGTTTCTTACGTCGTGCCAAAATGACCAAATTGAATAACTTTACTTCTGGTCGTGTTTATCAAGATGTTTTGAACAAAGAACGTTGTGGTGATTATCTCGGTGGTACTGTTCAAGTTATTCCTCATATTACGGATAATATTAAAGAGCGTGTACTTCGTGCAGGCGAAGGCTATGACGTTGCTATCGTTGAAATCGGCGGTACAGTCGGTGACATTGAATCCCTCCCATTCATGGAATCAGTACGTCAGTTAATGGTTGAACTTGGTCATAAACGTACCATGTTAATGCATTTGACTTTATTACCTTATATCAAGTCTGCTGCTGAACTTAAAACTAAGCCAACTCAACATTCAGTAAAAGAGTTATTGTCGATTGGTATCCAACCTGACATTTTGATTTGTCGTACTGAGCATGATGTTGATGCCGATACCACAGGTAAAATTGCACTCTTTACCAACGTTGAAGCACGTGCAGTTGTGGTCTGTAAAGATGCACGTTCGATTTATCAAATTCCACGTACATTCTATGAACAAAATGTTGATGATTTGATTTGTGAACGTTTTGGTTATATCAACTTGCCAGAAGCGGATCTTGCAGATTGGGATCACGTTGTTGAAGCCTTACTTAATCCTGAATATACCGTTCGTGTTGCGATGGTCGGTAAATACGTTGAATTGCCAGATGCTTATAAATCTGTCAATGAAGCACTTTTACATGCAGGGATTCAAAATCGCGTTAAAGTTCAAATTGATTATGTCAATGCAGAAGAACTTGAAAGCCAAAATCCTGCTGAAATCTTAAAAGATATCGATGCAATCTTGGTCCCAGGTGGTTTTGGTGAACGTGGTACTGAAGGCAAAATGCAAGCTATTCAATATGCACGTGAAAATAAAGTGCCATTTTTAGGCATTTGCTTGGGTATGCAGCTGGCTGTGATTGAGTTTGCTCGTCATGTTGCAGGTATGCCAGAAGCAACGTCTACAGAATTTAATCCTTCAACAAAATTCCCGTTGATTGGTTTAATCACTGAATGGTTAGACGAACGTGGTGAAATTCAGCATCGTAGCACTGAGTCAAATCTTGGTGGAACAATGCGTTTAGGTGCCCAAACATCAGAATTGGTTGAAGGCACTAAAACACGTGAAGTGTATGCGAAAGCAGAAATTACTGAGCGTCATCGCCATCGTTATGAAATGAATGATCGTTTCATTCCTGCAATTGAACAAGCAGGCATGAAAATTTCAGGCTATTCAACTGCACAACATCTTGTTGAAACGGTAGAAATTCCTGAACATCCTTGGTTTATTGCTGTACAATTCCACCCAGAATTTACAAGTTCACCACGTGATGGGCATCCATTATTTGCTAGTTTTATCGATGCCGCAAAAAAGCAGCACCAAAACAGCAAGTAAGTGTGTAAAACAAACTAGGAAGTTTAAATGTCACAATTAAAACCACAAGAAATTGTACGTTTAGGCGATATACAAATGGCAAACCACTTGCCATTTGTATTATTCGGCGGAATGAACGTACTTGAGTCGAAAGACTTGGCTTTTGAAATTGCAGAGACTTATGTCGATATTTGTACCCGCTTAAATATTCCTTATGTATTTAAAGCAAGTTTTGATAAAGCCAATCGCTCAAGCTTACATTCGTTCCGTGGTCCAGGTTTGGAAAAGGGTATTGAATGGTTAGCTGACATTAAAAAACATTTTAATGTGCCGATTATTACAGATGTTCATGAACCTTACCAAGCTGCGCCTGTCGCAGAAGTTGCAGACATTATTCAACTTCCCGCATTTCTAAGTCGTCAGACTGACCTTGTTGAAGCAATGGCGAAAACGCAAGCCATTATCAATATTAAAAAAGCACAATTCCTTTCTCCTCGTGAAATGAACCATATTCTTAACAAGTGTTTAGAAGCTGGTAATGACAAACTCATTCTTTGCGAGCGTGGTACATCATTTGGCTACAATAACTTGGTTGTTGATATGCTTGGTTTTGATACCATGAAAGAAATGAATGTTCCTGTATTTTTTGATGTTACCCATGCTTTACAAACGCCTGGTGGTCGAGCTGATTCAGCAGGTGGGCGCCGTGCGCAAATCACCACTCTAGCACGGGCTGGTATGGCAACAGGTTTGGCTGGATTATTTTTAGAAGCTCATCCTGATCCAGAAAATGCGAAATGTGATGGACCTTGTGCATTACGTATGTCTCAACTTGAGCCATTCTTAGCACAGTTAAAAGAATTGGATACCTTAGTTAAAGGTTTCAAAAAGTTAGATACTCATTGATGCCCTTAGTTAGAAGGCATCTTATTTTTAATCAACTGAGGAATTATTCATGAGCCAAATCGTTGACATTCGTGCACGTGAAATTTTGGACTCTCGTGGTAACCCAACCATCGAAGCAGACGTAATCCTAGACTCTGGCGTTGTTGGCCGTGCATGTGCACCATCTGGTGCTTCAACTGGTTCTCGTGAAGCTTTAGAACTTCGTGACGGTGACAAATCACGTTACTTAGGTAAAGGTGTTCGCACTGCAGTTCAAAACGTAAATGGTCAAATCAAAGACTTACTAAAAGGTCAAAACGTATTTGAACAAAAAGCGCTTGATGACAAAATGATTGCGCTTGATGGTACTGAAAATAAAGAAAAATTAGGTGCAAACGCAACTTTGGCTGTATCTTTGGCTGCTGCACGTGCTGCTGCAACTGAGAAAAAAACTGAATTGTTCCAATACATCGCAGACTTACGTGGTCAAACAACTTTGACTATGCCTGTTCCAATGATGAATATCTTGAACGGTGGCGCTCACGCAGATAATACTGTCGATATTCAAGAGTTCATGATTGAGCCTGTAGGATTCACTTCTTTTGCTGAATCTTTACGTGCTGGCGCAGAAATTTTCCATGCTTTGAAATCTGTGTTGAAAAAGCAAGGTTTAAATACTGCGGTAGGTGACGAAGGTGGTTTTGCACCAAACTTACGTTCAAACGAAGAAGCGATTACAGTTATTCTTTCAGCGATTGAAACTACAGGCTATAAAGCTGGTTCTGACATCATGCTTGCGCTTGACTGTGCATCTTCTGAGTTCTACAAGAATGGTCAATATATTCTTGCTGGCGAAGGCAACAAAGCATTTACCAGCAACCAGTTTGCTGACTATTTAGCAGGTCTTGCGAAGCAATATCCAATTATCTCAATCGAAGATGGTTTGGATGAGTCTGATTGGGAAGGTTGGAGCTATTTGACTTCTATCCTTGGTGATAAAATCCAATTGGTTGGTGACGATTTGTTTGTAACTAATCCTAAGATTTTACAACGTGGTATTGATGAGAAAGTTGGTAACTCTATCTTAATCAAATACAACCAAATTGGTACATTGTCAGAAACTTTAGATGCGATCTATCTTGCTAAAGCGAATGGTTATAGCACAGTTATTTCACATCGTTCTGGTGAAACAGAAGATTCTACAATTGCGGACTTGGCTGTGGGTACTGCTGCTGGTCAAATTAAGACAGGTTCACTTTGCCGTTCTGACCGTGTTGCAAAATATAACCAATTACTTCGTATCGAAGAGTTGACTCATGCAGCTTATCGCGGTAAAGCTGAATTCAAAGGTCTGAATTAATCTTTTCTATTGATTTAAATTAAAAAAGCCATTCTTTTATTTAATATAATGAATGGCTTTTTTATACGTTATCCAAATGATTATAGCTTTAAGTAAGTTATTATATAATTTAATTCATTGATAATGAAAATTAGTTGATTTTTATTAAAATAATATTGTTTATTAGACAGAAATTTATTATGAGTAATATTGATATATGTGAGTTTTAACATGCAGATTTTTTTTGGCAATATTCTTTGGTTTTGTTTCAGCGGGGTGTTGGTTTTATGCAAGCTTTGTAAAAGTTGATCATAAAAGCGCAATTAGTTTTAGAAAAAAAGAAGCAGAAAGAAAAGGTGAACAGCCAAATTATGGCTCCGTAAGTTTGGATGGCTGGGATATGTCAGCAACTTTTAAAGCTCAAGCAAAGTGGAATAGTTTCGGTGCAATTTTTGCAGCATTATCTGTTTGTTGTCAATCTATAAGCATAATTATTCAATTACTAACTTAAAATGAATTGAATAATTTTTTAGAATTTTTATTAAAAAGTCAATTATTGAGAAATTACACATTCTTTTATAAAATAGAAAAATTATTTTGTTCTAGTTTTGCAGTTTTCGCATAGTTTATTGTTCTTAGTTAGAAATATTTGATGTATATTAGTACCTTAATTTAATGCTGTTACTCAAGACGCAAATCCCATGTTAGAAGTCTTTAAAACAACTTCAAGTAAAGTGATTGCAATACTGACGATTTTAATCGTTGCAGTATTGCAATATCGCTTTTGGTTTGGTGAGGGAGGTCATTTTCCTCATCAAGCTTTAGTACAGCAAATTGAACAGCAAGCTGAAGTCAATGCTGAACTAAAAGAACGTAATCGCATCCTTGCTGCTGAAGTGTATGATTTAAAAAATGGTTCCGAAGCCATAGAGGAACATGCACGTCTAGATCTCGGTCTGGTAAAGCCACATGAAACTTTTGTGCAAATGAGTACCATTAGTACCCATTACAAGCCCATTTATATAGATCCAAATGTAGACTTAAGAACCAATGAAGACGATAACGAACCTGTGCCAGACCAACCGTAAAATTTGGGCAATTGTCCTGGCTGCTGGCTCAGGTCGTCGTTTTTCAAAAACCGAACTTAAGCAATATCAAATTATTGAAAATAAAACAGTCCTAGCGCATACCATCGACCGTTTAAATGAATTGCCACTTGCTGGTTATGTACTTGCAATTGGTGAGCAAGATCATTATGCCCAGACATTGGCTTTAAAAAATCAACATTTAAGTCATTTTTGTTTAGGTGGTCATGAGCGTGTTGATTCGGTACTCAACGCTCTCATTTATTTAGAACAATTTGCACAAGCTGATGATTTTGTTTTTGTTCATGACGCGGCACGTCCTTGTGTTACCCAAGAGTGTCTTGTGAATCTACTTAATACAGCAATCAACTTAAATACCAATGCAATTCTTGCAATCCCAGTAAGAGATACCTTAAAGCGTGTTGACCAGCAACACACTATTGCAAACACAGTGAGTCGTGATCAATTGTGGCAAGCACAGACTCCTCAAATATCAACATTTTTAAGCTTAAAAACAGCCATAGAAACAGCGCTTAACGATGGGGTTTTGATCACAGATGAGGCAAGTGCTTTAGAACATAGTAATCACGCTGTCCAAGTCGTGATGGGGCGTTCAGATAATATTAAAATTACTTATCCAGATGATTTGGAATTGGCAAAATTAATTTTACAATCGCAACAAACGCATTAAAAAATTGTGAAAATAAAAAATAATTCTTAAAGGATAGATGTTCTCCTTGAATATTTATCTCTATAATTTGGCAAGATTAAGCTAGGTTTAAGATTTGCATTCATGACACCATCGCCGCAGTATAAATTTTTACGTCAGTCCGTTAGAGATGGTTTAAGTATTAATCAAAAAATGTCGAGATGGGATAAATTGCATCTTGATCCATGGTTATTGGGCTTATTAATTATCAATGCTGTTCTTGGTTTATTGATGGTTTACAGTGCTTCTTCAGAAGACATGACTATGGTGGTTCGTCAAGCCATAAGCTTTGGTGTAGGCTTTGTTTTATTGTTTGTTTGCGCCCAAATCCCTCCAAAGGTTTATCAAGCGATCAGTCCATGGTTCTATTTGATTGCCATTCTATTACTGATTTTGGTCTTGCTGATTGGTGATGTACGTTTAGGTGCAAAACGTTGGCTAACCCTACCGGGTATTGGCAGTATGCAGCCTAGTGAGTTTATGAAATTTGCAATGCCTTTAATGATGGCTTGGTATTTTGCACGAAATCCCTTACCTCCCAAGTTTAGACATATTGTGGTGGCTTTAATGATTATGGTGGTGCCATTTGTATTGGCACTACTGCAGCCAGACTTGGCGATTGGTATCGTGATTGGTGGTGTCTTTGCCTTATTTCTCAGTGGCATGTCATGGACTTTAATTATTGGCACACTGGCTGCATTAGCAATGGCTTTTCCATTGATCTGGACATTTGTCTTACAAGCATACCAAAAGAAACGAATTATGACTTTGTTTGATCCTGAGTCCGATGCACTGGGAGCTGGTTGGAATATTATTCAGTCTAAAATTGCAATTGGTTCAGGTGGAATGACAGGACGAGGATTCTTAGAAGGGACACAATCTCAATTAGGTTACTTACCCGAACACCATACCGATTTTATCATGTCGACATATGCTGAAGAGTTTGGATTTATTGGGGTATTTTTCTTATTTGCCTTGTATACCGCGATGATTTTTAGATGCATGATCATTAGCTTAAATAGCTTCCATAATTATGGACGTCTGTTGGCTGGAACCATTGGTTTATCCTTATTCTTCTATGTTTTTGTCAACTCTGGCATGGTAAGTGGCATTTTGCCTGTAACAGGTGATCCTTTACCTTTAATGAGTTATGGCGGTTCTGCCGTGATTGCATTGTTAGCAAGTTTTGGAATTGTGATGTCTATTCATACCCATCGATGATTTTATCCTTAAGCTGATGATGAAAAAGCGCTCTGACTCTTTATTGATGAAGGGGGCTTTTTTTATGAAGCGATATAATCAGTCATAATTGTCTACTTTATCGTTAGACTGGCTGAATATTTATACAGATGATCCATTCAAAGTGAGTTTTTCAGCAGATTAGCGCTATATGTATGCGATTTAATTCAGGAATGTATAAGAAGCGTAAAGGGATAAAATATATTCTATAATCATTATCAGTGAATATTCGTGCTTTCTGAGCTGAGCAAGGCTTCTATCACAATACTATTTGCTGAAAGCGATATACCTTGTTATATATTCTACGAAAAAAATGATTATTTTAAGACAAAAAACTAAACAATTCAGCAGTATAAACCATAGTGACAGTTCCATACGGAATCTGTGTTGCCAAATTCTTTCTAAGTGCTACATTAAAAGAGTGGCAAAAATTCAGATCAAAATAGATAACTTTTTATTATAAGACGATAAATTCGTATAAGGTCGGTTCAGTATGCATATCATCATCATGGGCGCAGGTGTTATTGGTACAACATCGGCATATTATCTCAAACAAGCAGGTCATGAGGTCACTGTAATTGACCGTCAACCGAATGTAGCACTTGAAACAAGTTTTGCGAATGCTGGGCAAGTTTCACCAGGCTATGCATCACCTTGGGCTGCTCCCGGTATTCCATTGAAAGCATTTAAATGGATGTTTCAACCACATTCGCCGCTCGCCATTAAATTAACTGGTGATATGTACCAATACCAATGGATGGTACAAATGTTGGCTGAATGCAATATCAATCGCTATCAAATCAATAAAGAAAGGATGGTGAGAATTTCAGAGTATAGCCGTGATTGCTTAGATGAATTGCGTGCAGAAACCCAAATTCATTTTGATGAGCGTCAACTTGGGACATTGCAACTGTTTCGTAAACAGCAACAATTAGATGTTGCAGGCAAAGATACCGAAGTTTTAAAGCATGAAGGTGTGCCATTTGAGTTGTTGGACAAAGCAGGTGTCATTAAAGCAGAGCCTGCATTGGCACATGCGACTGTTGATTTTGTTGGTGGTTTGCGCTTGCCCAATGATCAAACAGGGGATTGCCAAAAATTTACCACAGAATTAGCAGAACTCGCTGCACAGCAAGGTGTAAATTTTCTTTTTAATACCGTGATCGAAACAATTGAAAAAGATTCAGATCGAATTACAGCCATTAAGCTTAAAGATGGCAGCACATTGAAAGGTGATGTCTATGTAATGGCCTTGGGAAGTTATAGTCATGAGATGTTAAAACAACTCAATATTGATGCACCTGTATATCCATTAAAAGGCTATTCGATCACCACAAAAATTATTGATCCAACACTATCACCGATCTCCACGATCTTAGATGAATCTTATAAAATTGCTTTAACACGTTTTGATGACCGTATTCGAGTTGGAGGAATGGCTGAAATTAATGGTTTTGATCGTTCTTTAAAATCAAGTCGTGAAGATACCTTGCTGATGGTACTCCAGCAATTGTTTCCAAATGCCAGTGATATTAGCGATGCTCATTTTTGGACGGGTCTAAGACCAGCAACTCCTGATGGCACACCAATTGTTGGTAAAACCAAGTATCAAAACTTATATACCAATACTGGACATGGCACATTGGGTTGGACCATGTCTTGCGGTTCAGCAAAACTACTCTCCGATATTATTTCAGGAACAACACCACAAATTGAGTACGATGATTTGAACGTGTTTAGGTATGAAGGTGTCAATGCTTAAATTTATTGTTTTGCGCTTTGTAACATCTGAAAGTCAGATGAATTCACTGCATGGATCAATCACCAGCATACATTATGGGTGACTCGACATTGATAAATCAAAATATATTGGCAAGTGAAATATCTTTCGATCAAGCACACTTTTGGCACTGGTTTATACGTACTATGCGTGGCTTTGATGAACAAAAAGAACTGAATTTAGACGAAGCGATGAGATAACAGGCTTGGATTTGTATAGCACGCAAATCAGTGAATGGACTGAATCTTTTTTGCCAACACATTTGAATTTACAGGGGAGAAATTACCATTTGGTGATCACTCCTAATCTCTATATTGATATTCAGTTTACTCATGAAGAGATGAACTATTATCTCAATGATCTGTATATCGGCAATATTGGCAGGCATTTTGAGGCATGGTTTTTTAGTTTTAAAGAGTTGCAACGCTTGCAATTAACGGATTTAGATTTCTTATTGTTGCTGCCGATGCTTGCTGTTGAACAGAATCAGTCAAAGGTTGTCACAGAACTGATTGCTCAATGTTTATCGAATATAAAATCTTTTCAAGGCCATGAAGATTATATTGCAAGCTGTGTAGTGAATGGCTTGACCATTCAGGATGATTTTTATCTGGATGAATCAGTTGGGGTGTGTAATCAACAAAATCATAGTATACGTAATTTGCAACAACATCTTGATGATAGGGAGCATATCCAAAAGTTAAATGAACTGTTAAATACAATCTAAGGATTAAATTTCAGATTACGGTTGATCGACTTTATAGTCCGATAATGGGTAAAGTGGAAAGATCAGATGTAATCAACAAATCTAATCAACAAATCTAGTCAAGATTATCGAGTAGAAAATGAATGCGTTAAAAGTTTTACGTTTTGCTGTAGATGGTATTGCTGTAATCGCAAATACTCAGAATCATCAGATTCAACATTTATTAGATAATTTTTCAGCTTATGCCTATGAATCAGAATTTGAAAGAATAATGTATTTTTCCGCGACTGATTTATACGTAGAGTTAAAATTGGATGCGTCACATATACAATTGTTGGTCAACTCGTGGGCAGGTGAGACTTATACACAATGCAATATGAGTGTAGAACTCAGTGAAGCATTGGTTTCCGAAAGTGGTGTTGCGTTGATTCTAACTGAGCAAGATATTGATGAAGCCATTTGGTTGGAGCACTTATATGCTGAAAATATGGCTGAACTCGATGTGGCATTAACCCAAATTGAGCAAGCTGCACAATTAGAACAAAATAGCATTCAAGCCTATATTTTAAGATTTTTGACTGAGGAAGATAAACAACAGTTTTTAGCTGATTTTGGTAAATCAGAATAATTTTTACTATTCATTACCGCAAAAGTGTATCTATTTTATTCAAAATGGCATATACATTGCTATATAAAAGGAAAGATAACTGCAGGAGAGAAGTCTCTTGTAGACTCGCCGAAGGAGCAACGACCCCGGAAACTCTCAGGCAAAAGGACTGTAGTTATTGTAAAACCTCTGGAGAGAAGTCATTCTATTGAAAATAAAAAAGAAATGGCTCACCGAAGGGGAAGGTAAAACCTAAATAGTTTAGGTCTTTATCGAAGCTCTCAGGTACACATGACAGATGGGGCATACATTGACAATGTAATGAAAAGAATCGCATTTCAAAGGAGTGTGCGTATGTGTCATGTTGTCGTTATTGGTTCGGGTATTACAGGTGTAACCTCTGCCTACGAACTTGCTCAATTAGGTTATCAAGTAACTGTTATTGATAAACATTTATTTCCTGCTATGGAAACCTCATTTGCCAATGGCGGACAACTATCTGCGTGTAATGCAGAAGTATGGAATCAAAAGTCTACGGTACTCAAAGGCATTAAATGGATGGCAAAAAAAGATGCCCCATTATTGCTCAATCCAGCATTTGATTTGCATAAATATGCTTGGCTGGTTGAGTTTTTAGGCAATATCAAGCACTATGAAGCCAATACTCAAGACACGGTCAGAATGGCACTGTTAGCACGTCAAAGACTTTTCAATATTGCTGAGCAAGAAGGCATTGATTTCGACCTAGAAAAACGTGGGATTTTGCACTTCTATCATTCTGAGTATGATTATAAAGTGGCAACCAGTGTCAATGCACTGTTGTGTAAAGGTGGTTTAGAGCGTCATGCAGTGACAAATGCAGAAATTAAAACCATTGAACCAAGCTTAACTGGCAAATATTACGGTGGTTTTTATTGTCCAGGTGATGCAACAGGTGATATTCATAAGTTTACGACAGGTCTCGCTAAAGCCACTGAAAAATATGGGGTAAAATATTTATTTGGCATGGAAGTCGTGAATGTTGAGCACACTGCAAATGGCGTTAATATTCAATACCATCCAAGTGTTGAAAATATGGAAGGTCATTCAGTTGCTATAGAACAACTGAGTGCTGATGCAGTGGTGATCTGTGGCGGAGTCGGCAGTTATCAATTAGCCAACCAACTTGGTGATCGTGTGAATGTTTATCCTGTAAAAGGTTATTCAATCACTGTACAGCTTGATGATGAACAAAGTATCAATGGTGCACCTTGGGTCAGCTTGCTCGATGAAAGTGCAAAAATTGTGACTTCGCGATTGGGAGCAAATCGTTTGCGTATTGCTGGGACAGCAGAGTTTAATGGTTATAACCGTGATATTCGTTCTGATCGTATCCAGCCTTTAAAGGATTGGGTCAATAAAAACTTTGATATATCGACAGAGCATTGCGTGCCTTGGGCAGGGTTACGTCCAATGATGCCAAATATGATGCCTGTAGTAAAACGAGGTAAACGTGAACGTGTATTCTATAACACTGGACATGGGCATTTGGGTTGGACTTTATCAGCTGCAACTGCAGTTATGATCAGCCAAGAAATTGCCAATTCACATCCTTTATAAAAGATTAGCTTTATAAAATATAACAAAGCGTCAATGTGTTTAATTGCAAGGAGCGGATATAAGCCGTTCTTTGCAAATCTTTAGGTTGTATTTTAAAATCGAGTAATCACATCTTCTTGCGCTAAACGAGACTTAGGTAATCTGGCGTTGAAATCTACATCGCTGCGGTAACCCAGTGTCATAATGACTGATGGAATTAAGCTTTTTTCAGTTAAACCCAATTCTTCAGTCAAAATTTCTTCATCAAAACCACCAATCGGTGTCGCATCTATACTTTCAATTCCGGCTGCTAAAAGCATTTGCCCAAGTGCAATAAAGGTTTGGTTTTCAGCCCAACGTTGAATGTCTCCTTTTTCATTTCGATAATAAGAAACATAGCCTGAACGGCTTTCTTTTTGTCCTTGCTTGGCTTTTTCATCTTTAAAGCGCCCACTAAGATCATCTTGTTGTAACAAATCTGCCAGATGTTGCTCGCTTATATCTGCTTTGGTACAAAATAAAATGGTATGTGATGAATCTAATACTTTTGGTGCATTATAGGCATATTTACCAATAAGAGCTTTTGCAATACGCTGTTTTGCCAGATCATGTTCTGCAATAAAGAAATGCCACGGTTGAATATTAATTGAAGATGGTGTTAAACGTAGGATTTCAACTAAACGCTCAAATTGTGCTTGAGGTATTTTCTTAGTAGCGTCATAAGCCTTGGTGGTATAACGTGTTTTAGCTACTGTGAGTAGATCCATGAATGTATCTCATATATCGTAAATTTTCGATATATTCTATGCTAAAACGCCTAAAATTGAATGTTAAAATCGTAAATAAACATGAAAATCATCAGCGAATTGAAATAATTGTATAAATTTTAACTATAATTTTCCATCTTTAGATACTTCAATCTGATTTATATTCTTGTAACTAGAAGAATGCTTGAAAATGAAGTTTTGAGATGCTTTCTAAATGGTGTTAAGTCCTATTTATTTTTGAACCATTATCATTTCATAAATATAATTTTTTAAAGGTCATAACTGCAAAAATACACTAACAGATCATATATAGTTTGTATGGCACATGCCAAGAAATTATAGATATTCAATTTAACTCAGCCAAAGAAACAGATTTCCACCATTGCAAGATGAAGATTACAATCTAGTTTGTAGATGTCGAGAAAAATCAATTCATTTAGGGTTCTGAGTTTTGTTGAGTTATGCTTGAATAACCCATTGAATAAAATGCCATTCTGCATTTTCATTGATTTCTAGTATCATGGCTTCAGAGGTTTTTTCTCGCCAATCACCAAGAACAATACGTACTTTTTGTTTTACATCGTGAATAGCAGGACGATGAGTATGTCCATGAATTAAAATATCGGCATTTTCTAAAGCTTGATCTACAGCTTGTGAATTAACATCCATAATTTGATAGGATTTATTTTGCTGTGACTGACGGCTTTTTTTACGAAAACCATTTGCAAGATTTTGTCTAAAGGAAAGTGGGGTCTTTTTTAAAAGCCCTAGCAAAATTGGATTTCGAATAATTTTTTTGAACCGTTGATAAGAAACATCATCAGTACATAAGGCATCGCCATGTTCTAGGCGAAAATGAGTTTGCGCTATTGTCAGTGTGTAAATATCAGGCAGGAGTTTGCCATTGAATTGGTCAAGAAATGCTTGCCCTAAAGCAAAATCACGATTGCCGACTTGAAAATAAATTTGATTACCTGCTTGATTAAACTGTTGTAAATGTTTAACAACTTCATCTAGCCAAGGCGCAGTATAGTCATCCCCAATCCAAGCATTAAACCAATCTCCCAAAATAAATAATTGAGTCTTTTGAGATTTATAATGTTCCAATAAATCAAAAAACCCTCGAACCAGTCGAGGGTGTTCTGGTGACAAATGTAAATCAGCGATAAACAGATAGGTCACGTATTTTCCTATTTCATCATCCTAATCGTTTGAGCCTGATTTAAAAAAGGATACAAGGCATCCTGAAAAAAGGCTCCGAGAAGGATTTATACTTTATTCAGAAATAATTTTTGCAGATTCGATAACGACGTTTTCAAGTGGAACGTCAGCGTGGTAACCACGGTTGCCTGTACGAACACCTTTAATCGCTTCAACGATATCTAAACCTTCAGTTACTTTACCAAATACTGCGTAACCCCAACCTTGAGCAGTTTTACCTGTATGGTTCAAGAATGAGTTATTTTTTACGTTGATAAAGAATTGTGCTGAAGCAGAGTGAGGCGCTTGTGTACGTGCCATTGCAATCGTACCTTCGTCATTACTCAAACCGTTGTCAGCTTCGTTTTCAATTGAATCACGCGTGGTTTTTTCTTTGAAGTTTTCATCCATGCCACCGCCTTGGATCATAAAACCGTCAATAACACGATGGAAGATTACGCCATCATAAAAACCATCACGAACATATTCTAAAAAGTTAGCAACAGTTTTCGGTGCTTTTTCAGAGTTAAGTTCAAGAACAATGCGTCCTTTGTTGGTGTTTAATTCGACTTGAGGAAAACTCATTCTATAATCTCCTAATCATGACGAAAAATGTCATGGGTTTTTGGTTGAGAGAAGCATAAGCAAACTGTAAACTACATAGCAAGTAAAAATGTGAAATTCTTTTGTTAAAAAGGATAAAATCGCATTTTCTATATTCAATTTTAACTTTTAGAAGTGATTTATCAACTATGAAGCCAAATGATGTTGTTTCAGAACTGCCGAAAAGCCCGACAAATAATGCCAGCCCTGTCGATAATGCGCAGCAAGAACAACAACCGGGCTTAGATTTCGTACGTCAAGTGATTACTGATGATTTGTCAGCAGGGCGTACACAGCAAGTCGTGACACGTTTTCCACCTGAGCCAAATGGTTATTTGCATATTGGTCATGTTAAAGCGATTTGCTTGAATTTTGGCATTGCAGAAGAATACCAAGGTTTATGTAATCTGCGTTTTGATGATACTAATCCAGATGCAGAAGAACAAGAATATGTAGATGGCATCGCCAATGATGTGAAATGGTTAGGCTTTGAGTGGAACGGTGAGCCACGTTATGCTTCAAGCTATTTCGATCAATTACATGCTTGGGCAGTACAGCTTATTCTACAAGGTGATGCTTATGTAGATTTGCAAAGCCCTGAAGAAATTAGAATTAATCGTGGTAACTTTGTTGAACCAGGTAAAAACTCGCCTTATCGTGATACATCTGTCGAAGAAAACCTTGCTCGTTTTGAAAAAATGAATAATGGCGGTTTTGCCGAAGGTGAAGCTGTATTGCGTGCCAAAATTGATATGACATATCCAAATGTTCATATGCGTGATCCAATTTTATATCGTGTACTTCATTCAGAGCATCATCAAACGGGTGATAAATGGAAAATGTATCCAATGTATGACTATGCGCATCCATTGTCAGATGCAATAGAAGGCATTACACACTCTTTATGTACATTGGAATTCCAAGATCATCGTCCATTTTATGATTGGATTGTTGAAAAAGTTCACTCTAAGGCTGTGCCACGTCAATACGAATCTAGCCGTTTGAATATTGATTACACCATTACTTCTAAGCGTAAACTACGTAAATTGGTTGAAGGTCATTATGTAAATGGTTGGGATGATCCACGTATGCCAACTGTTGTGGGGATGCGTCGCCGTGGATTTACACCTGAAGGTTTACGTGATTTCTGTAAGCGTGTTGGTGTGTCTAAAACGGATGGTATCGTTGATGTGGCAATGCTGGAATTCTGTATTCGTCAGTCGCTTGAAAATACAGCAGCGCGTGGTATGGCTGTATTAAATCCATTGAAGGTGACTTTAACCAATCTAACAGCGGATATGCAACTTAAACATGCACGCCATCCAAATGTTGATATGGGTGATCGTATTATTCCTTTAAGCACTGAAATCTATATTGATCGTAAAGATTTTGAAGAAGTGCCACCAAAAGGCTTTAAACGTTTGGTTCCAGATGGTGAAGTTCGTTTACGTCATGCCTATGTGATCAAATGTGACGAAGTGATTAAAGATGAAAATGGTGAAGTTATTGAACTGAAATGTTCAATTGATCCTGAAACTTTAGGTAAAAATCCAGAAGGTCGTAAAGTAAAAGGAGTTATTCATTGGGTCTCTGCAACTCAAGGGATTCCTGCCGAAGTGCGTATTTATGATCGTTTATTTACAGAAGCTGCGCCTGATGCTGATGATGATTTCTTGAAGTTTTTAAATCCTGAATCTTTAAAAATCGTACAAGCAGTGGTTGAACCTGCTTTGGCTCAAGCAAAACCAGAAGATCGTTTTCAGTTTGAACGAGAAGGTTATTTTGTTGCAGATCAATTTGATCATACGACTGAAAAACCTGTGTTTAACCGTATTCTGGATTTGAAAGACAGCTTTAAGCCAGGTAAATAGCGTGAGTTGGATGCAACCACATCTTCAACTCATTGAAAAAAAATAAGTCTCGGCGGAGTCTTGCTGCGTTTTCACCCAATTTCAGGATCAGCCTGCGGCTAGCCCTACTTTTCTTTCGGGAAAAGTAGGCAAAACCATTGTCACCCGCAAAACTCGTCAACCACCAGCAACATGTTTAATCAGTCACAGAAACAATACTTTATAGAAGTAGTCCTGCCTCAAACAGTTGCGGATGACGTTTCCAAGTATCATATTTCATCAAGATTTTTATATCGAACTCAGGTTAAATAATTTAATAATAGTAAGAAACCTAGCTTCGGCTAGGTTTTTTATGTTCAATAAAATTGATTGAGCTGAGGGATATAAAAGCGATATATTAAACGTACAAATAATAATCAGGGTCAGCCAATGTCTTCTCAATTTGATGCAGTTACGGTGCGTATTAAACCCAATATCCATTATAAAGGACGTTCGATTAGCTATGTAATTGAATGCCAAGATGGTTAAAAAAAACATTAGGGGTGATTTTACCCACAGACAAACCTTTAACTTTTGAAACACATGTCAGCGAAAAAATCGAAATTATTTCTGGAAAATGTTTTATAAAAAGAGATCAGAGTGAAGAAACTGAGGTGTATCATCCAGGTGAATTTTTTACTGTTCCAGCAAATAGCCGTTTTAATATGCAATCCACAGAAGTTGTCGATTATATTTGTCATTTGGAATAACCCTATTCTTTGTTGTAGCGTGAGCAGCAAAGCTCCGTAAGTGCAAACCATTATGCACAGCGACAGCGTTGCTCAAGGTAAAACCCGTCAGCTATCAGCGAAGTATTCAACAATTTGTAGGAAGGATATTTTATAAAAGAAATATTGCTTCAAACAGTTGTGAAGAACGTTTACGGACATCAAAAAATTTATATAAGATTCAGGTTGAGTTCGTTATATTGATTGGTATAAGTTAAATTTAACATCGTTAAATCAATTATTTATTAAAGTTTTTAAAATAATCTTGCAGATATTCAATCAAAACTTTGACTTTGTTTGGCATGAGTTTTCGATCAGGAACTACAGCATAAATCGCCGTTGGTTCAACGATAAATTCAGGTAGGATTTGCACTAATCTGCCTGCACTCAAGTCATCATGAACATGCCAATAGGAATGATTCGATATGCCTAACCCTGATAGAGCAGCTTGACGCACACCTTCTCCAGCGTTGGTAATAAAGTGTCCTTGCACATGGACACTCAATAATTGTTCAGATTTTTCTGGATGAATAAAATTCCAAGTATGGCTCACACCTTTTTGATGGCGTTGAACAATACATCGGTGCAGTGCTAAATCTTCGATCTGATGCGGAGTGCCAAATTGCTGTAAATATTCTGGCGCTGCACAAAGTAAACGTTTATTTATACATAAGGGTTTGGCAATCAATGATGAATTTTGTAGCTTTCCAATTCGAATGGCAATATCCATTCCTTGAGCAATCAAGTCTACATTTTGGTCATTTAAATCTAAATTCATCGACAATTCAGGATGCAGCTTTAAAAAATCAGCAATAACTTTGACCAATACATGCACACCAAAGCTAGCAGAAGCGGTGATATTGATATTTCCTGAAAGTTTTTGATCTTGTTTTTTTAGATTTTCAGTTAAGGCTTGGAAACTTGCTAACAATGGCTGACCCTGTTCAATCAGGGTCAGGGCTTCTTCTGTGAGCCGTAATTTTACGGGTAGGGTAGTGCGATAAAATAGCCTAAGCGATAATTGATTTTCTAATCGTTGAATACGTTGACTTGCAACGGATACTGCGATATTGGCTTGTTTTGCAGCTTGGCTGATCGAGCCAAGTTCAGCAACACGAAGAAAGAATTGAAAATCTTCAGTATTCATTTTCCATAAAATCGAAAAAGTATTTTTTGATTATCCTGATTTTTTAAATCAATGAAAATAGTTATTTTGTGCTTATTCTCATTATTGATTTGGATAGAACAGCATGAAATATAATTTTTTAGGGCATTCAGGTTTAAAGGTGTCAGAACTTGGTTTTGGAGCTGGAACCTTTGGTGGAAAAGGACCTTTATTTTCAGCATGGGGAAATACTGAACAAAATGAAGCCAACCAAATGATTGCATCTTGTGTAGATGCAGGCATCAATTTTTTCGATACTGCTGATGTCTATTCAGAAGGTGAGTCGGAAAAAATACTTGGAACTGCAATAGCGCCGTATCGACATGATGTGATTATTTCAACCAAAGTGGGTATACGTAATGATCCACAGGTGAATCAAGTTGGTTTTAGCCGTGATTATTTAATACGTGCCGTTGAGCAATCTTTAAAACGTTTAAATACCGATTATATTGATGTATTACAGTTACATCAGTTTGATAGTTTTACTTGTGTAGAACAATTGATGAAAACCTTAGATGAGCTAGTTCGTAGTGGAAAAGTGCGTTATATCGGCGCATCAAACTTCTCAGGTTGGCAATTGATGAAGGCGCAGTCAATTGCTGAACGTTATGGTTATGAAAAAATGGTCGCTCATCAAGTTTATTATTCACTCATTGGACGTGACTATGAGTGGGAGTTAATGCCTTTAAATCATGATCAGCACATTGGTGCTGTGGTTTGGAGTCCATTGGGGTGGGGACGTTTGACAGGAAAGTTTGATCGAGAGCATCCCATCCCAACTCAAAGTCGTTTACATGCAACAGCGCAGTTTGCACCACCAGTAAATGATCAATATCTCTATAAGGTTATTGATACTTTGAAAGAATTATCATTAGATACAGGTTATTCAGTTGCACAAATTGCACTGAAATGGTTACTTAATCGACCTACCGTTTCTACTGTATTGATTGGTGCTCGAAATCAGCAGCAACTACAAGATAATCTTATTGCCAAAGACGTCATACTGACACAAGCACAGCTAGCGTGCCTAAATCAAATCAGTGCAGTATTTCCACCTTATCCTTATTATCCATATTGGAATGGTCAATTCTCCGAACGCTACCAAGCTTTAGTTGAATCTTCATTTATTCAAAACTAAGCTTTTAAATTGATTAACAAAAACCTGATACTGATTCATACGGAGTTGTGCTATCAGTATCATCTTGTTGATCCAATTGTTATTCCTATAAATTAAATAGAGTCATAAGAATGAATCCAACCATTGAAACACAAATGTTAATTCGTAAACCTGTAACTGAGGTTTTTAATGCTTTTATTGACCCAGAAATAACCACTAAGTTTTGGTTTAGCAGTTCCACTGGACCACTAAAAGAAGGAAAGATTGTGCAGTGGGGGTGGGATAAATATCAAGTAAAATCAAAGGTCATGGTTTTTAATATTCTTGAAAATAAATTGATTCAAATTGCTTGGGGTGAAGATCCAAAAACATCTGTGGATTTTATTTTTGATGAAGTCAGTACTGAGCAAACTTATGTCACCATTCGAAATTATGACATACCATTACAAGGCTCTGAATTGACTAAATTTATAATTGATGCGACTGGTGGCTTTACCACAGTACTGGATGGTTTAAAGGCCTATTTAGAGCATGGTTTAATGCTTAATCTGGTGGAGGATAAATTTCCCCCATTTTAAAAATTGAGTCAATCGTATCCAATGATTTAGCATTCAGCTTCGTTTGAAATGGGTGCTAAACAAGGTTCATTATGTGAACATATAGCCCCCGAAACTTTTTACTTCTTGGTGTGTTGATCTTTCATCGAAAGGTAAGCAGGAAGTTTAAGTTTTGATTGAGCCCTGAGTTTCATTTTTATGTATAACACCAAAGCAAAGCATGTGGTCGCTACGGTTAAGAATAACCCATTCATATAGGTCATGATCGAACTAATATAACCAATTGTGGTTAAACGATTCATCATTTTAACTACTTGTGGGCTACTTTCTACCCCTGTGATTGCCCAACTACAAAGATGTTCACAATTATTGATAATTAAATGATAGCTGTTTTCGTGCATACGTGAACGCATTCGACGTACGACATGACGACCTGAAAATTTAGGTTGATCATAAAGCCGTATACGAATGGTTTTACCATGTGAAAACTTTTCGAGCGAAGTGATTTCTATCGGGCGTTTTTTAAAAAAATGTGCAAAACCTGAATAGTGAATAACACGACCTCTTCCCGCATAAATGCCATGATGACTATAGCCAAAATTTTTGACGATTAAATGCGCACCTATTGGGTATTTGATGATCTGTTTTGTCTGCATATTTCACTCAGTTCAAATAAATTGTACAGATGTATTTAATTGAAAGGATAGAATGATTATAGCGATGCTTAATGAATTTGATAGCCCTGAAAGTGATAATTAAGTAAAAAATTGCATCTATAATGCTAAATATGCTGCATTATTAAATCAAATACTCAAGAAATAATCGCGGAGTGAAGTGATGAATTTTAGATCTTGGCTATGTACACTGATGACCAGTATGGGATTAACGGTTTTGTCATTTCAGGTACAGGCAGATACCACCTACATCAAAATCACTAAAGATAAAAAAGTGATCGCCGATGTGATTCGGATTGATGATTTGGCTAAGCTAAAATTATTTCTCAACGATCAACAGGGGCAACCCTATAAAAAGTTTGCAGCGATACAGAAAGCACAAAGAAAATGTCCCATCAGCTTTGCAATGAATGCAGGTATGTATCATGCGAATTTTACACCAGTTGGGCTTTATATTGAGCAAGGTAAACAACAGGTCGAGTTAAATCAGGAAAAAAATAAATTCGGTAATTTTTTCATGCAACCCAATGTTGTGGTTGCATGGAATAACCAACAAGCAATCATTAAAACTACAGCTCAGTATCGTAAATTAAACTTCAATGCCCGTTATGCGACACAATCTGGACCAATGTTAGTGGTCAATGGACAAATTAATCCTGATTTTTTAAAAAGTTCAGATTCGTTAAAAGTGAGAAACGGTGTGGGAATTAAAAATAACCAGCTGTATTTAGTGATGAGTCGTGGAAGAATCAATTTTTTTGAATTTGCAGATATATTTAAATCTCAGCTCGGTATTGATCAGGCTTTGTATTTAGATGGAACAATCTCAAGTGCATTTATTCCACAGGCGAAAAGAAATGATCAAGTTTATGACTTAGGACCAATATTCGTCTATCAAGAATCGTCTCAATGTGGTCATTAAAAAAATTAATGATCCTCAATTCAAATGGGTATATTGATGCAATATCCCCATTTTTATAGCTTATGCTGGAAATTTATTATTTAACCATACCTAAAATTGAAGATTGAGCTTTACAAGCCTGTATAGCATCTTCTTTTGACAGTTTTTTAATTTCATCTTCAAAAGCTTTTTTCTGTTCTTTGAGTGCATCTTCAGGAATTCCACTTTGTTTTGCAAAGTCTTCCATTTTTTCCCAAGACTCTTGGCATTCCTTTGGCATACCGCCACATGCAGTGAGCAATGTACCTAAAGCCAGAATTGGAATCAAACGTAATAATTTCATATCCTTTACCCTTAATTTTAAAATAGATTTGTATCTGATTTATTGGTATTTAACTTAAAGTTTTATAACCAATATAAATGACGATGAAATGAATTTTTATGGGTAAACATAAAAAAGACTTCATTCTTCAAATATATAGGCCAGAATGAAGTCTACGCTAAAAAATAAATTTAACCAAATTTCGGTTTTGTCTTTAGAAACGGTAACCGATTTTTAAACCATAACCTATCGCATTGTTGTTACGATAGTCACCTTGTTGAGCAATCTCTGAAGCACCAGGAACAGGAATATAATAAGTACCATCTTGTGCTGTTGCATCTCCAATCCATAGATATTTAATCCCTCCAGCAATAAAATAGTCTGCACTTGGATTATATTGAATACCTAAACCCAATCCCCAGCTACCTTTGGTTGGATTTAAGACTGAAGCTGGATTTCCTGTTCCAGAATCCCATGAAACATCGGCCGAAGCTGCCCATTTATCAGTAAACTGATGTCCTAGTCCAAGCGTTAAATTATATTGATCCTTTTGATAATCATCGAGGTTAAATCCTCCTGAATACAGTCCTTGACTTAACTCGGCTGTTGCAAGCTCGGTTAATGCACCGAATTGAGTAGGGCGAATTTTAAAATCTTTCCAGTTGACCCAACGGGCATTTAAGTAGGCTATCGTGTCTTTATATACACCTGTTTGCAGGTCGACATTGACAGATTGAGGTGTATTGATTTCGGTATCTTTATCGGCAGTAACAGCCAATGCCTGACCAAAAATGGTTTCTTGTGCATCAATTTTATGTTTAATTTTTGAGCGGTATGTTACTGCGGCTTTTAGTGCAATATCAGGTATTTGAAAAGCTGCACCTGCTAACCAGCCTACAGCACTGTCTTGTTTGAATTTTGCATCATATCCATTAAATAGACTCATGGAGTTACCACGTAGAGCTACAGAGCCTTTCACAGTTTGATAAACGCCACCACCGTAAAAGTTAAAATGTGCATTAGGCTGAAAACCGAATAGCATCGTAATATTTTGTGTATCTACTTTGGCTGAAGTGGCTTTCATACTGATTTCGGTATCAGAAAAAGTATTATTACTTCGTAAAGGATATTCAATATCAGCGCCATAAGGTTGATCGTAAATTACACCGAAAGAAACTTTGGGTGCAATCTGAAGTTTAAGTGCTGCATTATAGTATTGAAAGGATTGTGCCATATCACCTGTGCTGAGGTCATGACTATCTGGATTGACTAAATCTGCACGGTTGCGGACTGTACCAGATACATCTGGGTCAACTGCGGAAATACTGGCTTCAAAATAATTTTTATCTTCAAGAAATGCCAGTATTGATTGTCCAGATTGATCCAACGCAGCTGCCTGAGCATAGCCTGTCGAAAATAATGTGAGCATACTGAGAATGAGGGGTTGTTTATTCATGCTGTTCTTTCCTTGAATATTTTTTGTTATTTCGGTTCTAGAATTCAAATAAAATGGCCACAGATGACCTAACTTAAGTCACTAGTTTCGCTGGTTTATTTAAATACTTTATTTAAATAAGTGAAGCATTTTTGTTCAATTGAAAAAAGGGGATGAGTGACCAAATAAAGGGGGGATTAACGGACAAAGTTAGAATGTTATGCGTTTAAGATAAATTGTTCGATGTGGCATTAGGTGTTTAATCAAAGTTTAAAACTGACTGGGCTTCTGCTCGTAGTTGACTAAAATGAATATTCAATCAATGATAAAAATACATTGGTTAAGTTTATATATGAGTATGAAATTACTGAGTTTGATAGCTTATTGATTTAAAATTTATTAATATTTAACTTGAATGACCTCAGCCTGAATGGGATTTACAGATTGCTATGAATTATAAAAGATCCTCTGTGATGGAAGAAAAAATGCAGCAGAATCGCGAGATGATTTTATTGTCAGCTCGTGAACTGGTGGCACAAGGAGGATTTAAAGATGCTCAAATTCAAGCGATTGCAGATCGAGCTGGTGTATCAAGTGGATTAGTTTACCGTTATTTTGAAAATAAAAATCAGGTGTTAATCGAAGTTTTAAATGCTGCCATTCATATTGAAGTGAATATTTTGAATGATATTGCCCATACAGAATTAACTGCTGTTGAAAAATTAGATAGGGCAGTAACCACATTTGTCAAAAGAGCAATGAATAGTCCACGACTTTCTTATTCACTGTTATTTGAACCTGTCGATCCACAATTCGAGCTAGAACGCTTTCAAAGCAAACAATTGATTAAAGAAAGTATTATTAAAATTTTAACTGAGGGGCGACACTCAGGTGAGTTTATTTTTGAAGATTTGAATACCACAGCCTTGTGTGTTGTAGGTGCAATGACATTTGTAGTGATTGAACCACTTAGTATTGCGAAAACCAAGCGTTTTGATAAAACCTATAAAGAATATTTTGTTAAACAAATTGCTGATTTTTGTCTGCAAGCCGTTAAAGTTAAACATAGTTTAGCATCAGATTCCTAATCATTCTTTTATCAACCATTTTTTAAAATTCAATCAAAGGAACAAATCATGGCAAAGGACTTTAATCATCCAATGGTTGTTGAAAGTTATGATGAGCATATCCGTAAGTTAATTCCAGGTTATGAGCTGATCCACTTACAAGTCCATGCTTTGCTCAAAACGTATCTTCCTTTACAGGCAAATATTCTGGTGGTTGGATGCGGTACAGGATATGAGTTGCAGTATTTGGCAGAGCAATTTCCGCAATGGAATTTTACAGCAATTGATCCTGCGCCCAACATGATTGATAAAGCCAAACAACATATTGATGGTTTAGGGCTTTCATCACAAATTGAATGTATCGTAGGTGATACCTCTATATTGCAGAATATTGACACAACTTTTGATGCTGCATTGGCGATTTTGGTTTCACATTTTGTTCCTGTTGAGGCAAAAGCTCAATTCTTTACAGATATTGCAAATAGCCTAAGCAGTACAGGCTTATGTTTAAGTGTAGAGCTTACTCAATTTGAAAATGTGCAACAGTTAGACAGTCTAAAAATTTTGACATTGGATTCAGGATTACATGAAAAGCAAGTAGAGCTTATGGCAGATCGTATCACTCAAGATTTTGCATTAATTCGTCAAGACGAGATCATTGATTTGTACAAACAGGCTGGTTTTGCTTTAGTAAAAAGTTTTGCACAAGTGCTGAATTACTATGGCTTTATTGGGTTAAAGCATTCGATAGGGAAATAAAACTTTTATCATCGAATTTTAATGATCTTCACTGTGTCTAATTCTAATATCTATACTGGGTATTTTATCAAAACGATTGGTTTCGATTTAATCCCAGTATAGATTTATTCAAGTTACAATGCAGTTATTTATCCTTTGAATCTTCTTCAGGCTCTTTCACCACATTTACATCATATAAATGTGCAAGAGCAGAAAGTAGGCGAATTTTAGGATCTGCATTTGAAATGCTGATGATTTGATCTGCATTAATATCAATCAGTTTTTCAGCGCTGAAATAATCAAGAATACATTCAATTTGAGCATCAACTTCAGTTTCATCCCATTTTAAGAAAAATGCTTTATGGATTAACGGATATTGTTCAATCACTTGTGAGCATAATGTAGATTTTTCAATTTTAAATATCTGTTCTTCAGTGTGCTGTTTAAATACTTTTGCGATCAAAGCAGGCAGAATAAAGGTGTGTAGGATGTTATTACTAAAATATTTGAGTAAGCCGACCTGTATATCACTGACTTTTACCCAACGTTCATTATCATGCTCAATCAATTCAACCTGTTTGAGTTTCATGGCATATTGAATGATTTCTTTATTGGAAAGTTCAGTCATCTGCATACGATCGTCATAACGATGATGCTTCAATAAATTGCGGAATTGCTCTAAACGAATCAATACTTCTCTTTCAGCCAAGCTATGCGTCGGAGCGTTTAACAACACCAAAGAAATCAAACTGATTGGATTGATCACAACAGCTTTATTTATGTTCTCCAAAATATCGATTGCAACATCATTCACTGTGGCTTTGACACTGTCAGGAATCTCATCATGCAATCCGACATGTTGCGGTGCTTGATTTTTTTCCAGAATATCTTCAAGAAAAACAGGCTCACCTAGATTGACATGTACGACACCAAATACTTTTTCAATTTTTTGAATAGATTTTAATAAACCAAATAAAGATTCAGCCTGTTTTTTTTGACCGCCCAATTCTTTGATGTATGAACTTCCTTCAATCTGCTTTTCATAACCAAAATATGTAGGAATAAAGGCAATTGGTTTGCTGTTTCCACGCAGATAACTTTGAATCGTCATTGCCAACATGCCTTTTTTAGGCGGCAATAATAATCCAGTTCGTGAGCGTCCACCTTCAATAAAGTATTCCATCGGAGTATTGCGATTTAATATGCTGTAGATATATTCTTTAAAAACAGCGGTATATAACGCATTTCCATTGAAGCTACGGCGAATAAAGTACGCGCCTGCACCACGCATTAACTGTCCAACTACAGGCATATTCAGATTAATACCTGCTGCAATATGCGGAACCATAAGCCCACGGTTATAAATCACATAAGACAGTAGCAAGTAGTCGATATGGCTACGATGACAAGGGGTGTAAACAATCTCATAATCTTTGGCAAGTTCACGTACAGTGTCAAAGTTATGTACTTCAATTCCATCATACAATTGCGTCCAAAGCTTGGTTAATGCAATCTCAGCGAAACGTAAGGTCGAGTAGGAAAAATCAGAAACGATTTCATCTAAATACTTGTGCGCCAAGTTTTCAGCTTCATTGACGCTGATTTTCTTGTGAATACTTTCGTTTAAAATGGCTTCTTTGATGGCTTCAGTCGTCATCAATTTATTGATGACATTGCGACGATCTGAAATATCAGGGCCGAGAATGGCTTCTTTATAGCCATTAAATTCTTTATTCAGCTCAGTAACCACATAATGAGCCGGTGAGAAATTCGGAGTAAGCTCAATTGCTGAATTGATCAATTGACGGAGAGAAATCGCTTGATGGAACTCGATATAATTTTCGCGACCATACAGCGTGATATTGAGTGCTTGTTTGATACCTGTGGGTTTTGCCCAAGCATCTGCCATCAGTGCCTTATACCAACTGTCTTCATTTTCAGGTGCACGTCCCCATAAAATTGTCGTTGGGATCAGCAATACATCTTGTTCAGGATGTTTCAACAAAAATTCAACCAGACGAATGATTTTATCTGGGTAATAAGCTGAAGCATTACTTTTTGTTGGCTCTAAAGTAATAAATGAATCATCTTCTTGATAGTCAGAAGAGAGCTGAAGTGGTGCAAAAGCAGGGCTGAGTTTTCTCTTTTCAGTTTCATTATCGATCAAGACTTTATTGGATGTAGAGTCGTCTTGGATGACATAACAAATTGGAAAATGTGGTGTATTTGGATCATTAATTGTATTTTCAAGTGTTTGTGTATCACCCAAAACTTGCGGGCTGACAATTTTATCTAAGATTTTTTTTGTAAATTGACGGTAAAATTTTTGATAAGCACTGCTTGCCATAATCTTCTCTTCAGATGAGTTCTACCGTTATTATGCTTGAAATAATATACAAATATATACTTTGATTTGCTGACAATTCAGTCAAATACATTGCATAAAAACTAAACTTATGATTTATATAAATAAACTATTTCATTATTGCTATAATTAAATTCAGTTACTGAGTGTCAAAGCTACATAAAAAAGCATTATGATAGATTGATATAAATTAATTTAAATTCAAGGAAAGACCATGTCTACAGATCCAAATTTCCCAAGCACAGAAAATCTAGGTATAGCTGTTTATGCCAATAATGCTGAATCTATTGGCAATACACCTTTGATTCGTATCAACCGTTTGATTAGCAGTGGCGCGACTGTTTTAGCAAAAACTGAAAGCCGTAATCCTGCATTTTCTGTGAAAGACCGTATTGGTGCTGCGCTTATTGCTGATGCGGAAGCCAAAGGGCTTTTAAAGAAAGGCATGCATATTGTTGAGCCAACCAGTGGTAATACAGGAATTGCATTGGCATTTGTAGCAGCGGCAAAAGGTTATGAAATTACTTTGACGATGCCTGCCAGTATGAGCCTTGAACGTCGTAAAGTATTAAAAGCGCTAGGTGCAAATTTAATTTTAACTGAGCCAGCAAAAGGGATGAAAGGTGCAGTTGAGGAAGCTGTACGTTTAGCTACAGAACAGCCTGAAAAATATTATTTGCCTCAACAATTTGAAAACCCTGCCAACCCTAAAATCCATGAAACAACAACAGGGCCAGAGATTTGGGCAGCAACCGCAGGAAAGGTTGATATTCTTGTAGCTGGCGTGGGTACTGGTGGAACGATTTCAGGAATCTCAAGTTATTTTGAAAATGTTAAAAATCAAGCAATTTACTCGGTTGCCGTTGAACCAGCAGATTCTCCAATTATTGGCCAAACCAAGCGTGGTGAAACGCTAACACCTGGCCCACATAAGATTCAGGGTATTGGTGCAAATTTTATTCCTAAAAACTTGAATTTAGATTTAGTTGATGAAGTAATTGCGATTGAAAACCAAGTTGCCATTGATTTTGCTCGTCAAAGTGCAACTCAGGAAGGTATTTTTGTAGGTATTTCGAGTGGTGCAGCATTAGCGGCAGCGGCACAGTTGGCGGCCCGTCCTGAAAATGCAGGAAAAACAATTGTTGTAATATTACCTGATGCTGGTGAACGCTATTTATCTTCAGTATTGTTTGAAGATATTTCAGCGGATTAAGCGCCAATAGCCAATTGATTGAACTTGATCGACATTACGATCGAATGCTGAAGTCGACAAAAAATAAACCCTCTCAGGCATAGTTAAGAGAGGGTTTATTTGATATTTAGAGAGCAAGATTGATGCAAAAAATTAAAAATAAATTAAACAAACCAGAATGATTCTTTAAAACTTGTATTGCATATAGATAGAGTATTTTCACTGCCTTTACCATTCCAAAAGATCACTTACAAGGTTTTGAAATACGTTCATAGGCTCAGATAGAGAATAACCCTCTAACGAAAGATAAATTTCATCATCATAAAAATCTATTAAAGCGTCTAAATTATCAATATTCATATATTTAGATAAAAAAGTATGCCTTGAATAAAGGATGAATATCGTCTTGAGTAGTCACATTAGAAACTTTCTTTAAAAAGTATTTACTTAGTAAATTATTAATTATTAATTATTCAGGTATATATCAAAACTTTCTTTAGATATTTTTTTAAACAGTCCAAAATTGTTCAGAAGTTTATAGAAAACAAATATCTAAAGCTAATTCATAAGAAGGATCTTTTTATAAAATATCTAAGCTCCATTTTTGAATATCCTCTGGAGATGTTAAGTTTAGCTCCAGTTCGGCTTTAAATTGAATTTTATCAACTTCACTCATTTATATTTAATTCCCCTAAACTTAATATATTACACCTTATGCAAAATTAAAAATGGGAGCTTTAAAGCCCCCCCGATTCTATTGATCATGTTAAATAAGCGTTGGATGAGCATCTAGAATACGAATTAATGTTGCTGCTGGACCTGTTGGATAGCGTCTACCTTGTTCCCAATTCTGTAAAGTGCGAGGGCTAATATGCAAACGTGCAGCAAATTCATTTTGGCTCAATCCCGTTTTTTCACGTACTTCCTTAATATTAGGTAATACCATTTCTGTTACATGACTTGCCTGAATCTCTTTACGCTTAATTGCCCCAGCTTCTTTAATCGAAGAAACGAGGTCATCAAATAAAGTATTATCCATGAAGTTGCTCCTTCACTAATTGACGCAGAATTGCAGTTTCCTTATCCGTTAAATTGTCTTTCATAGACTTGGGATAAGCGACTAAAAAGAAAATATGGTCATCTTCTGAAACCCAATAATAGATTACACGGATACCACCACTTTTTCCTTTATTGCCATGAGCACAACGTACTTTTCGTATTCCACCACCATTTTTTATCACATCACCTTTATCAGGCTCTACCAAAAGATCTTGCTGTAACTGGCGATATTCATCATCAGTAACAAGTTCTTTGATTTGCTTGGTAAAAATGCTGGTTTCAATAAATAGCATAGCTTTTGTACGTCAATGGCGTATTAAAAGTATAACAATTTGAAAATAAAAAAGCGAGAATTACAAGTATTCAGTTCTGATAGCGTCCATTATGTGAAATAGGCACAATATATAGATTTTAAGTAACAAATATTTTCCAAATCCATTTAAAAATGTTGCCAACCAAGTGAGGAAATAAATAACCTATAATAAAGTAGCTAATTACTGTAAAAATTACAATTTTAGATGAGGAGATCGTAGAACTTATATATAGGGAGGAAAATATTGCTAGTCCTAGGCCTAAGATAATCCCACCTACAGAATAGTAAAATGCTGTAATTAAACGTTCAGAATTATCCATCACTACTACTCTCAAACTCTAAGTACTTTAAAATGATAGTATGGCTTTTTAGAAGTAAATGATAGAAAGCTTAACTGCCTACTAGAAAAACGATCCGTTTCTGCCTTAAACCAGTTGAATACTAAACTAGCTTGTTCAACATAATCCCAATAATTCTCCTTATTGATTCCTCTGAAATCATCATACAAAGTAAGCGTACAAGACTGAGTAAGATTTATCCCAAGGGTTGTCCGCAGGAAATGGGGATAAATTTTGCGTCGAAGGGCTTGTTTTTTATATAGGATTTGGTTTTTGTTGATTTTTTAATCAGAATAATGGATGAAAAGATGACAAAAATCATTCGTTGAGCAGTGGACTTGTGCTGCAAACAAAGTTCTACTTTGTTTTTGTTCATCTTGGTCAACGGGGATATACATATCACCTTTGATCAACGGCGGAATCCATGTTGCCAAACGCAATAGCAATTAATATAGGCTAATGGAAAAAGTAAAATCTATTTATGAATCTTACTAAAAGTTTTGCCAGAATAAAGTTAACTTGAATTAACTTTATTCCAAGGGTTGGTGTTAGATTGTAGTGCTAAATTTTATAACGAAGATTTTAACTGCTTTTCGTGCTGTTTCACTTGTTTCGCATATCTCTTTCCTTGGCGTTTCATTTTACGATTTGATTCATAATTTGTAGGGCCCACATTGTAATAACCTAATGCTTTTTTCCAACTACCTGCAGATTGGTTATATTTCGCTAAGATCATTGTTCCGCAGCGTACATTGGTATATTCATCAAACAGATCGCCTGGGCAGGCTTGTTGCCAATAACGTGGCATAACCTGAGTTAAACCAACTGCTCCAGAGGGTGAAGTCACGTAACTACGATAACTGGATTCTTGACGAATTGTAGCTGCAATCAGTAAAGGATCGACATCGTATAGATCAGCACTTTGCACAATAAGTGGTGAGACTCGATTTGCAATATCAGGGGAAACTGAATAAGCCTTTTGTATGCCTGTAGAGAGTTTGGCTGCACGCTTTTGCACAGAACCGCCACCTAAAGATGAGCACGCCGTAATTGCAAGTGTCACACAAACGATAGAAATTATTTTTAATTGATACTGAGGATTCAAAACAAAACCAATACTGCTGATCTAAGATTGGTCATGATGTTAAGTGTCCAATTTATACCTGTCAATCTCACTACATCAGTAGATTTATTCACGATTTGTATCTTTAGCTTTGAACGAATGGTTATTGAGCGATTGCTGTTTTGAAAATAATTTGTTTAATAATTTTTAATAAATATGATTTTAATTTTTAATGAAAATTAAAAAAAACCATTTAAATGTTAAGCATAATTTGATAAAAGAATAGTTGTTCATGATAATTATAAAGGCTTATGACTAAAAGATATAAACGCTATGCGATCAAAACCATCAAGGATTGGCAAGGCGAAGATTGGGATGTTTATGAAGAGCGAAATACACAAGCTGGGATTATGATCTACAAAGGTTGGATGTATGAGCAAATTGCAAAGAGTCAATATATTTTTACATTTTGACCAATGATTTAGCTGAGTTTTTAAAGAAAAACGATCGGGCTAAATTTATGAAATTGCTCGGATTGTCAGTTAAAATAATCACTAGATTTAGACGTGCATTGGGTCTTCAAAAAAAATATGACTATACTTTATCTACTTTCAAGGATTGGATGCTTTGAACCGTACCATGTTTGTCGGAGACTCAACATTCTGAGAAACTACTCCGATGAAAAAATCAAACTATACCCCTGAAATCAAAGAAAGAGCGGTTCAACTTGAACCGTACCGGGTTTTTCGGAGAGATTTTTATTTAAGTTAGGCCACCTGACCTAACGGGCTCATCTTATCATAGTACATTGCTTCAAATTCAAATGGTGATACATAACCTAGAGCACTATGTACACGCTTTTTATTGAACCAATCCACCCAGTTTAATGTCGCAAGTTGTACATCTACCAAACCTTGCCAATCTGCTTTTAGATATTCA
>WNDP01000260.1 GCA_009912575.1 Acinetobacter bereziniae
TGAATATCTAAAAGCAGATTGGCAAGGTTTGGTAGATGTACAACTTGCGACATTAAACTGGGTGGATTGGTTCAATAAAAAGCGTGTACATAGTGCTCTAGGTTATGTATCACCATTTGAATTTGAAGCAATGTACTATGATAAGATGAGTCCGTTAGGTCAGGTGGCCTAACTTAAATAAAAATTTCTCCGAAAAACCCGGTACGGTTCATTATGATTGTGGGGTTAACCTTTGGCGAAATTGTAAAAGAACTATTATTTAATGATGTCTCTGTTGCGATTGGTTTAATCGTTGGTGGTTTAATTATTTGGTGGGTAGAGAAAAATCCACCTAAAGTCAATGCAGTAGAAGTAGAAAATATTTCAATTAAAGAAGCAATCTATATTGGTTTGATTCAGGTATTGGCACTCATTCCCGGAACTTCTCGTTCAGGAGCGACGATTATTGGCGGTATGATGTTGGGTGTATCTCGTAAAGCATCAACTGAATTTTCCTTCTTTTTAGGTATTCCTGTCATTGTTGGTGCTGGTCTGTTGGATCTTTTCAAGAATTACCATATCTATGAAACCACACAAGACTGGACCGTATTTTTTGTAGGGCTGATCGTTTCATTTATTTCAGCATTAGTCTTGATTCGTGTTTTGGTTGCTTATGTTTCCAAACGTGATTTCATGGTTTTTGCTTGGTATCGTATTGTTTCAGGGCTGATCATTTTATTATTTGCATTAACAGGTTGGACGTTATGGTAAGCGAGATTCGCTTATTCACAGAATCCACTTTTTTAGAGAAAGCACAGTCTTATCAAACTGTGCTTTCTTTACGTGGAGTTGTGGTCAATACGGTCGTGGTGGATAAACTCAACGCACGATTTTTACGTTTGAATCCTGAGCTTGCGTTATGTGTTGACGAGCAAGGTTTAAGCTTATGTGCCAATGGCATGAAAATGCAGCCTGATTGGAAAGCTGAAATTCCACGTCTAAAACGTGCCAGTCTAAAGTCTGAGATGATTGCTCGAGCTTGTCATCTTTCAGAAAAACCAAAATTGCTTGATGCTACAGCAGGTCTGGGACATGACAGCTTATTAATGGCTTATCTTGGGGCAGAGGTGACACTGGTAGAACGTCATCCAGTGTTGTTTACTTTACTTGAGGATGCCAAGGCGCAGGCTGGAAATGATCCATTTCTAGGAAAAGTTGTCAGTCGAATTGATTTGGTTTTTTCAGACTCAGCGATATATTTAGAACAATTAATTGACGAGAAGAAAACAGTCGATGTGGTTTATTTGGATCCGATGTTTCCGCAACGTGACCAAAATCAACAGGCGATAAAGAAACAAGCGCAAGTCAAAAAACAAATGCAGTTATTGCACATGCTCCTTCCTGAAGATGGTGAGATGGATTTAGGGGATCATCTTTTAGTCTTAGCTCAACATATTGCCAAGAGAGTTGTGGTAAAACGTCCTCGACTGGCGGTGTTTCTCAATGATCAACCAACCAGTCATCAGTGGCAAGGTGATGCTTGTCGTTTTGATGCTTATTTTAACAGCAATCTTATTGAGTAATTTGGTAACTGTTTCAATAATAGTCGAATTATTGATATATAGTTAAATCAAACATTGATAATTTTTTAGCCAAGCCTAAACTAGATAGGCTGATTGAAGCGACTGCCTTAACAGAATCTATATGATAGACCTCAAACCCTCAATTAACTTCTGGCATGATTTGAAAAGCAACCAACGTGCAGGGATCTGGTTATTCTTAGGTTCGCGAAAGTCTTTACAAATTGTTCGTCCATCGATTCTACAGCTTATTTTTTGGGGGCTGTTGGGTGGTTGTGCCAATACTTTATTTAGTTGGTTGGTCGCGGGTGATGGCGGCGTATTTAATCGTCAGGGCTTGGTCAGTTATGCTTTATGGCCATTTATTGCATTAATCGTCGGGATTTTCCTTTCTCAACGTACCAATAATCCACGATTAATGTTGGTGCCTGCATTATTATGGTTGGTGCTTGATACGCATATCATGCTGTTTCAGTGTCTTTTACAGTATTTAGGCAATCATGATCTCTTACCTTACTTCACTTATGATGTAATTCCGCTGTTGTTCTTTGCCTTATTTATTTGGCAGAGCCTTGCAGTGGTTTGGGTGTTTTCGAGAGAGTTAAAGTGGCCGTGGTGGGAACGTGCATTGATCATGTTTGCCACAGTAGCAACATTGTTTACTTGGCAAGTTTCAATTAAAGAGCAACCGATTTGGAAGGTTGAAGATGTTCCGTCAAGTATCACTGAAAATGCTTTCTATGCTCAAAGTCGTTTACTCAATAAAGCATTAGAGCAAATTCAATTTGGCGAGTTTGCCAAAACGCATTGGTACTTTTTAGGCGTGGCTGGGGCAAGTTATCAGGATGTATTTAAATTCGAGATAGATCGAATTAAAGAGCAGTTCGACACACGTTTTGGTACATTCGGGCGTTCTATTGAGTTGGTCAATAATCCTGCAAGTATGAACGATACTCCAATAGCCTCAAAAACCAGTATAGACCTTGCTTTGCGTCGCATTGGGCAACAAATGAATCGTGAAAGTGACGTACTGTTCCTGTATATGACCTCACATGGTTTACCAAATCGTTTTGAATTGGAAAATGAACCGATTGATTTAAATGATGTCGATCCAAAATGGCTGAGAGAGAGTCTAGATAAGTCAGGTATTCGCTGGAAAGTAATTGTTATTTCAGCATGTTATTCAGGCAGTTTTGTTTCGGCACTGCAATCACCAGATACCTTAATTATTACTGCTTCCGCAGCAGATCGTGCATCTTTTGGTTGTTCAAATGAAGCCGATTATACTTATTTTGGACGGGCTTTCTTTGATCAGGCAATGCGTGAACAAGGTTCATTAAAAGCTGCTTTTAAAGAAGCATCTGAAACAGTTGCGAAATGGGAAAATGCGCAAGGATTTGATCCATCTGAGCCACAATGGGTGATTGGAAAAAATATGGAAATGATGTTGCCACAATTGGAACAGCATTTATTTCCACAGCAAGGTGTGGTTGCTTCTGCACAAACTCAAAATGAAAAATTAGATACGACTAAACTATCATGTCATTGTCACTCAGGCAGCAAATGTGTTGTATATCTTGAGTTTGAAGATTTAAAGATATTGCGATCTCGTCTAAACAGTTCCATTCAGACCATTTCTTGCAATACATCTTTGATAAGATGGCGATGAGAAAAGTAATATCATGTATGTGTCATTCACAATCTTGATGGCACAAGACTGCAAAGCTTAAACAATTTATAAATCCAAATGTGGAGTGATACAGCAATGGAACTTTTAAGTAATGTTATCTGTTTTGATGGTGAGCAACGGATTTATCAAATTCAGTCTAATTATTTAAAGGGTGCAAGCAAGGTTGCTGTATATTTGCCACCTCAAGCTCTAAAAGGTCAAAAGTGTGCAGCACTATTTTATTTGGCTGGTCTGACCTGTACTGAAGAAACGTTCATTATAAAGGCTCATGCCCAACGTTTGGCATCGCAATTAGGATTGATATTGATTGCCCCTGATACTTCGCCACGGGGTGATGAGGTTGTTCAGGGTGACTCATGGGATTTGGGACAGGGTGCTGGATTTTACATCAATGCAACTCAAGCCCCTTGGGCTGAACATTTCCAAATGGAAAGCTACCTTGTTGATGAGCTATATCCTTGGGCGCTCAAAACATTTCCAATTCAATCAGAGGCAGTTGGAATTTTTGGACACAGCATGGGGGGACATGGTGCATTGACACTGGCTTGGAAATATCCACATTATTTTAAATCTGTGTCTGCCTTTGCGCCTATTTGTGCCCCAAGTGAATGTCCTTGGGGTGAAAAAGCCTTTTCAAATTATCTCGGACAAGATTCATCAGAATGGCTGAAACACGATGCGACACAACTCTTAATAAGTAAGGGCGCACTTTTTGATGAAGTTTTGATTGATCAAGGATTAAAAGATCAGTTCTTTAATCAGTTAAATCCAGAGAAATACCAACAAGCATGTCATAAAGTTGGCCAAAAATTAAGCTTAAAATTTCATCAAGGTTATGATCATGGATATTATTTTATCCAAAGCTTTATGGATGATCATTTGCAATTTCACGCTTTACAATTGCAAAAGTAGAATGCGATTAAGTTATTAACATTCAAAATGCATATTATCTTTTGAGTAAAAGTAAATTGTTGTTTACTTTTACTCTATTTCTTTCAGTTCAGAAAAAATATACACTGACGCAAATATTTTTTATTATGTAAAAACTTTAGTTCACCATCATAATTTGAATAAAGAGAATAATATGCAAGATCAAATTCCACCACCATTTCCTGATCATTTGAATGTGGATCAACACATTGCACCACCGAGTATTCCTTTATCCTCAGATCAACAATACCCTAAAATTCACCGTTTTAAGTTCCATGGCGATGCGATGGAGTATTTTGGAATCTGGATCGTCAATATTCTACTGACCATTGTGACTTTAAGCCTGTATGCGCCTTAGGCAAAGGTGCGTCGCTTACGTTATTTCTATGGCAATACAGAATTTTTTAAACGTCGTTTTGATTTCACAGGTATTCCAACTAAAATTTTAATTGGGCGTTTAATTGCTCTGGGCATTTATGCAGCGTTTTCGGTTGCATCACAATATTCACTTATGGCTACTGTCATTGGATTGGTTATATTGTACGCAGCAGTGCCTTGGTTAATTCGTGCAACAATGCGTTTTACCGCTCGAAACAGTAAGTTTGGAAATAGTCGGTTTTATTTTGGCGGTACAACCAAAGAATCTTATAAAGTCTTTTTCTTAAGTATTCTGGTTTATATTTTTACCTTGGGAAGGCTTTGTTGCATAAACCTACCTCTTAAGGCTTACTCAGCAATATAATTCTCAGATGAATAAGCCTACACCTAAAATTTATCGTACAACAAATTGGTCATCCTACAATCGTGCTTTGATCAATCGTGGTAATTTAACAATTTGGTTTGATCCAAAAACCCAATGGTACGCTCCCCCCAAAGGCAAACATGGTCGA
>WNDP01000261.1 GCA_009912575.1 Acinetobacter bereziniae
ACACCACTGGAAACAGTACTTGATGGGAAGCGAATTTGGGCTGAGAAGAATTTAGCTCAAATTTAACCTGACAGGCACACTAAAAAATGGGTAACTGTCAGATCTGGTTTGAGCTAGTACAAATAAATCGTGCCCTGTATCTAGTTGATCTGCTCAAATGTATATGGGGCATACTCTATTTTGCGATATTCCCCTTTTATTGCCATTTAAAGTTGTTGCGGCTTAAAATTTATTTGTCTTTTTATCCCTTAAAACAACAATCTTCGATACATTCAACCCTCCATAAAAATAAATTTATTTCATCTCATGGTAAAACCATCTCTTTATTTAGTTTTTTCCTCAATACTTCCGATCTCAACGACAACTGATCATTAAAAAATCACATCATTTTAATGTCTATATTGCTATGAAATTTTAAATCACTCATAAAATCAAGCAATAACACACTCATTAAAACTATTTAACATTTTTAAAATGTACTCAAATCTCATTCTCACATCTCAGCGGTATAAGAAAAAAATCGTTTTGAATTTTCTGTTGACATCATCAAGATTAAATTATATACATTAATAACGATACGAATCGTATCATTATAGAATGATAAAACAGGATGTTTAAAAATGATAGGACTAATCGGAATAGTCATATCCTTAATATTGCTGATGTATTTAGCCTATAAAGGATTTAGCGTTATTGTACTTGCTCCACTACTCGCTTTATTTGCAGTGGCTTGGAGTGGATTAAGTAATGAGTTGCTTGGTTTTTATTCACAAGTGTTCATGACAGGTTTAGGCGGTTATATCATCAAATATTTTCCACTGTTTTTATTGGGTGCAGTATTTGGAAAATTAATGGATGACTCTGGTTCAGCCCAAACGATTGCCAACTTTTTTGTTGATAAATTAGGACATCGTCGTGCAATGTTATCTATTGTGCTGTCCTGCGCTATTTTGACCTATGGTGGTGTTTCGCTTTTTGTAGTTGGTTTTGCTGTATTTCCAATTGCTTCAGCATTGTTTAAAGAATTTGGTATCCCGAAACGCTTGATTCCAGCAGCGATAATGCTAGGTGCGCTCACCTTTACCATGACTGCTCTGCCGGGCACTCCTGCGATTCAGAATGCGATTCCAATGCCTTTCTTTAATACCGATCTATATGCTGCGCCGGGTCTGGGTACTTTAACGTCAATTTTTATTTTGCTGACAGGCATGTGGTGGTTAAACAAGCGTATTGCGCAAGCAGACCTCAATAAAGAAGGTTATGGCAAGCATTTTGAAACAAAGTTGGTGAAATCAAATCCAAGTCTAATCATTGCATTTGCCCCAATTTTAATTGTGATTATCACCAACTTAGTGCTGACTAAATTGATTTTACCTTCGATGGACACTGCCTATTTAGCAACAGATCAGTTTGGTAATACTTCATTAAATTCAGTGATTGGATTATGGGCAATTATCTGTGCCTTAGTCTTGGCGTGTGTGAGTATTATTGTTCTCAACTGGAAAGCCATTGTCGATATTAAGGATTCCATTCAACAAGGTGTTTCCTCTTCCTTTTTACCCATTTTCAATACAGCCTCGGAAGTTGGCTATGGTTCGATCATCGCATCATTAGCTGGTTTTATTATCTTACGTGACTTTTTGGTCGGCATTGCACCGAACAATCCGCTGATCTCGGAAGCCATTGTGATCAACGTATTGGCAGGCATCACAGGTTCGGCATCTGGGGGATTAAGTATTGCACTCAATACCATGGGTGAAACCTATAAAAATCTTGCGATTGAGCACGGTATTTCTCAAGAACTTATGCACCGTGTCGCTTCTATGGCTTCTGGAGTACTTGATTCTCTGCCACATAATGGCGCTGTAATTACCATTATTACTTTATGTGGTTTGACGCACAAACAATCTTATTACGACATGTTTGTAGTCGCTGTCATTATTCCACTGATTGTGCTGTGTGGCGTAATCACACTGGGAACGTTATTCGGTTCATTTTAAAAACACATCATCCATTACGAAAGGAATTAAAGATGTCTCATTCAGTTAACCTTCCAAGGATTATGGAAGTTGGAAAAAATGCCAGAGCGAAGCTCCCGGCGATTCTTGAAAGTTTAGGTGCAAAAAAGCCACTGATCATTACCGATAAAATGATGGTTACGTTGGGTTATATTCAACAGATTCAAGACATTCTTGAGGCAGCAGGAATTGAGAGTGACTATTTTGATGAAACGATTCCTGAACCGACTTCAGGCTCAATCGAAGCCGGCGTTCATCATGTGCAAACTCATCAATACGATGCGATTATTGCAATCGGTGGTGGTAGCCCAATTGACAGTGCAAAAGCGATCAGTATTTTGAGCAAACATGGTGGAAAAATTTCGGATTATAAATTTCCTCGTCAAGTCAATGAAATGGGACTTCCAATTATTGCCATTCCCACAACAGCAGGAACAGGTTCGGAATGTACCCGTTTTACCATCATTACCAACGATCTCACCAGTGAAAAAATGCTCTGTGCAGGTTTAGGATTTCTCCCTGTTGCCGCCATCATTGACTATGAACTCACCATGTCCTTACCTGCTCGTACCACGGCAGATACTGGTATTGATGCATTAACTCATGCGATTGAAGCCTATGTCAGTAAGAAAGCTGGACCATATAGTGATGCTCAAGCAATTGCAGCAATGAAACTCATCGGACCAAACTTGCAAGTTGTTTACCACCAACCTGATCACGAACAAGCTCGTGAAAAAATGATGCTGGGCTCTACTTTTGCAGGCATTGCCTTTTCCAATGCATCAGTCGCATTGGTGCATGGGATGAGCCGCCCAATCGGTGCATTTTTTCATGTCCCACATGGCTTATCCAATGCCATGTTGCTTCCGATGATCACTGAATTTTCAATACATGCTGCACCTGAACGCTATGCAGAATGCGCTAAAGCAATGGGCTGCGCACATCTTGATGATTCTAATGACGTGGCAAATCAAAAACTAATTAACACTTTAATCGAAATCAATCGCGATCTCAAAGTACCGACTTTGGCGGAGTTTGGTGTAGACAAACAATATTTCGATGAGGTGGTGCAAACCATGGCAGAGCAAGCGCTGGCCTCTGGTTCACCATCAAACAACCCTATTGTTCCTACAGTTGAACAAATGGTCTCGCTCTACCAAAAACTTTGGTCATGATTGAACGCCCTTTTACTATTTTTTATCACAATGAGGATATACCCACATGGAATTAATCGGACATTTTATTAACGGTGCTTTAAATACTGAACACACCAGAACTCAAGCTGTTTTCAATCCATCACTTGGTATACAAACGAAAGAAGTCGCATTAGCGACCAAAGCTACAGTTGAAGAGGCAATTGCTGCTGCTGAAGCTGCATTTCCTGAATGGCGTAACACCCCTGTGATCAAACGTGCCCGTGTCATGTTCAAATTCAAAGAGTTGCTTGAACAAAATGCTGAAAAAATTTGCCAATTGATTGGTGAAGAGCACGGAAAAATTGTGCACGATGCAGCAGGAGAATTACAGCGTGGCATTGAAAATGTCGAATATGCCTGTAGCGCACCAGAGTTCTTAAAAGGTGAATTTAGTAAAAATGTAGGACCTTCAATTGATTCATGGAGTGAATTTCAACCTTTAGGTGTGGTTGCAGGGATTACGCCTTTTAACTTTCCTGTGATGGTGCCTTTGTGGATGTTCCCAATGGCGATTGTCTGCGGAAATACCTTTGTCTTAAAACCATCTGAACGAGACCCATCTTCGACTTTATTCATTGCACAATTACTCAAAGAAGCTGGACTACCTGATGGTGTACTCAATGTGGTCAATGGTGACAAAGAAGCAGTGGATACTTTACTGCATGATACACGTATCCAAGCTGTGAGTTTTGTGGGCTCAACACCAATTGCAGAATATATTTATAAAACCGCAACAGCGGCAGGTAAACGTTGCCAAGCATTGGGAGGTGCCAAAAACCATGCCATCGTTATGCCAGATGCAGATATTGATAATGTAGTGAACTCATTACTTGGTGCGGCTTTTGGTTCATCAGGTGAACGCTGTATGGCATTATCTGTGGCGGTTGCTGTGGGAGATGAGATTGCAGATCAAATGATTTCAAAGCTCTCTAATGAAATCGGTACATTGAAATATGGCCCATATTCTGACAAAAACAATGATTTTGGTCCCGTCATTACGGCACAACACAAAGCAAAGGTTGAAGGTTACATCAGTAGTGCAGAACAACAAGGTGCAAAAATTGTTGTTGATGGCCGAAATGCAGCACCAGTTGGTTATGAAAATGGCTTTTATGTTGGTGCAACATTAATCGACCAAGTTCAGCCCAATATGACCAGCTATAAAGAAGAGATCTTTGGCCCAGTACTGCAAGTCATTCGTGTAAAAACCATGCAAGAAGCCATGAATCTGATTGATGATCATGAGTATGGTAACGGAACGTGTATCTATACTCGTGATGGTGAAGCTGCCCGCTATTTTAGTGATCACATCAAAGTCGGTATGGTGGGTATTAATATTCCGCTTCCAGTTCCTGTGGCTTATCATAGTTTTGGCGGTTGGAAACGTTCATTATTTGGTGATTTAAATGCATATGGTCCAGATGGTGCTCGCTTCTACACACGTAGAAAAACCATTACTCAACGTTGGCCGAGCACCAATGTCCGTGAAGGCGCACAGTTTGCTATGCCGACATTAAATTAATCCTATTAACTTTGTTTGAACAAAAGCAGACTTTATCGTCTGCTTTTTTATGCAACTTGAATTAATTTACTGATGTTACGCACTAGCCTTTTTAAAAAAGGAAATTTCAGAATAGGCTGTGCTTTCAACGATTTTAGATAAAGCTTCGCTTTCAAAGCAAAATGATTCATTTGATGAGTAAGCTTTAATTGTTCAAGTTTCAATACACTGCAAATTGATAAAAACAGATGATTACTTTGAGTTCTTACCGTTCTGGTTGGTGACTT
>WNDP01000262.1 GCA_009912575.1 Acinetobacter bereziniae
CTAAGTAAATCTTCATGATTTGTTCACCCCATAAAAAAGCAATCCAACCTGCAATGGCAATATAAGGGCCAAAAGCGAAAGGGATATTTTCCTTACGGATTTTTAATAGGATGATACCAATGATTGCGCCCACAACCGAAGAAAGTAGGATAATCAGCGGTAACATTAAAGGTCCCATCCAAGCACCCAGTGCAGCAAGAAGCTTAAAATCACCATAACCCATGCCTTCCTTGCCTGTCACGATCTTAAACAAGTAATAGACAATCCATAGGCAAAGAAAACCAATAATATAACCCCAAATTGCAGCATTGGCCGTGGTATATATTTCAAATGAATTAATTCCTAAACCCACAGCTGCAAGTGTTAGAGTAAAACGATCTGGTAATAATTGTGTATCAAAATCAATAAAGGTCAGAGTAATCAACACCCAAGTCAACAATACACCAAACACCATTTGTAGCGTTGGTCCATACACAGCAACAACAGTTAAGGAGCAGATTGCTGTCAGTAGCTCAACCAAGGGATAACGGATACTGATGGGGTTTTGGCATGAACCACACTTGCCTCGTAAAGCTAACCAACTGATCACGGGGATATTTTGATACCAGCGGATTGGTGTTTTACACTGTGGACAAGTGGACGCAGGTTGACTCAGACTCAGTTTTTCTTCGTCAATAATGATCTGCTGAGAACCTACCAATAATTGGCATTCTGCCTGCCACTCTTGTCGCCATTCCTTTTCCATCATCTTTGGTGTGCGATAAATCACCACATTGAGAAAACTACCAACACATAGACTGAATAGACCGACAACGATATAAAGCGCAGTCGGTGATTGAATCAGAAAATCTAAAAATGCTTGCATTAAACCACAGAACCCATTTGGAAAATTGGAAGATACATGGCAATCACAAGACCACCGACCAGCACACCTAAAACAGCCATAATTAATGGCTCCATCATGGAGGTTAAACCATCAACTGCATTATCCACTTCATTTTCGAAGTGTGTAGCGACTTTATCCAGCATGGTATCCAATGCACCCGACTCCTCACCGATCGCGACCATTTGCACTGCCATAGAGGGGAACTTATTACTGACACGCATGGCAAAATTCAATTGTTGTCCTGTGGCGACATCTTCACGAATTTTCATCACAGCCTGTTCGTAAACTACATTATTGGTCGCTCGAGCTGTTGACTCCAGTGCTTCAATCAGTGGTACCCCCGCAGCAAAAGTAGTTGCAAGGGTACGACTATAACGGGCAATAATCGCTTTATAGACCAAATCACCAAAAATAGGCAGTTTGAGTGCCGTCCGATCTAGAAAATCTTGAAACTTTTGACTTCGCTTTTTGGCTTCTAAAAATGCTACAATGATAACTGCAATAAATATAATCAGAATAAACCAATAGCTTTGCATCCAATTCGACATATTCACCACCATTTGAGTAAAGGCGGGTAAGTCTGCACCAAAAGAACTAAACAGATCCTGAAAAACGGGAACAACCTTGACCATGAGAATAATGGTGACAATCACTGCAACAACTATCACAGCCATGGGATATTTCATGGCTTTTTTAATTTTTTGTTTTAATAACGCACTTTTTTCTTTATATATTGCGACACGATCCAGCATGGTTTCTAGAGCACCCGATTGCTCACCAGATTCAACCAAGGAGCAGAACAAGTTGTCAAAATAACGAGGATATTTTCTCAATGCACCTGCAAAGGTATTACCCCCTTCAACTTCATTTTTTATTCCCAATACCACTTCTCGCATAGAGGGGTTTTCCAAGCCCTCAGCCACAATCTCAAAACTTTGTACCAAGGGCACACCTGCTTTCATCATGGTGGCAAGCTGACGGGTAAAAATCGTGATATCTAAGGTCGATATCCCTTTTTTCATTAAACCTTCAAGAATATTCTTTTTCTTTTCTCGAATAGTTTTTATGGTGATGCCTTGCTTTCTCAACGTGACTTTGGCAAGTGCCATATTCCGTGCAGGCAATTCTCCTTTGACCTTGATTCCCTTACGATCCACCCCGTCATAAGCAAAGATAGGCATCATTTGCGTTTTTTTCGCTGCCATAACAATTTCCTTAAATATTGATTATATTTATTCGCTGGTGACACGGTTAATTTCTTGTAAAGACGTTAAACCATTCATCACCTTTTTTAAACCTGAACGTCTTAAATTATCAAACCCCAATTTTTCCGATGCTGCTGCAATTTGTAATGCATTGCCATCTTCCATGATAATTTTTGAAATTTCAGGTGTTACTTTCATCACTTCATAAATCCCCACACGTCCTTTATAACCTTCACGGCATTCAGAACAGCCTACAGGTTGAAAAATCTGTAAATCAGGATTGTTTAAGTCTTGTTCAGAAAAGCCCAGTTCTAACAGACTTTTTTTAGGAATTTCAACAGGCGCTTTACAGTGATTACATAAGCGTCGAGCAAGACGTTGTGCAATCACAAGATTGACCGATGTGGCAATATTAAAAGATGGAACCCCCATATTGCGCAAACGCGTTAAGGTTTCAGGTGCACTGTTGGTATGAAGTGTAGACATCACCATATGACCCGTTTGAGCAGCTTTAATTGCAATTTCAGCTGTTTCAAGGTCTCGAATCTCACCAACCATGATAATGTCTGGATCTTGACGAAGAAATGATTTTAGCGCCACAGAAAATGTCAGTCCTGCCTTTAGATTGACATTGACTTGGTTGATACCTTCCAAATTAATTTCGACAGGATCTTCCGCAGTTGAAATATTGGAGCTTTCGGTATTGAGGATATTTAAACCCGTATAGAGGGAAACGGTTTTACCTGAACCAGTTGGGCCAGTAATCAGTAACATGCCCTGTGGTTTTTCCAAGGCTTCCATAAACAAAGCTTTTTGATTTTCTTCATAACCTAGCGCATCAATCCCCAACATGGCACTAGAGGGATCGAGAATACGCAGAACCAACTTCTCTCCAAACAGTGTTGGCAGGGAGTTGACACGAAAATCAATGGCTTTTGTTTTGGAAAGCTTAAGCTTAATACGTCCATCTTGAGGAATACGTTTTTCTGAAATGTCCATTTGCGACATGACTTTTAAACGTGATGCTAAACGATTGGCCAATTGAAGCGGTGGATTGGTAATGGTTCTCAGCACACCATCTACACGATAACGGACTCGATAGCTTTTTTCATAGGGCTCAAAGTGTAAGTCAGAGGCGCCCATCCGAATCGCATCAATCAATAATTTATTGACATATTTAACAATCGGCGCTTCTTCTTCGGCAGTTTCTTCATCAACTTCAGCAGATTCATGATCATCTGTTGCAATGATATCGACATCAAAATCTTCATCGTCAAAATTAAAGCTTTCTTCTACAGTAAAATGTTTTTCTAAAGTTTTTACTAATTTATGATGTTCAACGATAATCGGTTCAATATTTAAACCACAGCTAAAACGGATTGCGTCTAAGGCTTCCATATTGGTGGGATCACTGGTGGCAACATATAAAATGTTACCGCGTTGTACCAATGGGATGACACCATGTTTACTGATTAAAGCCGAATCTACAAGATCCTTGGGTAGCATTTCTGGGTTAAAACTGTCCAGATCAAAAATAGGCTCGCCGAACTCGGAGGACATCATTTCGGCAATGACCAAGGGGGAGATCGCTGACTTTTCAATCAGATAGGCAACTAACCCCATTTTACTTTTTTGAGCACCACTAAGCGCATCTTTCATCTGCTGAACAGATAAAAATCCCTCATCGACTAAGCGACGGATATAACCCGAAAACTTAGGTGAACCATTTTGCATAGACATCCCCAAAACACTTTAAATTTAATTTTATAATTGGAATAAGAAAATTATACGATGATCCTTAAAAATATCTAGAATTAAACGTACCCTTCTAAAAACATATTTTAACCATAATTTGCGCCAATTTGACTTTTATGGATGATCTTTGAAATGTTTAATATTTTTAGGATTCAGGCTCTATACCAAACTTTAGAGTAGAAGTCGTAATTGATAAAGAAAAAATACTTTAAAAATCTAAATTCCGTGTAGAATGTGCACATTTTCGATAAAAGGTTAGATGTATGTCGAGTTCGACTATTATTCCTTGGGTTGTCGGCAATTGGAAAATGAACCCAATGCAAGCGAATTCGCAACAACTCATAGAAGACTTAAAACAGTATTTACAACAAACACCGATTACACAAAAACAATGTTACTTAGGTGTTGCTCCGATTTCTATTGCTTTATTGTCTGTACAACAACAACTTAAAAATGCGTGCTCAGAGGTTTATGTTGTTGCTCAAGATGTGTCTCAAATGGCTGGGACAGGGGCATATACGGGTGAGGTGAGTGCTGAGTTGCTGAAAGACAGTCAAATTGATTATGTCTTGGTGGGGCATTCTGAGCGCCGTGAAATTTTTGGTGATGATGTTGCTAAAGTAAAAGCAAAAGTGACCCATGCACTCAATGCAGGGCTTTCAGTGATCTATTGTGTTGGTGAAAGCTTAGAACAGCGTGAAGCTGGACAAGCAGAACAAGTGGTTTTACAACAAATTTGTGATCTTGCAGCAGTTGTAAAAGTAGGACAGTGGCACAATATTGTCATTGCTTATGAACCGATTTGGGCAATTGGAACAGGCAAAACCGCCTCTCCACAAGATGCTCAAGCGATGCACGCAAAAATTCGTGAAGGCTTGACTCAAATTACGATTGAAGCAAAACACACCGCTATTTTATATGGCGGTAGTGTGAAACCTGAAAATGCAGTAGAGTTAGCCGCATGTCCAGATATCAACGGTGCACTGGTTGGTGGTGCATCACTAAATGCAGAGTCTTTTTATAAAATTGCTCTAGCATTTGCTCAAACAGAAGAATAGGAGTTCAGCATGCATACATTTGTGCTGGTGGTACATATCATCTTGGCCGTTTTAATGATTGGGCTTATTTTGGTTCAGCATGGTA
>WNDP01000263.1 GCA_009912575.1 Acinetobacter bereziniae
TCTAGTGTCACATGACCTTCCCACTCAGGTTCAAGCGGTGTTACATTGACAATAATCCCACAACGGGCATAAGTCGATTTTCCTAAGCAAACAGTTAAAACATTACGAGGAATTCGGAAATATTCGACTGTACGTGCTAAAGCAAAAGAGTTTGGTGGAATAATACAAACATCAGACTCAATATCGATAAAACTACGATCATCAAAATTTTTAGGATCTACAATCGCAGAATGCACATTGGTAAAGACTTTAAATTCACGTGCACAACGGACATCATAACCATAGCTAGATACGCCATAAGAAATTAGCTTTTCACCTTGCTCATCATAACGAACTTGGTTTTCTGCATACGGTTCAATCATACCGTGCTTTTCGCTCATTTCGCGAATCCAACGATCAGACTTAATAGCCATTTATTTCTATCCCAAAACTGTGCTGTTTACTGCGCTGTACTTTAACTGAAATTGCATTTGAAAGGAATGTTTCTCGCAAAATAGCCGACTTTAAGTCTGTAAGTAAAATAGCCGTTTAATGGTCACTATACTAATTTAAAGGCTTAAAAGTGCAGAATAACTGAGAGGTACAGTGAAGCTGACTAATACTAAAGATGCTGTTCTTTGCATATTTCGTTGATTCAACCAAGTCACTTTATTCCTACAAATTACGGAACCAATAAAGGTCCAAAAGAATGCAATCGGGATAATCAACAATAAGAATACTAGCATATGGGAAGTATAAGCAGAGGCATTCTGCCAAACATAGTTTGGAAAAATTGCTGAAGCAAAAAGTAAAGCTTTAGGATTTAACAGTGTTGCAGCGAATAATTCATGGGCACGAATTGTCGGTTGATTAAAATCCTCTTCCTGATTTGCTGTACGCCATAATTTTAATGCTAAAAACAGAATATAACCTGCACTGAATAATTTAAGAATGACAGGCACACTTGGAAACTGCTTAGATACAGTGCCAATAATCAATCCCCAAATGGTGATTGAAATAAAATAACCTAACGCTTCTGCTGGAATTAATGCGAGAGATTTTCGAATTCCAACTTGAATTCCTGAAGATGCTAAAAGCGTATTGGTTGGTCCTGGTGTTAAAAGAATCGTCACCACCAAGCCAATAAAAAACCATGAAATCATCAAATGACCTCATCTATCAATTGACCGCAGATTAAATCTTTTGATTTGAATTGGCAAAAAAATAATTGTAAGAGAACTTATGAACGCCACTAAAATTAAAAGTAAATATATTTTATTTTCAATTAATTACATAAATAATCACACCAAAAGACTGTAAAGTCATCAAGCCTCAATTGCTGTTTTTACGTTCATATATAAGCTTAAAAACTCAGATGAATGTCTTTTAAATCAATATCTTTCGACTCAAAGAGAGAACCACATCACAAATAAATATTTTTTCAAGTCGGGTAAAATTGTTATTTACTGAATGCTGCTGTTTTTAAGTAAATTTTCAGTTTTATTGCCTAATATTCACTCAAAATTTTCTTTTACTCACACAGGTATTTTGTTTGAAAGGTTGTCGTTTTTATCCACATTGATGCACAATAGAAACCTTTTTCTGACATTCTCTAGTTTTATGGCAAAGCATTTTTTTCAGTCTTGGCTTCCTTCACAAGAAAGAGTCAACAATTTGAAACTCATGAAGATTTTTGGCGAAAAAGCCTTAAGTCCTCAGCTTTGGTATGTCAACAGAAAGTCGATTTCCAAAGCAATGTTTATTGGTACATTTTGGGGAATTTTACCTATTCCATTTCATACTTTATTGATTATTTTTTCAGTATTGTTATTTGAAGCAAACCTTCCAATTGGTTTGATTTTGGCTTGGATTATGAATCCCATTACCATTGTTCCAATTTTGATTTTTGCATTTTGGATCGGTTCCAAAATTTATCATGTACATATGATCAACAAAGACATGCTTTTAGGTGTGTTTCATCAAATCATCCACTGGATCAAAAATTTTGGTCATGGTCATATTGATTTTAGCTTGGCAAAAATTTTAGCCACCGGACTGTTTATTGAAGCATTGGTTTGTGCGTCATTACTTTTTATTGTGACGCATATTTACTGGCGTTGGAGTGTGGTTAAAAAATGGAATAATCGTAATAATCATCCACTTTAAAACCATTCTCCAAGCCATTTCCTGTTTATTTTAAAGCAGCCTGTTTTGCTTTCATATATTCAACGACCACATCTAAAACATAGTGTTGGCATGCTTCACCAGTACCTGCATCATAAGCTCCACCATTGGTAATATTGTTAGAGAGCACTCGAATACCAAGAAAAGGGACTTTGTATTGACTGGCAATTTGTGCAACTGATGCAGCTTCCATTTCTTCAACCGAAGTACCACAGTTTTTGTGGAACAGTGCTATTCGATCTAATTCATTATTCCAAACATCGGCAGAGCCAATCGTCCCTTCAACGACATTGCCCTGCGTATACTTATTCTGAGCACGATGGGCAGCTGTTAAAAGTTCATTATCCGCTTCGAACTTACGAATCGCTATTGGCTCTGGATCAGATTCGTCATCAGGTAGTACATCAAAAGCTTCACTCCATTCTAAAGCATTTGAACCTTCTCCCAACGCTTTTTTAGGCGTTCTAAAAGCACCAATATTTGTTGTATATCGTCCTAAAACAATATCATAGACTTTAAGATCTGGATCATGCCCGCCTGATGTCCCTTGGTTTATCCAAAAGCCGTAAAACCTCGCCCTTCAGGGCGGGGATATACGGCTGCAATCCGCTAGTCCCCCTTGTGGGGATTAGCTAGGATTGTTAAAAACATATGATTTAAATACAGTAATTTGTTAGAATAACTGCATGAAAACACTTAAATTACGCATAAAAGATAAACATTGCAAGGTGCTAGAGCAACTAGCATCTGAGGTGAATTTTGTCTGGAATTATGTCAATGATTTGTGTTTCAAACATTTACAGCGCAAACAACAATTTTTTTCAGCATACGACATCGCCAAGTACACCAAAGGCACATCAAAAGAATGCAACTTGCACAGTCAAACAATTCAGGCTGTGACAGAAGAATTGGTGACACGCCGAAAACAATTCAAAAAAGCTAAGCTTAGATGGCGTGTAAGCAATAAGAAATCAGCTAGGCGTTCACTCGGTTGGATACCATTTAAGAAAGTTGCAATCAAATATGCCGATGGCAATGTCCAGTATGGCAAGCATCAATTCAAACTATGGGATAGTTATGGACTATCAAAATACCGTGTCAAAACAGGCTCATTCGTAGAAGACAATCGTGGGCATTGGTATGTTTGCCTTGTAGTGGATTCACCCAAACAACTCAAAACCAGTGCAACCAAAGCTGTTGGCATTGATTTAGGCTTAAAAGATTTAGCGACCTGTTCCGATGGGGTAAAGCTCAAAGCCCCTAAAATCTACCGCCAATATGAACAAAAATTAGGGATCGCCCAATGTGCCAGAAATAAAAGTCGGGTTCGGGCTATCCATGCCAAAATTAAAAATATACGTCAAAATATGTTACATCAATTCAGCCATAAACTGGTGAATGGACATGCAGCGATCTTCGTTGGCAATGTAAACGCCAAAGCACTCTCACAAACTAAATTAGCCAAGTCAGTGCTAGATGCCAGTTGGACAACACTAAGAACCATGCTCAAGTATAAATGCGAGAACGCAGGGGTATGGTTTGAAGAAGTCAATGAAGCCTATACGACCCAAACTTGTTCGTGCTGTGGCTCACGCTCCAGTAGTCCGAAAGGTAGAATAGGACTTGGAATAAGAGAGTGGCAGTGTATGGAGTGCGGTACACTCCATGATCGGGATATAAATTCCGCACTGAATATTCTTGCGCTCGGACATGAGCGTCTCGGAGGAGGAGTCCCCGTCCTTTAGGTCGGGGAGGATGTCAAAATGGCAATAGGCTTATAACGCTCAATTGCGATTGCAGTTGCAGCTGCCGCATTACTCATGCCCATTCGGGTCTTGGAAATAATCACAGGATAACCTTGATAAGTACCTTTCCAAAACTTCCATCCCCCCACAGTTTCGACAGTTGTGTTGCTCAGCTTGGCCGCCATTTGCTCAGACTCAACAGGTAATGCGCCTTGAATTACAATGGGTTGTAAGGTTTTCGGTGCAACCGTATTTTCACTTGTATTGTTTGAGTCATTGTTACATGCTGCCAATAGTAGAGAACTGCACATGCCTAGAACATGGATCATTTTTTTGAATTGCATTATTTGCTCAACGGCTTAAGTAAGAACTGAGTATTTAAGCAATGATTATACCAATTGATCAACTTTCTATATTTTTATATAGATATTTCAGAAAAAGTCTTTTAAATTTTATTTTTTGAGTTGGAAATAACTTCAATTAACTCAGAATGACCTTTTGATAAATCCCCATTCAACCACTGCCAATCTTCAATCAGCTTAATCACATCATTATCTAAACGTTCAATTCTTGTTTTACATTGCCCAATTCTAAGTTCGTTAGTCACGGTTAAATGTTGATAATATATTTCGAATTCGAAATCTAAAAGCATCTTTCCAAGGATAGAGCCAAATTGTATCATCCCACCCTCGTATTTTGCAGGAATCATCAGCCCCTTTTGGGAATAATAAAAACGTGTAGCACGATTAACATCGCCATTGGCAGTATTGGCGAGACTAATAAAAACCTTATTATCGAGTAAGTTTAAATATTTCATTGATTCATTCTGAGTTAGCCTCACTTGAATTAAATGGAAACATCAAGAAAGGCTATCATTTAGAATAAAATTAGAAAATTCGATGTGGATCTTTTTCTGCTCTCGGTAAAGCTTTGGCAATTTTTTCAGCAATCAACATATAGCTTTCTGCTGCTGCATCCCCGGCAATAACAGATGGATGACCTGCATCGACATTTTCACGAATCTGTACGTTTAAAGGTAAGCGACCAAGTAATGG
>WNDP01000264.1 GCA_009912575.1 Acinetobacter bereziniae
CACCAGTCGTAACTGCATCAATCGTCACAGTAAGTGAAGCGATATGATCTTGACCGAAAACCGTCAGCTTATAATCAAATACCTCTTGACGACCAATTTCACCAGCCTTCGGTGTATAAACATAGCTTCCATCACTTTTCACGAATAGGCTGCCATAATCACCTTGTATGGTAATACCGTTGTACCCAACTTCGGTAAACTGACCATTCCCCGTATCTATGCTAAATTTAGCATAAGCATGATTATAGGTATCGTCTGTCAACATGTTGCCAATAATTGGAGCAGCAGTTACTGGACCAATTTCATTATAGTGAGTAATGTCTTGCGCTAAGCTCACTGATGCCGTAAAACCTAGACCAATATTAGCTGAAGCAGATGCTTCGATTGTATATGTTCCTGGACCTAAATTAGGAATATCTACAGTAATAGAACTTCCAAGTGCGTTGAGAATAGGCTTCCCTGTTACAGTGCCAACAACCGTACCATTCTGATCTTTTACAGTGAGAACAACCGTTGGCAATATCGAAACTGAAAGTGCTGGAATATTAACTTTTACTACTACATGTGAAGAGTCTGTATTTGCGACGTTAAATGTTGTTGGGACATAAGTACCGTCTCCACCACCTAATGTACCTGCAACTGCAAATGAACCTTGATTGGCTGCATTAACTGTTTGAACTGTATTTGTGACAGTACCAATTACCGCATGATCTGAATTATCAAGCACTACTGGAGCAGGAAGTGTGACATCATTTTGCGGATTTGTATTATCCCAAACTACACCAGAGTTATCACCATCAATACGAATATTCAAATTCGCTGTTGCTTCACTACCATTGAAGTCTCTAATCGTATAGGTGAATGTATCTACCTTACCAATATCCGCAGGATCACCATTACTTACATATTTATAATGTCCGTTTGGTGAAATATAAAGTGTTCCATAAGCACCAACCACGACCGTGTTTGCACCAGATAATGTAACTGCAGGATCACCAACCTCATTGGCCACTTTAGTGACAAATGTTGTCGTATTTACTTCATCCGCACCGTCAGCGCTTGAAATAACATTTCCTTCTATGCTGCCTGAACCCAAATACTTGTTGGTTTGTGCTTGCATAGTCAACTCAACACCACCGAACAATTGTGCTGATAAGGTTGAATCCAAAAGATTTAATAGCTGTTGCAATAAACCTGCATCTGATGGTTTTTCTTGCAAAGCAATGGTATAAACACCTGGAGGTAAGTTATCTACATTAATCTGACCAGAATAATTAAATACAATACCCAACAAGCCTGGAGGAGTTAATTTCACTGCATCCTCTACAATGAAATACTCTTTTTGTGCTACACCATTCTCATCCAAATATTGGCGCTCAAGTACAGCATTGAAATATTTATCTGCTGTTCCTAATAAAGTACCAACAATTCCTCCAATTGCAGCGCTTACTACACTGCCACTTACATTGACATTAATACTGGAAGTGCTGTTCTCTTCAACTTCAAAATTAAATGGAACTGTGTTGCCTAAAGAAATATTTAGTCCGAGTAAATTTACGCCTAATAATTGAGAAGCTCGTCCTTCTACTCCTACATCATCACCCGCAGTTTCTTGATAATTTTTAACAGTAGTAAGATCATCATTTGCAACAACTTGATCAACATAATCTGGTGGTGTTAATTCACCTGGATCTGCTGGTGTTCCTGCAATATTTATAATGATTTGAGCCGTATCAGATGTTGCTCCATTAGACAGCTTATAATCAAATATTTCAGTTTTTCCAACAGCCGATTCTCCTGCTGTCACAGTATAAGTAAAGACTCCTGTTAGTGTGTTAATTTCAAGACTTCCATACTCTCCTTGAATTGTAACACTACCTTGTGCAACAGGTGCACCATCTATTTCAGTGATTGAACCACCACCAATTACATCTTGACCATTTCCATTATCAGCAAAAACATTACCTGTCACTGCATAGTTCGCAAAAACCTCTTCAGTTCCAGTTACGCTAATATTTGTTTTTTCGTAAATCGTTAATAAGTTTGACAATAGAGGAGCAACAGCCGCGTCAACAATGTAATCAACTACGCTAATTGGCAATACATTTAATAGTTGGTTAACGACACTTGAAAGCGGTAAACCGAGTGTATTTACAGGAATTAAAATTGTATTGACTAAAGCGAGAACTGGAGCACCTAATGGGCCAAGTACTGCATTAATTGCTGCCTCGATAGCTGCCGCATTTGAAGCACCCAGAATTTCTCCTTCGCCACCAAGGTCAGTAATCGCAACGTCTTTGAGTAAAGTTGTTAGAGCACTATCATCAGCCTGAACTGCAACCGTATAATTACCCTCAGGTAAATTAGTGAAATCAAGCTTAATTGAGTCGTTACTATTCACGACACCAATGATTCCAATACCACCCACAGTGACAATACCACCTTGACTCGTACCACGTGCAACTTCCACTGGTCCATTGCTAGTTTGCTGATAAATAACAATCTGAACAGCCTCACCGACCGAAATCAGGTCTTGTTGTGAAACTGTGACAGAAATATTACCTGTCGCTCCCTTACCTGCACTTCCTGGCGTTTGTGGAATTGAGAAATTTAAACCAGTAGCATTATTCCCCAAGATATCAACAACTGCGATATCTGAACCTGCAACTTCAGTTCGGTTCACTCGGACTTCCTGACCTAGATTTAATGCAAATTCATCATTTACAGCATTAAGTGGCGGAAGAACAATCGAACCATTGGTCACTGAAGTTGGTGGTAATGTTGCTGCATCATTGCCCGCAATGTCTTGAATCGCATTCGGATCATTACCTGTTGTTGGATCGGTATAACCCACTTCAACTGCTTGACCTGCAGTCACGGCTGCACCTAAAGTCAGTACAACTGTTGAACCATTTACACTCACGCCAGTCACTGTAGCCACCTGACCATTTGCGGTCACCACGAAACTATTCAATGGCGGTAAGTTGGTTGCATCCAGTGCTTCGCTATAGGTCAAGATCAACGATGTGCCTGCTGTGTCTACTGCCGCGCTGACAAATGTTGGCGCTGTGGTATCTCCACCTAGAACTGTCGAATCGTTGGTCACTGTAGTTGCAGGTAAACTCGCAGCATCATTGCCTGCTGTATCTTGAATCGCATTGGTATCATTGCCTGCTGTTGGATCGGTATAAGCTATTTGAACACTTTGCCCTGCTGCAACTGGCGTACCCAATGTCAACACCACGGTTGAGCCCACAATCGCAACACCAGTTACTGTCACTAATTGACCACCTGCGGTAACTGCAAAGTCGCCTGCTACTGGAGGGTGTGCAGCATCTAGCGCTTCACTGTAGGTCAAGGTTAACTGTGTTCCAGAACTATCAACAATCGCAGATTGAAATTCTGGATTTGTAACATCTCCAGCCGTAATATCGACTGTTTTGGGGTTACCAGCACCATCTGTCACCGTTACTGTTACTGTTTCACCATCATTCAGTGGACGAGTGAGCTGAATATCATTAGTCGTATTATTGCCAGTGATTGTGCCTGTACCGATTACATTACCATTGCTGTCTGTGATTTTAACTTGACCTGCTTCATTTGAAGTCACTTCAATATGCGTTGCATCTTGAATTGTAGTCGTAATATTTGGAGCGGTTACATCACCTGCTGTAATCACAACAGATTTTGTATTGCCACCACCATCTGTCACCGTCACGGTTACTGTTTCACCATCATTCAGTGGACGAGTGAGCTGAATATCATCAGTCATATTATTGCCAGTGATTGTGCCTGTACCGATTACATTACCGTTGCTGTCTGTGATTTTAACTTGACCTGCTTCATTTGAAGTCACTTCAATATGTGTCGCATCTTGAATTGTAGTCGTAATATTTGGAGCGGTTACATCACCTGCTGTAATCACAACAGATTTTGTATTGCCACCTCCATCTATCACCGTCACGGTTACTGTTTCACCGTCAGTTAATGGGCGAGTGAGCTGAACATCTTGCCCCGTATTATTACCAGCGATTGTACCTGTACCAATCACATTACCATTGCTGTCTGTAATTTTAACTTGACCTGCTTCGTTTGAAACAACATGAACAGTATCATTATCGACAATATTTACTTCCACTTCTGGTTTCGTAACATCGCCTACATTTATCGTTTCTGTTGTTTTATTCCCTGCATTATCAACCGCTGTTATTGTTATTTTTTCATTATCGACCAATGGTCTGGTTAAACTAATATCAAGCGAACCAGCTTGGTTTAATTGCCCTGTTCCTATTGTTTTACCAGCAGCATCAACAATAGTAATTTGACTCGCCTCATCAGCTGTTATTTTAATTTTTTGATTATCTAAAATATCAAGTGTTATTTTAGGTCCTGTCTTATCACCATTTCCTGAATGATTTGAACTTCCACCACTGCTTCCTGCCGCTGCTGCTATACCTATAATTCCTGCTGCACCTGCAACCCATGCCCATACTGGTACTGCTGAATGCTCCCCAACTAGATATTCATGAAAATCAGCTATACCTAAATAGTCAATTTTTGTTGCTGTACCATTTGCATCAAACTCAAGAAACTCAAGTAAATAATGTTTTTCATCAGATGTTTCTATTGTAAACTCTTTGGGTTTTTCTCCGATAAAAAAGTCTTCAATAACAACTTTTTCTCCACTTTTTAAATAAACCTCCAAATTATTATTCGCTTTTACAACTTTGGCTATTTCTGCGCTATCCAGATTTACTTCATAAACAGCATGGTGTTTATTTACTAAATCCTGAGTAAGAATTTTAGCCGTTCCTTTTTCATAAATTGTGATGTTTTTCATAATAGTTGTTCCGTCTTATAATTTACTCTTATGCAAAAAAGATAAATAAGTGAGACAAAATTCACAAG
>WNDP01000265.1 GCA_009912575.1 Acinetobacter bereziniae
CCAAATAGAGCAATACCAGCTAAAGCAACAATAAATAAGTGCGGGAACGACATCAATAAGCTGGTTAAGGTGGCAGCAAACAAGCCCATTAAAATATAGAAAAATCCACAACTCATACCAGCAATATAACGTTTAGATGGATCAGGATGCACTTGATCATCTAGGCTTACTGCGGCACTGATTGCAGCAATATTTACAGTATAGCAGCCAAAAGGTGAAAGTAATGTTTGAGCGGTTCCAGTCCAACCTATTAACTGATTGACATGCGGTTGATAGCCATAACTTTTAATCATCGCTATCCCAGGTAAGTATTGAGAAGCCATGTTAATGACAAATAACGGCAGTGCTAAACCTAAAATAGCAGACCATGTAAATTCAGGCATCATCCATACAGGTTTTGCCAATCCCCAGTGAAGCGTTGGAACATGAAACTCTATAAAGAACGGACAAATGATAATCCCTGCAATCACAGTAATGACAATACAGTAACGAGCCCATAAGCGCTTTGTGATTACATATACTGCCAATAAACTCAGGATAAATGCCCAATCATTTTGCATGCTAGCAAATAAGGCGATCCCAAATTTTAGCAATACACCTGCTAACATGGCACTGGTTAAGCTTTGTGGAATATAATTGATGATATTTTCAAAGATGCCTGAAAAACCAAGCACAGCCGTGAGCAGGCCTGAAACAAAAAAAGCACCAATGGCTTCATAAAGTGAATAACCACTTGCAGTTGCGATAATCAAAGCGAGGGCAGCGGTTGACCAAGAGGTTGCAACAGGATATTTAAATTTCCAAGAAAGAATTAAACCTGAAAGACCAATGCCTAGGCCCAACGCCCAAAACCAAGATGTAATTTGTTCAGGATTTGCCCCCAGTAATTGAGCAGCTTGGATGACCAAGACTGCTGAAACACTGATACCAATAAGGAATGTAATAAAACCTGCAAATACAGCAGGTATTGTGAAGTCTTGGAGTAACTTTTGCATGATCCCTTGCTTTTAAATTTGATTGAATGGTTGAAAATGCATCCATCATACATGGATCATTTTAAAGCTGACAGGCTAAATTGGAATTAAATATAAAAATCGAATAGAAAAATTCAATTTATTATCATGCCATGCTTGGATAATTCAATGATTTTTTCACATTAATTTTTGGAAATTAACTATTCTGAGATGAAAGATTTGGGCTTCTATACTGTCTGTTTGCTGTTAGGTTGTCATTGAAGGCGAATATCAAATTTCAAAATACTGAACAGGTATTTGAATTTTAAATTATTCATAAAGCACTCAATTTAAGCCGAACTAATTTGATCGGTAATATTACATGGTTGAAACGGCAAGCTTGATACCAAAGGCGCAGAACAGTATACCCACTGCTGCAACACATCTAGCCGCAACTTTATAACGGGTGTTAAAGAATGTTGCGAGTTTAACTCCTGAAAAAATTAAAATGGTTAAGTAACTCATGCTAATGATTTGTAAAATCACTGAAAGTACAGCAAAACTTAAGGCCGGATAAGGATAGTCAGGGTCAACAAACTGCACAAAAAAAGACAAGTAAAATAATATCGCTTTAGGATTCAATAAACTGATTGTAAGCGCTGTACGAAATGGGTGGAATTGTTCAGTGCTGGTCGATGGAACAGTTTCTGATTGGATTGTTTGTGGTTTACTGCGCCAAGTTTTAACGCTGGCAATCAGTAAACGAATCCCCAGATAAGAAAGATAGCTTGCACCTACAACTTTAAGTATTACAAATAACCATGGAAAGGCATGTAACAGCGATGCAGCACCTAATACAGTACAAAGAATAAGAATAAGGTCGCCAGTAAACACACCTAGCGCACCAACATAACCAGTTTTGATGCCAAATCTAGATGCAATTGACATCACATAGAGCGAGTTTGGACCCGGGAGAATGACGATAAAAATTGTCCCTAATATATATGTCACGACATCCGTTATACCAAACACAATATTCTCACTGTTTAAGAAAAGAGAATTAAAAAAACCGAGTCGTTATCATAACAAACTCGGCTTTAGAGTGTGAGCAATTTTAGTGCATTTTAAGCAGAATGATGCATTAGAAATCAGTCAATAAAATCAGCTTCTAGTCCAAAGGATTGACGTAATAATAACGCCAATTGTTCACGTGCTTTAATAAAGCCATCAATACCACCTTGCAGTAATTGAAATGCCATCAAATCTGCTTCTAATTGCTGTTTAAATTCAGCTTTAGAGATTTCTTGATGTTGATGGTCTTGATGCGTCTGTGCCTGTTGATGATTCAACTGAGCGCTTACCGTACGTTGATCATTTTCTAGTTTTTCAAGCAGAGCCGGTGCAACTGTGAGCAAATCACAACCTGCTAGCCCCAAAACTTGCTCTACACTACGGAAACTTGCACCCATGACCTCTGTTTTAATTTGGTGTTGTTTATAGTAGTGGTAAATCTGTTTTACTGAGACTACGCCAGGATCTTTATCAATTGGATAGCTTTCAACATTTTCAGCTTTTTTATACCAATCTAAAATACGTCCAACAAATGGTGAAATAAGTGTAACTTTAGCATCTGCACAAGCTTTTGCTTGATGTAAGCCAAATAACAAGGTGAGGTTACAATGAATACCTTCAGCCTCAAGAACTTTAGCTGCTTGGATTCCTTCCCATGTTGAAGCGATTTTAATCAAAATTCGATTTTGATCGATACCATAGCTTTGATACAACGCCAGTAGCTCTTTTGCTTTAGCCACTGTTTCTTCAGTGTTATATGAAAGTGCAGCATCAACTTCTGTTGAAACTCGTCCTTCGACAAGATTTAAAATTTCTACACCGAGTTTCACAGTTAGAATATCAATGGTACGTTCTACCAATGCATCAAGTTGATAACCTTCTTGTTTCGCTTGGTCGTAAGCATCTTCGATTAAAGTGCGACTTTCAGGCTGCTGTGCTGCCGCCGTAATCAGTGACGGGTTTGTTGTTGCGTCTAAAGGGCGAAACTGTTGAATAGCATTTAAATCACCTGTATCAGCGACAATAGTGGTTAAGCGTTTTAATTGGTCTAATGCAGATTGAGTCATTACCGGTTATTTCTTAGTTAAAATATTTGTGATTTAGTTATAACACAATGCGATTTCAGCAAAATAGTAAAATGTATTGAAAGACATATTATTTTGTATGAATTCTTTGATTTCGAATGTAGTTAATCAAAAAACGAGCAGCTGAGCCTAAATTGCTCTCTCGGCTCCAGACTAAGTCGACAAAATATTCAAATTTTGGTGTGAAATCGAGCAAATCAAGCACTTTCAACTTATGTTTAAGCTCTGGGTTCTCATTAAACATTTCCAATGGGAGTACTCCCCAACCCAACTCTTTTAAAATCAGTGAACATGCCGAGTGATGATTGTCTGTACGCCAATAGTCGTTGGAATAAAGCAGTTCAGGTTTTATTGTGCGATCTCGACTGGCCACAACGATTTGTCTGGCTTGTAATATTTGTTCAAAACTTACTTTTGAATGTACCGATAAAGGATGGTTGATGGCGGATACTGGAACTAAAGCTTCTTTCTTTAACTCAACAAATTGTTCACGACTTTCCAACATTTCACGCTCAAACATCAAGGCCAATTGTGCAGTTTGGTTCATCAACATTTTAAGTGCATCTTCTTGCGGAGCTGAAAAAATATTGATTTGCAAACTGGGGAAATGCTGGGCAAGCAAGGCAATATATTCTGTCCAATCCGTATGTACCAATTCTGATACCACCACGATATTCAGTGAAGATTCTAAACCTTCACTCAGAGCAATTGCTTGTTGTTTCCATTGATTCATTTCAATTAAAAGCTGTTCAGTTTTTTCATACAAACGAAGTGCTTGTGGTGTTGGAACTGGTTCACGTCCGACACGATTAAACAGCTTGAGATTTAGATCAATTTCTAAATTGGCGATCGACATGCTCACCGCGGAAGGGACTTTTCCCAACTGTCTTGATGCAGCAGAAAATGAACCTGTTTCGATCACTGTTTTAAAGATCATCAACTGTTCTTGGTTGATATTCATATTTGACCGCCATTTTGTCTTTTTAATCAGATTTAAAATGAAACATGCTTCGGATATTAAATAAAATTGACCTATCAATAAAATTGAAAGAATCCAACTCGATTGATCAATATTATAAAAATATAATGCATCTGTCGAATCAAAAAAGAGTAGTTTTAAATGATGATTTCCAAAAGAAGGGTTATTCATGCATTGAGCTATGAAATCATCCTGTTGGTGATCATAGCGATTGCATTAAGTTTTATTTTTGAAGTTCCAATGGAAGTTACAGGTGTATTAGGTGTGGCTATGGCTGTAACATCTGTCGTTTGGAATATGATTTTTAATCATTTCTTCGAGAAATTTGAGCACAAGAGAAAACTCAAACGTACCATTAAAGTACGTATCCTGCATGCCATTGGCTTCGAAGGTGGTCTCATGTTAGCAACCATTCCTATGGTTGCTTATGCGATGAATATGTCATTGTGGCAAGCGATATTGTTAGACTTGGGCATGACCACCTGTATTTTGATTTATACATTCATTTTCCAATGGTGTTACGATTTGATTGAAGATCGTATGGGCGTAAAACCAGTACATTCTTAATGGAGTTGCTCAAGCTGAAATATAATGCTGTGCTCTCACTTTAAATATAAAGCTCGAAAAGGGTTCTACTATTTTGATCAAAATAGTAGAACCCTTTTTAGTTTGAGTCTTGAATGTAATTTAGTTATGAAATCTCCACAGAGATTTAACAAACTTTTGCAAAAGATCATCCAATACGATTTGTTTTGTTAAATGGTTCGCATAGAATATTCAACTCAACAATCTAAAGAGATGGATCAAGCGGA
>WNDP01000266.1 GCA_009912575.1 Acinetobacter bereziniae
CACTTCATTCTTCCCCGCTTCAAAGAGAATTTCAAACGCGTATTCATGGATGATCTGATGGATTTGCGCGGCGACATTTATTGGAGTGAGAGTGTGCTTCATAGCCAGATGATCGCCAATGCGGCGGCATTATTACTCTGTTAGATGAAAATTTCTCGTCAAATTTCCGCAAAATACAGGAAACATTAACACCGGTCGTTGACAACACTGTTTCGGTATATAGGACCTCATCAGAACACTCATTCAATCTACAAAGAGATGTTTTTAGATTGTATATATTTCTAAACTGAAATCTGTCGTTTTAAAAGCCTTAATTGGTCTTTCTACTGGTTTTAATTGTACTGCAACATTAGGTACTACTCTAGAGTTATTTAACTGTATAAAAACAAAATTATATAGAGATATACATTTTCTAGTACCATCCGCAACTCTATTTCCTTAGTGGGACTGTAGCAACACTGTTTAGCTCTTGCTAAGACAATTTAACGAGATTTAAACTGCTTTGATGGTCAATGAAAGTTCAAAGCTTCCGACGCTAAGTGTCTCTTCTTTAAAAATTTACTACTCTTTGGTTGGAGATACTATTAAGCTAGCCGGAGTAGGGTGGATAACAAAAAATCAAATATTTTCATTATCCACATCATGAAAAATGATCATATCTTATCACCAATAGATTGTTAAACCAGTTGCATTATCAATGTTTGTAAGAAATTAAACGCTCTACAAAAAAGGTCTGTTGTTGTTTTTGGATAAACAACTCTTTCAAAAGTTATTCAAATTTAAATAAATTTCCGATATTTTTTTAATTTTTAGTTTTAAAGAATGTAAGATAGGGTTGATTGCATTAACGAATTATACAGTGTTGCCGTTACATTGAAAATGTAGACGTCATATTGACCGCAATATGAAATACACTAAATATATTGCAATGTTTATCCATATATGTTCTGGATGTTTGTGAATTAGTTTTCTAGCACAAACTTAATACCATTTATTAGTGTGTGTAATGTATTTGGTCGTAAATTGATAAATATGCAGAAAAATGGTTTAAACGAGATCATTGACGGTGACACTTTCTGTGTAGGATTATTATCCTCTGTGAGTAATTATCCTAAATCGTAATAATCGTAGGCTTGCAATTATCTGCAAGAAGCGGGTCAATGTCACCAGACACCAATCATTTTGTCACGTTCTTTCATTGAGCCAACTTTTTTTTTATTAATTTTTCTATAAAGAAGTTTAGTGAATTATTGCATGGCATGAATTTGTATTTTAAATGGAATGAAGTCATGCTACTTAGTTTTTAGTCTACATTAAGAGTTGAAAGCATAGTTTATATTCGGTTCAATGATATAGATTGAAAAAAATTGCTGTTTTTATTATTATTATTACCGATTGCATAATGTGTAACAAGTAAGAGGAGGTCATAAAATTAAAAATGACTCATATTAATTCAAGAGTGTTTAGGATGATTTATATTGTTTATAGCTATAAATTGAGAAAATAGTTAGCTAAAGATTATTGAGACGTAGCACGTCATTAGCATCCATTAAGGTTGTATCTAGATGCTCTTGCCCAGTTCTATTCCGCCCAAACTTATGTTGCGCCTAGACCTAGTTGATATGTAAATCTTTCTTAAACCTAAATTTACATTAAAAAGGACTAGGCTGGCGCTGCCTAGTCCTAGTTGCCCCTAGACCTATGTTGCGAACAGAATTAGTTGATAGTAAGAGGAGGTCATTGATGGATTAATTAAATAATGTCAAAATATGTTTGTCCTACGAAAGATTATTAAATTTTATTTTTATTTAGGTTTTTTGTTTATCTTTTTTTGGAACTGTTTTTGAAAATACAATGAAAACAACTGATTAGTCATCAGACGAGCGACAGCTGGTGGCTTTAACTTTTTTACGACTCTCCTTCAAGAGTTATTTTGAACACAGAGCGAGACGTGATTGACTTGAGAAAACTAATAGCATACAATCTCTAAAAACGTTGGAATGATGAGGACGCCAAATTGGAGGATTTAATTTTACGATTGATTAAGTAACTGTAGAGACAACAAATTCGGAATATTTAAAAATTTGTTGTCATTATTGTACTTGGAAATGCTATAAATACCTATTTTTTTATTATTTTAATCTTTATTCAACGACTAGCAATCCGTTTTGGCTTCGTCCGGGTAGCATCTATATCTAGATGGCTTTGAGGAGGGTAATGTAAGAAGTTCCTGCAAAAATATATGATATATAGTTATAATCTTTGTATCACCGGAAAGTCGCTTTCTCTCTCTCTGTCGTTATATGTCTATGTATGCTGAAATCTTTAAAACTACTCAACGGATTTTGATACCGTTTTTTTAACGATAGATATAAGATATAAGCTTTGCTTTGTAGGATACTTGTAGGATACTTGAATAATGTTTGTCTTTTGTTATAGGAACTAAAAAAATGGAATACAAAACCAGACAATGGCATGAAAAATGCTTTTGCTGCTGTGTTTGCAAGGTACCCATCGGTACTCAGAGCTTCATTCCTCGTGAACAAGAAATCTATTGTGCCAAGTGTTATGAAGAAAAGTTTGCTACTCGTTGTATCAAATGTAACAAGGTATGTATGAAGATATTTATAACATATTTCTTTGGAGGACCAATAAAATCGTCGTTTTTCGATCCTCATGTAGCAGTCTAAAGGATATAGGCTAGATTTAAGATGGTCTCAGAGCAATGTGTTTCATTATTCACTCCCAAAAGACAGGTGATAAGTTACCTCCCTTTTTCATAGTTTACCCTCCTAGCTTACTCTCCTTCTTCTGTTTCGACTTCCTGCCTCCAATCTTCCGAAAATTTTTCTTTCTTTCTGTCATCAAGGGCACTAAATTATCTTTATAAGTTTCTTCTCCATATCTTCTCTCACTCTACCAGTCATAATACACACATTCGGCTCTACTTTTTTGACACCTCCTGAAAGCGGTCAAGTTTTTGTAGACTTCTTTTGTTACAAGGCTATTTTAATACTGCGTTTCTCAACATTTTGAAAGGCTTTGCTATATATATAGCTGTAGATATATGAACTTTGTCCATTTTGTTCCAGGTGATCACAAGCGGTGGTGTAACTTACAAGAACGAGCCTTGGCACCGGGAATGCTTCACTTGCACCCATTGCAACAAGAGCCTTGCTGGGGAGCGTTTTACGAGTCGCGACGAGAAGCCTTACTGCGCCGACTGCTTCGGCGAACTATTTGCGAAGAGATGTTTCGCTTGCAATAAACCCATCACTGGAATTGGTGGTACGAAATTTATTTCGTTTGAAGACCGGCACTGGCATAACGATTGTTTCTTCTGTGCGTCGTGTCGCACGAGTCTGGTCGGACGCGGCTTTATCACCGATCAAGACGATATCATCTGTCCTGAGTGTGCTAAGCAAAAGTTGATGTAAGAGATGGATGGGAGAGAGTTTATTAATTTAGAATTTTAGTTTTGAGCCATTTCATTTAAGAAAAAGTTGTTTTTGAAATATCACAATAACTATTTCCATCTAAAAAAACACTGACGTTTTGAAAATAACTTGATTAAACACACTGCATCATACACAAACACATGGTAGTATCAAGATGCTGATATCAACATCTTCCTATTACTGAACACAGAGACACAACACACTCACATAAATAGAGACAGACATATAGCATTGACAATGTTAGTAAAAGAGAAACATTTAGATTTGTTTTCTTTTGTTTATATACTTAGAAATCTAAATTATATAATAATATATCAACGTTGCACAATACTTTTATCAAGATGCCTTATATTTGTTATGAATGATATATATACTTAATATACCAACGGTTGTTATTGCTTTTTAACTGTTAATAAGTAAGTGTTTTGACATTTTTTTATTGTATAAAAATACTGTGTAGATAGATAGTGATCGATTGATTGTACACAGCTTTCTAGCATTTATGAAATGAGCAAATTTGGTGCTATTGACAGTAGATAGATTTTTATTATTTTATTATAATTTTGTTTTTTACATTATCGATAATACTGCTTTCTTTCTAATTAACAGGAATTTTAATAAGTAATGTTATTTGTCAGTGAAATACGTATTATACGTAATAATTATTTGGAATGTTTATAAATTTGTTGCTTTTAAAATAAAGCTTTGCTTTAGGGATATTGTTATATTATATTTAATTCTATAATAAACTTTTCAAAATTGAAAAACTATTTTATTTCAATATCTAGGTCCCTTTTCAGTCTTTCAGAGAAGACTGTGTCAAAGAGTGCAACACCTAGGCCCGTAAAAGGGAAAGCCTCAGATCACATGTTAGTAGTCGCCTCGGCCATCAATTACATGTGATCTGAAGCTTTTACTGGCTAAGGTGTTGCTCGACGAAATTAGAAAGAGTATCGCAGCAGAAAAATATATTACCTAACGAGAATTGTAAGTTATTTGTTACAGTTATTTTCGGGAGTAAGCAACCGACCTAGATCTATTCATCAGAAGACAATAAAATTACGTTTTATTAAAAAAATCTAGTTATTATTTGAAAAGTGACTGTAATTTCGAAATTTTGCTGCGATCCTGATAAGTCTAATGTTATTACCTAAAAAGTTGAGATAAGAAAAAGCATAAAAAATAGTCTTAACTTTAATTATAAATGTTGGCAACCATTGTGTCTAGAACCTTTTAAATTTTAAAGTACGTAAATGTAAGAACAATAGTAATATACATCTTTTGTTTCTAATTAATTATGTGGGCCGATCCTGACTGTACTGCAATGCCAGGCCAACCCGTGACAGAGGTGGAGCAAGCCCCTAACCTCTATCCATTTCCAAAAATCAGTTTAATATACTGGCCCCGCATGCGAGGCGTATCAG
>WNDP01000267.1 GCA_009912575.1 Acinetobacter bereziniae
TACAGGAATATTTATGGCAATGATGTATATCTTGAAAATGACAGCTTAGACGGCCAGTTTTTAGGAGTGCTTTCTTTAGCTTTTAATGATGTAAATGCGGTCTGTGTTAAAACCTATAATTCATTTAGCCCTAAAACTGCGGATACAGAAGCTTTGACACGCAATGTCAAAATTAATGGCATCACACGTGCCCTAGCGACTTTTTCCACTGTCGATGTGACAATATCAGGTGTATCAGGAACACTGATCAAAGCAGGAATCGTTGGGGATACCAATAATAATAAGTGGATATTACCAGCGAACATCACTATACCGCAGTCGGGCTCTATTGTTGTTTCTGCAATAGCTGAAAATGCAGGGGCAGTTTTAGCATCTGCAAATACAATAAAAACAATCTTAAACCCTACACGTGGTTGGCAAAGTGTAAATAATCAGAATTCGTCATCTATTGGCCAAGATGCTGAAACCAATGCAAAGTTGAGACAACGCCAAGCTTTATCAGTCGCTATTCCATCACAAGCAATAGCTGAAGGATTGCGAGGTGCTATTCTTGATTTGCCGAATGTGACACGCTGTAAGTATTTTGAAAATAAACAAACTGTTGCGGATGCAAACGGATTACCCCCTAAATCGCTTTGCATCATTGCATATGGTGGTGATTCTCAGGCAATTGGCAACTTAATTCATAAATACAAATCAATGGGCTGTGATCTGTACGGAAATACTAGTGTGATTGTAGTCAATGTCTATGGCGATGCAGAAACGATCAAACTATATCGACCTGATGTAGTGAATATCAATTTCAAGCTTCAAATCACAACAAACGAATCTTATAGCGCAGATACAGCAGATTCTATTCGTAAGTTGCTTGCTGAATATGTCAATGCTTTAGATATTGGTGACAAGATTACGCAAAACAAACTTGTTGGTGCTGCCAATCTCTATGGTGCAGAACAAAGCCAAACTTATGAAGTTTCTTCAATCATTATTGTAGCCAATAATGTTGACTATATGAATGACTATGTTTTGCCATTTGGTTGTGTAGCCTTTTGTGATCCATCTTTAATTCAAATTGAGGTGACAAGTGGATGATAAAACGATTGGGGATTATAGAAAGCTAATCACCAGTCAACATCGTTCTAAATCCAAATACATTGCAATGATTAAAGCAGTCAGTTCACCACTAATTGACTGCTTTAATTTTTTAAATAATTTGCATAGTCATTACGATGTTGATACTGCAACAGATCCATATCTTGAAACTTTAGCCCGTTGGACGGGAACGCCGTTAATTATTCCTGGTGCGGCACAGCTTGAATATTTTGGCTTTATTGATCAAGAAAATGCACTGACATTCGGCGAGACAGATGACCCAAGTGTAGGTGGTTATTTTCGGGAATCTGGTCAGTCTGGAACAGGTGGGTTAATCCCGAAAGGGCGGTTTCTAAGAAATCTAATTAGGGCAAAGATTCTTAGAAATGTTAGCACTGGGAATATAAACCAGACAAAAGCAATTTTAAAACTTGTGCTAAATCATGAGCATTTCAAAGTCATTGATAACAAAGCTATGTCAGTCACTTTTAAATTTTTAACGAGAGAATCCTATAGCGACAAAATTCTCGTTCAACTCTTTTTCCCATTGCCTGCGGGTGTATCACTTATTATTGAGAGCATGTAAAAATGGCAGTAAATAAACTACCTGAATTTGCCAAAAATGGGCAAAAAAACACCGAAAATTTAAATCAAGAAGAAGGCTTTCCAGTCAATTTAAAACCTGCTCGACAATGGTTTAATTTTCTGTTTAATAAACTTTCTCTATCTATTAATCAAATTATTGATGAAGATTACATTCGTCATAATGAAATTATTGACAACCTAACAACTGATGCCTCGAATAAGCCGTTATCCGCAAAACAAGGCAAAGCTTTAAACGAAAAAAAAGTTGATATTGGAAAGTCATTTTCAGATTCATTTGCGAAAGATGTAGATTTTTATCAAGATAAACAAACTGAACAATACTTTAAATCATTTGATGATTTTCCGCTTGGTTCACGTATTTTAGTTGCAAAAGATCTTAATTTAATCAATTCACCAGACATCCAAGATCAGTATTTTTATGTTGAAACAAAAACGACATATATGAAAAATAATCCTGGTCGAGTACAAGTAGCGCACGGCTATTCAAATGCATCTATTGCAGTACGTTCAGCTTCTACAAATGCAAGTTATGGAGGTTGGTCATATCTTGCAAATACTACAAGTAATGTCGCTTCAGCTACAAAATTACAAACAGCTAGAAAAATAAATACGATAGATTTCGATGGTACAAAAGATATATCTGTGCCAACGATTGATGCAGTTGATAATTTAAATTCTTCAGATACAAAAAAACCTTTATCTGCAAATCAAGGCAGAATTTTGAATGAGCAAAAGCTCAATAAAGACACGGAGCAATCATCATACAAAACTGACAAAGGGTTTTTAGATAAATACGCATCTAGAAATACACCTTCATTTTTCTTTGATGCAGGAGAAGGTAAATATTTTAATCAGTTTACTGTCGGTGTTGCATCAAGTTTAGATACAGGTTCTTACTTCGTTATTGGTGCGTCACCTCTCAATAATAAAGTCAAAGTCATGTCAGGTGTAAGACGAGATAACGGGACATATGATTTACAGAAAAATATAACCTTGCTTGATAGTGGGTCAAATAATGTCGTTAATGGTGACTTTATTTGAGATAACCATAAAAATGGTGGTTGGGCTAGAGGATTAGTTTTTAAAGCCAAAGCCGACAGTAATGTATATTCAGGTTTTGGAGCATTTGGTAATACTGATACAGTCGAAAAAGTCTATTTTGGATTTGGTGGTGATAATCTTTGGGCACAAGGAAATGGTAAAGGTATTTGGATTGATCAAAACGGAGTATATAGCAATTGCAACTGGACTTTCACTGGTGATATTCAAGTAGATGGTCCAATTTATGCTCAAAAGTTTAGAGGTGATGGTGACTTTTGGTTTACATCAAAAGATGAAAACTCAGCAAAAAGACTGCTTACAGGCGGTTTACTTGTTTCAGATGCTTATGTTAATGCTGATAAAATTCCCAATTTAGGAATTTATTCAAAAGGACATATTCAAACAGCTGGCGGATTTGCAAGCACAAATAATGAAGTTCAAATACATCATTCTCAAACGGGTCGATATTTATTCTTAAATTCAGGTGCATGGGGATGTTATTCACCACAAGGTACAATTCCGTTAGATGTAAATAATGGCGGAACAGGTTCAACTTCAGTGACTGGAGCTAAAACAAATCTACAAATAAATAGATTTGTTCAAGATCCATCTGTTACATCAATGTATGCCCCAACAACAGGCTCAAGAATCATTATCACTGATAATTCTTGGGGTGTTTGGAGTGTAAATCCTAATTTTAATTCAGCTTTATCTGTATGGAGTGGAGGAACGGGAAATACTCAAGGTATCGCTCCTTCAGCAAATAAATTACAAAACCCAAGACGTATCAACAATGTGTTTTTTGATGGTACTGGTGATATTAATATTTCTGCGCCTATGCGTTACTTAGGAAATGCAAATAATTCGACTTTGAATGGTTCGCTTGAAGATGGTTTTTATCTTGTTGCAGATAGCAGTATCAACGGACTTTACGGATATGGCGTTTTAGAAGTTCGACGTGCTGGTAGTACAGTTAACCAAACCTATTTTTCACATATGAAGAATGCTAACGGTTCAGTAGCAGTTCGACAAAGTTGGGATAACGGACAAAATTTTTCAGTTTGGCGCTCATTAGACCCGCAAGGTTCAGTGACGCTTTCAGGTGCAGTTTCAGGAAGTGGAAGTTTTGATAATTATGGAAATGTAAATATTTCAGCTTCAGTTACTCAAGGCTTGGGAGTAAATCAACGATGGCAGGATGTAACAGGTAGTCGCGCTAAGGCTACAACATATACAAATACTTCAGGTCGTCCTAAATTCATAAATATAGTTGTAGATGGAAATGATGGTTATGGAGACGCCGAGCTTTTTATAAATGGTATTAAAGTTGGCATTTTTCATTGTGGTTATGGTACGCGTGGATCAGTAACTATTTCTGCAATTGTTCCAGCTGAGGCAACTTATAGATTGAACAGTGGTAGCTATATTTCAATTTGGGCGGAGTTAATTTAATGAAATATTTTAAAAAAAATGGTGAAGTTTTTGCATTCGAGAGTGATGGCTCTCAAGATGAATTGATCTCTGAAGATTTTGTAAAAATGACAAAAAATGAAGTGGATCGTCATTTAAACCCTGAAAAATATTTATCAGATGATGAAAAGCGCAAAATCTTTTTAAATACGCTCACACCTTTGACTCGCAGACAATTCAAACTTGCTTTGCTCGAAAATGATTTACTTGAAAAGGTTGAATCAACAATCGACAACATTCCAGATCTACAACTTCGTAAACGAATGCAGATTGAATACTCAGAATCAGCAGAATTTCATCGTCAGTCAGAATCAGTCATTGCCATGTGTGAAATGCTTGAACTTTCAGAAGATCAAGTTGATCAGCTTTGGCTGCATGCAATGTCACTTTAAATCTAAATTACTATTGTTATCTATAGCACCTAATCGGGCGCTTTTTTATTGCCAAAAATAGGGGGTTGCATGTCTGAAACACAAGGCGCAATAGAAGCAAGCGCAGTTGCAATAACACAGAAAGTTACTCTTGCAAGCGGTACAACATCATTCTTTGCATTTCTAGCAAAAGTTGATGTTATTGCCTGGGCTGGTCTATGTGTCGCATTAATAGGTTTATTTATTCA
>WNDP01000268.1 GCA_009912575.1 Acinetobacter bereziniae
ATGTTGTTCGTTGGTTAGGTCAAAAAGCTGAGGAATTAGAAGTTTCGATTTTCCCGGGCTTTGCTGCTTCAGAAATTCTTTATCATGAAGATGGTTCTGTAAAAGGGATTCAAACCGGTGATATGGGCGTTGGTAAAGATGGCGAACCAACGCATAACTTCACACCTGGTTATGAACTTCATGCCAAATATACGATTTTTGCAGAAGGTTGCCGTGGACATCTCGGTAAGCGTTTAATTGCAAAATACAACTTAGATCAAGATGCCGATCCACAACATTACGGTATCGGGATTAAAGAGCTTTGGGAAATCGACCCTACAAAACATAAACCAGGTTTGGTGATGCATGGTTCAGGTTGGCCACTTACTGAAACTGGTTCTTCAGGTGGTTGGTGGTTATATCACGCTGAAAACAATCAAGTTACTTTGGGTATGATTGTCGATTTATCTTATGAAAATCCACATATGTATCCATTTGCTGAAATGCAACGTTGGAAAACACATCCACTGATCAAGCAATATCTTGAGGGTGGTAAGCGTATTTCTTATGGCGCACGTGCTATTGTAAAAGGTGGTCTAAACTCACTGCCAAAATTGACTTTCCCGGGTGGATGCCTGATTGGTGATGATGCGGGTTTCTTAAACTTTGCTAAAATCAAAGGCTCTCATACCGCAATGAAATCAGGTATGTTGTGTGGTGAAGCTGTATTTGAAGCAATCCAAGCAGGTCATGCAAAAGGTGGTGATTTAGCCATTGCTCGTGTGACTGAGGGTGAAGACTTCTTTGCGAAAGAGTTGACTGCTTATACAGACAAATTCAACAACAGTTGGTTAAAAGAAGAGTTGCATCGTTCTCGCAACTTTGGCCCTGCAATGCATAAATTTGGTTTGTGGATGGGTGGTGCATTTAACTTTATCGACCAAAATATCTTTAAAGTTCCATTTACTTTACACGATCTTGTGCCTGACTTTAGTGCCTTGAAAACTGTAGATGCGTCTACCTTTAAACCAAACTATCCAAAGCCAGATGGTAAATTGACTTTTGACCGATTGTCTTCTGTATTCGTTTCTAACACGGTACATGAAGAGAATCAGCCAGCGCATTTAAAACTGACTGATCCAACGATTCCTGTGAATGTCAACTTACCAAAATGGGATGAACCTGCTCAGCGTTACTGCCCTGCTGGTGTCTATGAAATCATGGAAAATGATGATGGTTCTAAGCGCTTCCAGATTAATGCGGCAAACTGCGTTCACTGTAAGACTTGTGATATTAAAGATCCTTCACAAAACATCACATGGGTAACACCTGAGGGTGGTGGTGGTCCTAACTATCCAAATATGTAAATCAATAAACCCGCTTCGGCGGGTTTATTATTTATACATCAACATTTAATGTATCGTAAGAATCAATTAATTAAAAGCATGATATAAATAAGAAATATAACTAATGAAAATTCAAAAATTTAAAAACGTTAGGATTTTGATAATCTTTGTTGATGCTGTAACCAAGCTTTTGCATTTTATTCTCAGATCTATCTCTTTCAATCTTCCATTTATTTAAATCATTAGAGAGTAATGTGTTCCAATCTTTATCTCTAATTTTCTCATCATATTGGTAAAAATAATGAGAAAAGAAAGTAACAAAATCCAAATGAATTTTCACGTCATCAATAGATTCACGAAAATTTATCGTTAAGATGACATTGTTTTTATAAAATCTAAGAGGTTGGCGTTTTAAATCGCTCGAATACTTCTCCCATTTTTCTTCACTATCCAAATAAAATCCATCTAAACTACCGAGATAGTTAGGTATTTTATTATTCGCTTCAAATGATTCCTTTCCAAATATTCTTGGCTCAGACTCGAAGTAAAAGACTTTCCAACCATTTTTATTCAATTGCTTTACAATTCCCTCATAAGCAAGATAACTACTTTTTTCATTAATTTTTTTGGACTCTATATTACTAATATCAAAACCTATATCTGTAACTCCTTGCTTTGGATAGTTAGCATCTGATACAAAAACTAAATTTTCTAAATGATTAAAAACTAAAACTGTATGGTCATATCCATCTTTTAAATTTAATTTAAGCTTACTTTCTTGTTTAGTGTCTAAATTTGGTCTTATAAAACTTACACTTGCACCTGAACTATATTGTGAAAAAAATTTAGCATTATTACTAATTAAATTTTCTCTAGAATCTCCAACCACAACACTAATAATATAATCAGATTCATTCATTTTCATTTCTTCCTGTTTACTCATCGTCTCTGAGGATGAATTACATGCTGTTAAACTGAATATTAGTGTGATTGCCAAAACTTGGATAATTTTATCTGAACTCATTATGATTCTCGACTTAAATTATTGGCAATTTTTCAGTTATATCGCCTTTAGCTAATCTGGCTAAACAATTTTCCATATAACCAGGATATTTTTTCATAACATAATGAAAATCTTCAGCAATACGTGTAATAAACTTCATTCTTTCTTTAATTATATATAGCCTTTCGTTTTTTAGCATATCTTCAAAAAATTTATCCTTATCAGATAAACCGTTTAACCCTATTGGCAAAGTACATGAATTTGTAAATACCACCTGTCTATTTTGAACATCCGCAATTAATGCTCCAAATTGTGTATAGTATGGATGATTACTTTCAAGCTTAGACTGTTTGTCAAAGATATCTTTTAATCTTTGATCAGGCTGCCCATTCGGAGAATAAAAACTTTTTTCTAAAACAATATGTTGCTCATGAACAGCAATTGTCATTAAATTATTAAACTGAGCATCTTGCTTTTTTTGTATTATTTTCGAAGTTTCAAAAACTTCTACATATTGAAAAGCTTCTTTTAAATTATTCAAAATATTATCTGAGTATTTAAATTTATCTAATTTATCATATGCTTCACTATAGGGAATTTTGTTCATATCATTTGCTACTTTAGTATCATAAGTATTACCATCTCTTTTTGATAAACAGTCATTAAATGTATTAGAAAATCTACAATAATACTCATGATATGGATATATATCTAAATAAAGCCAAAGATTACCCTTTAACATACAATATTTCATATAATCAAAATCTGATTTTGTGATTCCACCAGTCGCTATAAAGCGCCTATCACTTATATCAATTTTATCTAAAACTTTATTGGCTTCATCAAGAATAATACCACCTCCAATTTTTGAAAAAAAATCATCTAATGCTAAAATTCCACAATAAACCTGTTTTGCTGCAATCGCCCCTAAAGCCATCCAATAAAAACGTCCTTTATATTTAACATTACCTATTTTAGTTTTTTCTAAATACATTTTTGCATATTGACTAGAAATTAATTTTACTCTTTTTTGATCATCACTTCCTTTATATAAAAACTCTCTTTTAACCGCCCCCCATGAACAACTTTCTTTATAACTTCTAAGTTTTTATAACTCGTTAAAGCCATATATGATGAGTATTGAACTAATGACCACATATTTTTACAATCAACTTTAGTAATACAATTACTATTGCATATTTCATTTGTATCTGTTTCTTGCAGTACCGTCATTTTTGTTCCTCTTTATCTTCTATTTCATTAACTATTAGATCTTCGTAATTAAATTCAATCTTTAATTTTTGACTTGATGTTGTACCCAATCTTTTAGTAAAACCATTTTTATCACTTTTTCCTAAAAATTGCTCATTAGAGGCAATATTCGTTATTTTGTAATCTAAATCTGCAAGTTTTTTTCCTAATGGATCTAATAATTGAAATTTATCATCAAAAATAGAACTTATTGGTAACTTATCAAAACCCACAGCGATTTCTTGTGGTCCCAAAAACTTATGTTGTCCAGCTTTAACTTCAAACAGACCTGGTGTGGTTGGCAAAACACCTGCACCACCAATCTCAATTTGAGTAGTATCAGCAATTAACACAATTTTCTTACTGGCGATAAATTCAATACGATCTTCTGTCGAAATAATTTGAATGCCTTTACGGGCAATCAAATCAGCACCATCTCCTTGGGCTTGAATCTCTACTTTACCTTTTGCTGCATAAAGCCTTGCACCTTCTTGTGCTGCAAACAAACTGATCTTATTTTGTGCATGCACCAAGAAATTCTTTTGTGTACTCAGATTGATACTATCCCCTGCACTAAGACTGATTTGCTTATCCGCAGAAAGATGTATGTCTTCATTGCTCGACAAACCAATTGAGTTTGGAGAAGCTAAAACCATCAAGGCTTGCTTAAATGCATCGGCTTGATTCTTGGATTCATCTGACTGATCTTTTTCCAAATCCGAAATAAATGACTTCAAATAATCTAGATTTTCTAAAGGATCAGTCTGTTGATTCTTTGCAACTTCACTTAAGGCTTTGGCATTGTTCAGGCTACTTTCTAACTGATTTTTGGCTTCAGTTGTATCCAGATGATTAGCTGATGCGCCATCTTGTGCATGGGTACTCAGCAGTAAGCCTTGACCTGCGCGTAACGCACCCCATTGATCTGTTCTTAGCTCAAAGCCTTCTCCTCGCCCGTCACTGCTCTCGGTTTCTTTAGGATGACTGAGATTGCCAAGGTTGAGTTGAGTTGCACCATGACTACTGTGTAACTGACTGCTGATCTGGTTGGTGGTATCGTCAAAACGTAGCTGATTGTAGCCACTGCCCTGATATTCCTTAGTTTTAATCCCTGCCAATTTCTTGGTATCGGGCAATTTGCCTTTGTCATCAAACTTGCTCGGGCTGCGTTGCGCTTCATGGATTCGACCCACCACGAATGGTCTGTCAATGTTGCCATCAAAGAAGTC
>WNDP01000269.1 GCA_009912575.1 Acinetobacter bereziniae
AGCGTTAAAGAAGCCTTGGGAAAATCACTTTTCCCAAGGCTAAAGTTATTTAATAAGTATGAGTTCGCCGCTCGCACTGAGTGTATAGCGATGAAAATCATCAGCAATATAAAAATGACCATGATAATACTCTGCAATTTCATCATGAATTTTCTGAACACCAACAGCATCGTGATAACGCGCACTGAGATGCGTGGCAATCAAATTCGGCAAGCTCATCATTTGTGCAAATTCTGCGACTATTTTTGCAGAGCTGTGCATTGGACCAGAACCAACTTTATCTAATAGCACTTGTGTATAGGTGGTTTCATGAATTAACAGTGCCGCATCTTTACACGCATCTTTCAATAATTCAGGTTGGTCGTTATCGCCACTGACAATCGCAGATACATGCTGCGTATTTTTAATTACAAAATCTTTCCCATGAAGAGATTGTCCATTCCACTCGATAGTCAGTCCTTGTTGTAAATCACCCCAAAGCTTACCTTTCGGAATTTCTAATTGAACTAATCGTTCATGATCCAGTTTGCGCTGAAATGATGTTGCTTTAAATGCATAAGCATAACTAGGTACACGATGATGTAAGGGATAAACCTTAATCGAAAGTTTTTCATCCAATTCAAAACTGTTATTGAATGTATGGGAGTCAATAAAATGAAGTGGATAGGGTAAAAACAACTCAGTTAAACGACGAGTCGCTTCAAACCAGACTTGAATCTCTTTGGGTGCAATGATGATGATAGGATCTTTACGTCCGTTCATGCCTGCACTTGCGAGCAAGCCCATCAAGCCATAACAATGATCGCCGTGAACATGAGTAATGCAAATTACTTTTAAGTGCTGTAAGGATAGTTTGGCTTGTTGAACTCTATGCTGTGTTCCTTCACCGGCATCGACAAGAATCCAATCTTTAGTTTTGCCATAATGAATTGCTAAGCCTGAAACATTGCGGGTTAATGTAGGTACACCTGAAGATGTCCCTAAAAAAGTAAACTCTAACATGGGAAATTTATGCCTGTAGAATAAGGGTCTGTTGACAATTCGTCTATGTTTGCGACTAGGTGTGTTTTTTAATAGATACTAGGCACGAAATATAAAATTTAGTCACTTTAAATGATGAGAAACATTGTTTCGCAAGGGAATGATGTAGTGATAAAAAACACACTGGTCCCCCGCTGCGCTTTGCGCTGCAAACAAAGCCATGCTTTGTTTTTGCTCAGGGTTGATTAAAATTATCTCAGCCTGCGTTATGAAACTTGAAAATAGTCTCGCTATTTTCTTCATTTCATGCCTTGCCTGCTCAATTTTAATCTACAACGCAAACTATTTATGAAATGCCAACAGACCCTGAATCTTATCTGTGGTTATTGTTGTGACAAAGCAAGGCAGTTCCATCAAAAGAAGTGTCGAATCAGACAAAGATGGAGGAAAATAAGTAAAAACTTTGTACGTCAGTAGTATAGCATGATCATGTATATGAAAATAAATAGTGATTTTTAAAAAATATTAGGCTCAATACAGCGAATAATATTTGCTTATTGATAAAATGAAACTATGATTTAGACAAGATATATAAATTTTTATAGATTTATAGAAATATGCAAAAATTTAAAAAAACAGTTGTGATTGGTTTTGTCGGTTCGACCTTAGATCAAGGAAAAAAGCCCGAACGATGGCAGCGTTGGCGTCCTACGATAAGTCTGTTGATGCATGACGATTTAGTTGTTGATGAGTTGGTGCTATTACATGATCGACGTAATGCGGGTTTGATTACGCATTTACAGCAAGATGCCTTGGAAATTTCCCCACAGACCAAGATCACAGGGCACAAAGTCAATATTCGAGATCCTTGGGATTTCTCGGATATGTATGGGGCACTCTACGATTTTGTAAAATCCTATCCTTTTGATACCGAAAATAATCATTATTTATTACATATTACGACAGGTACACATGTCGCTCAGATCTGCTGGTATCTCTTGATTGATGCACACTATTTGCCTGCAAAACTCATTCAAAGCTCACCCACAGGGAAACAGCAACCTGAAGGTGAATACCGCATCATTGATTTGGACTTATCGCGATATGCAGCATTAACACAGCGTTTTGAACATGAGCAATCCGAAAATTGGCAACAGTTAAAAGCCAATATTGCGACAAAAAATAAAGGTTTTAATCAACTCATTCAAGAGGTTGAACTGGTTGCCACACGTTCAAGCGCACCGATTTTAATTATGGGTGCAACAGGTGTAGGTAAATCACATTTGGCCAAGCAAATTTATCAACTGAAAAAAGAAAAATTTCATCTCGCTGGCCGATTTATTGATGTGAACTGTGCAACTTTGGTGGGTGATAGCGCAATGTCCACTTTATTTGGTCATCATAAAGGCGCATTTACGGGTGCGATTGCGGCACGTACTGGTTATTTAAAAAGTGCTGATAACGGCATCTTATTTCTCGATGAAATTGGTGAATTAGGACTGGATGAACAAGCAATGTTACTTAAAGCACTGGAAGATAAATCTTTCTTTCCAGTGGGAAGTGATAAAGAGGTTCAAGCTGATTTTCAATTGATTGCTGGAACTAATCGAGATTTACGTGAAGAAGTCCGAGCAGGGCGCTTTCGAGAAGATTTATGGGCTCGATTAAATACATGGACTTTCTTCTTACCGCGTCTAAAAGATCGTGTTGAGGATATTGAACCAAATATCGCATTTGAATTACAGCGCTTTGCTAATGCGCATCAGCGACAATTGCGCTTTCATAGTGATGCACTTGAAAAATACTTAAAATTTGCTCAATCATTAGAGGCCATTTGGCAAGGCAACTTTAGAGATCTTACTGCAAGCGTGACTCGAATGGCGACATTGGCAAATGGGGAGCGGATTGGCTTAAACGAAGTAAATACTGAGATTCAACGGCTTCAACGTATTTGGAGTATCTCTGAGCAAGAAAAGGACAACAAGCCATCTATATTGACAGATCTTTTAACCCATGAACAAATAGCGCAAATTGATGAGTTTGATCGCATTCAGTTACAAGGGGTTATCGAAATATGCCAAAAGTCGAAATCCATGGCAGATGCAGGGCGGCGATTATTTTCTGTGTCACGTGAGCAGAGGCAAAGTACCAATGACAGTGATCGTGTGAAAAAGTATTTAGCGAAATTTGGGTTACAGTGGGATGATATAAACGTATCAATAAGGTGAGTGAACCACCTTATTGATTTCATTTTTTCTGTAATACTGCTTTAAGGCACTAACAAGAAGCGTGAAATTGCAACACGCAATTGTTTTAAATAACCTGTAAAGAAATGGTTAGCCCCTGGAAGTACGGTGATCAAATGCCGTTGTGGTTTTGCCCATTCAATTAAATCACTGAGTTTAGTGGTCGGGTCTGCCTCACCATGAACAAAGAGAATATCGCCTTTGATCGGTGGTGTAACATAATGGCGTAGACCATCAACTGTGGAGGTTGGCAAGCCACATAAAATCACTTGTTTGGGTTTAATTTCGTCAGGTAGGGAATGATAGGCTTTTGCCATCACATGCGCACCAAAACTAAATCCACCAACATAGAAAGGTAGACTTTTGTGTAATTGTCTAACGTATTTGATGACATCTAAAATGTCTTCAGTTTCGGCAAAACCTTCATCATGGACACCATCACTTTGTCCTGAACCTCGAAAGCTTGGGCGATAAACTACACAACCTTGTTCGTTGAGAATTTGTGCAAGTAAAGCTGGAACTTTATGTTGAGGAGTACCACCTTGAAGTGGGTGAGGATGACAAACGACAGCAAATCCTTTTACTTCGCCCACAGGATAGTCAACAAAAACTTCAATTTTGCCAACCGAACCTTGAATGAACAGTTGTTCGGACATAATTTAAACGATCATAAAGCAGGGAAGTGATATAGTTTACCGATTCTGCTCACAGAAAACATGAATTGGAATTAAAATATTCCGACTGTTATAGTTTGATTAGTTATTTTTTGATCAGGAAGACCATGCTCGCCTTAATTTCCCCTGCTAAGACGCTCGATTACGAAACCGCACTGCCGACTGATAGCCACACTTTACCAAGACTATTAGACCAATCTCAACAGCTTATAGACCTAAGTCGTAAACTATCTGCATCCGATATTGCTCGTTTAATGCATGTCAGTGAGAAGATTGCCAATTTAAATGTTGAACGTTTCCGTGATTGGGATGCTGATTTCAATTTTTCTAATGCACGACAAGCCATTTTTGCATTTAAAGGCGATGTATATACTGGGCTAGATGCTTATAGTTTGTCGCAAGATGATCTAAAGTTTGCACAAGATCATTTGCGTAGTCTTTCAGGATTATATGGTTTATTGCGTCCATTGGATTTAATGATGCCATATCGTTTAGAAATGGGGATTAAACTTGCCAATGAGCGTGGTCATAATCTTTATGATTTTTGGGGAGAACGCATCACTCAACTCATCAATGAAGACTTGCAGCAAAGTAATTCAAAGTTGTTGGTGAATATCGCTTCTGATGAATATTATAAGTCGGTCAAGGAAGCAAAAATTCAGGCAGATATCATTAAACCTGTATTTTTAGATCAGAAAAATGGTCAGTATAAAGTGATCAGCTTCTATGCTAAAAAAGCACGTGGCTTAATGGCACGCTATATCATACAAAATCAATTGGAAAAATTAGATGATTTAAAATCATTTAATCTGGACGGTTATTATTTTGATGCTGAAAGTTCATTGAAA
>WNDP01000027.1 GCA_009912575.1 Acinetobacter bereziniae
CTGGGTTCACTCTCGTATAGATTTCGAATTATCTGAATATCATTCGAAAGCTGAGGCAAATAGGGAAAATGGTAAAAAAGGTGGTCGTCCTAAGAAAAATGCACCACAAAAACCCATAAATAACCCAAGTGGTTTTGATTCGGTTGAAAATAAAACCCAAACGGTTAGCGAAACAAAACCCAATGATAACCCAAACATAACCTTAACCAATAAACCCATTAACCCATTAACCAATGAACCTATTATTAATAATATAGATTCAGATAAACCAAAGAAAAAATCTGTAATGAAGACTTTACCTGATGATTTCGGTATTAGTGATCAAGTAAGAAAGTGGGCTAGTGAAAACAATCATCAAAATCTTGAATTGCATCTTGAGAGATTTACTGAGTACGCAAAATCAAATGGCAAAAAATATGCTGATTGGGATAGCGCATTCAAACGAGCGATTCGAGAGGATTGGGGGAAAGTGAATAAACCTGTTTATCAGAGCAACGGATTTAACCAGCAACCAAACAACACATTTAACAAACTAGGGCAATTAGCAGATGAATGGGATAGAAATAATGCAGATTACACACCATACTGACAATCAGATTGAAAAAACAAACGTACCTCGCTTTCTGCAAACAATGAAAGCACTTGCTCCACGATCTTATGAAAAAGCGTTTCATGGTATGGATGAGGAAGTTGTAATCTTTGCGATGGGTAAAGCAATTCAAGGTTTATCTAAGCAACAATTGCAAAATGGATTGGATGCAATGCTTGAACAAGGTTACTGCCCTGATCCAATCATGTTTCATAAGTGGTGTTTAGGAATTAAAGGTATTGGTGAGGGGGTTAATCCAATACATGCTTCATATCGAGCTAAAAACGCTGCCTTAGCAAATATTGAAGCTTGGCTGATAGATTGCACCACTAAGATAACAAACGCTGAGAGAGAAGCTTACAATCGCTGTTACGGTATGTTTAATGATTTAAAATGGAACTACTCTGACAAACAGAAATTTCACACCTATGCAGCGTTTAAAGATTTCTATGATGAGGTGGTCAAAGAGCTAGTTGCAAACGGTGTTAGTCAATCTATTTGGATTGAACCACCAAAGATTGAAAATAAAATTAAGCATGTATCAAAAGATTATCTGAAGCAGTATCGAGAGGATAACCCAGAATATGCAAAAGAAGCCGATGAGAGAGATAAAAGAGTTAAAGAAATGGTTGAAGGTGGCATGAGTGTTGGTCAGGCTTACATGGCACTTTTGAAGGAAAAGAAATGACAGCATTTGAAAGACGTTTGGAGGTTATTAAATTCATGATGTTTCACAATGAGCCAGTATTAAGAAGTGAAATTATGGATCTTATTCACTTAAGCCAAACTGGAACATTGGCGGTGTTAAAAGAATTGCGTGATTGTGGTTTTATTAAATATTCTGGTGTAAGTGGATACTCTAGCTATGTTATTACAGATAAAGTAAAAGAGATATTTAAATTTTAATTGTCACCACGAATACCAATACGATTTTTTCAATCATATTTGGATTTGTCGGTGGTGTGGAGGTGAGTGTGAGTGATTTAAGAGAGTTACACAAGAAGTTTGAGGAAATTGATTTTGTAAAATCCGAAAAAGAGCTATATGGAGTAAGCTTTGACTATCAAACAGGTTGGTATGTAGATAAAACAAACAACCAGATGAGAAAGGGTTGCTGTAATTATTTACAAGGCGCATGGCGTTTATATCGGGAGATAAACAAATGAGCGATTTAATAGAACAAAGTTGCGATCACTTTTGGGCGCATGATCACATGGGTTATGCTAAGAAATGTATTAAATGCAATAAAATGGTAAGAATGAGCTTCACATCAGATTCTTTCATAGGGAGAAAAATTGAAGAAGATAATGTAACTAATATTGGAAACCATTTATCACCATCAACCAAAATCATCAACCAAAATCATCAACAAGTGATTCATAACCAAAAGTATTCGATTCATAAAAATCTTTCATTAGTCATGGGTATGGTTATTTTGCATAATAGCCATATCGAAAGGAGATTAAGAAATGAATTTTAAAGTTGAATTATTAGGTTATGAAGATAAGTTGGCAGATTTTGAAGTGACTTTGAGTAATCTTGATGTAGTGACTTGCCATGCTATTATTGATTTGATTGATTTTAAAAATGGTGATGTAAATATTGATCCTGATAATTGGTTTGATGCTGAAGGTGATTCGATTGATAAGCCTGAAGAATTTAAGTCATATGAGCGTCACTTGCTTAATGAATGCTTTGAAAATAATGTTGGTAATTTCTTATGAAGGTAAAAATTAAAAGTTTTAAGGGTCAACTTCCTGAGTGTATAACTCAGGATAAGGAATATCAAATTGGTGTCTTTGATGGAAAAGGATTTGATTTTGTAGATGATGATGGTGATTGGTGGTACACAAAATTAATTAACTCATGGGTTTTGAATGGTGGTGATTGGGAGATTGTTGAGTGAATTTAATTATATCTATAGTCATGTTTTTTGCATTACTTGGCATTGGTATTTTTTTGGCAGAATGTATAAACAAAACCCAAAGAAAAAGACGTATTCAAAATTTAGAAAATCATCAAAGATTTTTTAATAAACAACATAAGAAGTGGTGGGAAAGATGAGTGAATTGATTAGTGGCAAAGAGGCGTTATCAAGAGTTCATGAGGGTGTTGTTCAATACAAGTGTGTTAATGATCCGGTAAAAGATAGATGGACAACAATTACAGATCATTATTGGAGTCAATATAATTTAGGTGTTTTTCTTGACTTGGATACAACTTGGGAATTTAGAATTAAACCAAAAACCACAATTTTAAATGGTGTTGAGGTTGGTCAATTGGTTTCTGCTCAGTGGTCAAGAGATGAACCAAACAAGGTTAAACTAGAATTTAATAATCCAGAAGATGCTAATTATTTCAGAAGCAAAGCATTGGATATATTTAATTTCAATGAGGGTGTGAAAAATGATTAGTGCAACAAATGGCTACGATGTAGCAAACAGACAAGCTTTACGTGATAAATGGGATGTTTCAGGATTCCTTAAGTCTAAGAAAGTTACTAAAGAAAAAAAACCTAAGATTATTCAGGATATTAATCTAAACAAAAACAAATGCAAAAAAGCTGATGTGGATGCAAAGAATGAAAGATTAAAAATTCAAAGACCAGTTTTGGAAAGAGCAAAGAAAGTTTTTGGAAAAACACCGTGGAAGAATCTTTCTGATGCTGTCGATGGGATTGTGACAAGTAGTTATTTGGGTTGCATTTCAAGAGGGGTTTACAGTATTTCAAATCCAAATACTTGGGCTAGAATTGAAAATGCGGTGATTCAACGTGAAAAGGAATTTGAAAATGAAAAAAATTAAGAAACGCTTAATTGCAAAATGGGAAATCATGATCACGGCTGAGATTGTTGAAACTGAATATAGCAACAAGCCGATTGATGATGAGTTTTTTGAACGGGTTTATAAGGGGGATTTTGTTCGAACTTATCGTGATGGGCGAACAGATGGCAAACAGATTTGGAAAATCCAAATTCTAACTAAGGCTCAGGATGATGAGGGTAATATTCATGAGCATTTGCTTGAATGGGAATTTGATAAGCAAATGACAATTCGTGAAGTGTTGGAAGGTGCTAAACATATAAAGATGAATAATGAGTTTAAGACTCGCTGGACTGGTGTTACTAAGCAATGGCTTGATTGTGTTGATAATGACTTAAAAGGAATGACTTGCTTAGAGGCATGGGCTACTGCGGAGTGCGTGGCTAATATCACTCCAGAACGAGTGCAAAATAAATTTAGTAGATTGATGTTAAATGTTGCATAATTATATATATTAATATATATTGTATTTAAGTTTGGAGGGTTTGTTATGAAAGTTGGAGATAAGGTTAAATTTACTGAAAATTCAATCCTTACAACCGAAAACGATTTATATATTGCTGAAATTAAAGATAGTCAATATATATTAAGTAATGGATGGAGTGTTCAAAAAGATTGGGTGATTAAAGATGAAACTTAAAGATAATTGGAAAGTATTAACTGGTGTGGCTGTTGTTATTTACGGGTTGGTTTATTGGATTTTGAGAGGTGGGGTGTGATGGAAGATTTGAAAATTAAGATTGATAGTAATTTGGATGAGCTTATTGAATTATTTTGTCAGTTGGGTTTTAAGTATTTTAATCATACTTGTTCTGTTAAGAACTACCTAATATGTGAGTCTGGAAAGGTATTTTTTTGCAAATTTGATAAAAACTTTAAGGCTTCTAATGCAAAAGAAATCACAATAGAACAGCTTAAAGATATGGTTATTTTAAATCGAAATGACTCGAATAATGCAAACGTCCATCAAGAAGGTGATATTCCTTGTTTGTATAATCTTTACTTAACTAATGATAAGGAATTGTATTTTTATCATTGCGGGAAAAAGAAATGGATTTTATCAAATCTTAATCATGATGAGGATTACTACAGATTATTAAAACCAATCCAAGCGGATAAAGTTGAGGTTGAGGATAGTAAAATAGATACTGATAAGATGATTGCAGATGTTGAGGTTCAAATGGCTACATACAGCCAGCACAGCCACTATTTTAAAGATGTACGTGATTTGAATGTGATTGATGTTTATCAGGTGCTGAAGTTATTTAATGTGAATGACCCATGCTTACAGCATATTGTTAAAAAGGCTCTAGTTGCTGGTGGTCGTGGTCATAAAGACTTAGAACGTGATTTAAAAGATATTCACGACACATCTAAACGAGCTTTAGAAATTAATAATATTTTACATTGAGGATTGAATAATGGAATTTTTAATAGCTGCTTTTGTTTTTTATTTCCTGCCTACAATTATTGCATTGTGTCGAGGCCATGCAAGTAAGTGGGGGATTTTTGCAATGAATCTGTTTTTAGGTTGGTCGGTTATCTTCTGGATATGGAGCTTTATTTGGTCATTATCCAATAAAGGTGGAAGCGTAAATGTTAATGTAAATAATGTGATGAATAATAGGAATGGTTAAAATAATTCTTGATGCTGAAATTCCGTTAAGCCCTCCAAGTGTAAATACATATTGGAGAGCTAATGGAAATAGAAGATTTATAACCCCTAAAGGTGTTAAGTTTAAAAAAGATATGGGTTATTGGGTTAAGCCTGTAATGAGTGATAAACGGCTGAAATGTGAATTGACTTTGCATTTCGCTACTAAACGAAAGGCTGATATTGATAATTTCACTAAAGCAATCTTCGATAGTTTGGTTCAGAATGGTTTGTGTGTGGATGATGAGCAGTTTGATGAATTGCATATAAAACGTGGTGAAGTTATTAAAGGTGGTTTAATTAAAATAAGGGTGATAGAGATATGAGCGCATATGATTTTGTAAAATTGGAAGGATGGAAAAAAGCAAAGGATTATTTAAGAAATGCCGAGAAAGAAAGATGGAGCGGTGTTGCATTTGGTGATTTGCGTCAATTAATCTACTATTATGATGTTGTTATGGATCACGGTAGTATTGATCGTGCAAGAGAATATGCCAATTCACCATACACAGCGCCAGAAATAAAGGCGGTAATTATTAAGGCAATAGCTGAAATGGAGAAATGCCAATGAAGATAATCAAAAGGCTGTTTTGTTGGCATAAGTATGAATACCAATATGATTTAAACGGTGATCTTTTTATAGAGTGTAGGAAGTGCTTTAAAAAGGGAAGGTAGTATGTCTGGTTATTATGGATCAAGTGGAAAAATTATATATGATGTTGGAATTAATGATATTGGAGTGAGTTTAAATAAAATAGATAATGGGAAAAGGGCTTACACCGTTTGGGAGAGCATGCTTTCAAGATGTTATTCGGATAAGTTTATTAAAAAGAATCCAACCTATATAAATTGTCAAGTTGAGGAGTCTTTCAAATCATTTAAGAGTTTTTATGAATTTGTATCAAAAATGAAAGGATTCAACTCTATAGATAGTAGTGGTTCATTTTATCAACTAGATAAAGATTTACTAAAAAGGGGTAATAAATTATATTCAAGAGATAATATTTGCTTTGTTCCATCGGAAATTAATAATTTTCTTTTGAATTGCAGTGTTGCTAGGGGTAGGTATCCAATAGGCGTTTGCTTGCATACTGATGGTATTAGGTTTAGATCTCAAATAAAATCTATGGGGAAAAAGAGGCATATAGGATTATTTGATAATGAGCATGATGCATTTGTTGCATACAAAATAGAAAAGGAGAAGTATGCTAAATATCTTGCTGATAAATGGTTTGAAAGCATAGATTACAAGGCGTATGAGGCACTAATTCGATTTGTTGTGGATATTAATGATTAGCATAACAAATAACCATATCAGTAAAATGAATTGATGTTTTTTGGTGGTGTGGTAATATTGTTTTATTGATTGAATCTGTGAGCGACACAGTGACCTAAACGAAGTCTGTGCACAAGATGGATACCTAATATAGTGGGATGGTGGAATCTATAAAGCAACTATTCGCACGTTACCAATCAATTGACTGATGGAAAGACATGATTGTAGGTTTCTTAATTCCCGATAATAAAATAATTAAGTGACCGCCACGAACAGTGTGGTAATTTTAGAAAGTGAATTTGGATTACTCCTTAATATCGAATCATGTAGGAAGTTCACTCTACTAAAGTTAAGATAACCAAGACTCGAAAGGGTCTTTTTTATTACCAAAAGTTTGGTGACTTATAAAAAAGTTTCATTAGTCGTGAGGGGAAAATAATAATATATCTTTATCGAAACGAAATTAGAAAATATTAAAATGATTAAGTATGAATCTAAGATTATTGCACAAAATGATTTGGGTAGAACTTGGGTGGTAATTCAAACAATAGAACATGTTAATGGTGATGTGAGTAGAAATAATTTATTTACATCAGAGCATAAAAATAATAAAGGTTTATTAGAATGTGAAAAAATGATTAGGAAAATGAAATCTATCATTTGGTGATAATAAGCCCTTAATTTGGCTTTTTTATTGTCTGTTGTTTTGTGGTATATTTATATAAAATGATAGGAGGTGGCGAGATGCTATTTTTAATTCTGTTTGTTCTTAGTTTCTTTATTTATAAAAAAGCTTTTGGAGGTTGATATGGGTGAGTTGGGGAGACCTACGAAGTATAAGGAGGAATATAACGAGCAAGCTTATAAATTATGTTTGCTTGGTCATACTGATGCTGAGCTTGCTTCTTTTTTTGAAGTGTCTGAGGCAACAATTAACAATTGGAAAATTGACTTTCCAAGTTTTTTAGAGTCCATAAAAAAAGGTAAGGAGTTTGCGGACGTTGATGTTGTTCAGTCTTTATATAAAAGAGCAACAGGAATGAAACTCACTAAGCAGGTTGTTAAGGAGAGTGGAATTGTTGAAGTTGAGGATGAGATTGCACCAGATACAACAGCTATGATTTTTTGGCTTAAAAACAGACAGCCTAAAAAGTGGCGTGATAAGCAAGATATCCAACATTCTGGAGTAATTGGTTCTGAGTTGAGTGATGAAGATTTAGATGCGAGAATTAAGGCATTGCAAAATGACCAGAGTTGAAAAGCTAGAATACCTAGCGTTACTTGAAGAAAGAAAGCGTAGAGCTGAAGTTTATCGCTATAAAGATTTTGGTGATAAGTTATATCCGTTTCAGCACAATTTAATTAAAAAGACTTCTGAGTATTCTCAAGTAATGTTGATGGCTGCAAACCGTGTTGGCAAGACAATGACAGGAACATATATTGATGCCATACATGCGTTAGGTCAATATCCTGATTGGTGGGATGGCCATGCGTTCAATCATTCACCGTTGATTTGGTTGTTGGGTTATTCGGGTGAGAAGATTCGAGACTTGCTTCAGACTCCTATATTTGGGCGTAGACAAGAGAATAATTGGATAGGTGGGTTGATACCGCCGGAATATATTTTAGAGCATGAATCAATGACTGGTACGCCTAATGCTATGCGTACCGTATATGTTCGTCATGGCGGTGGCGGTGATGTTCAGCATGGAGTTTCAAAGGTTCAGCTTTGGTCTTATTCACAAGGTCAGCATGCGTTAATGGGTGACTCGGTTGATTGGTATCATATTGATGAAGAGCCGAGAGATCAGGATATTTTCCCTCAAGTATTAACACGTACCGCAACAGGTGATAAAGGCAATGGTGGTCGTGGAATATTAACGTTTACTCCTGAGAATGGCCGTACTGAATTGGTTGTTCAGTTCATGGATACACCATCAAAAGGACAGCACTTAATTCAGGCTGGTTGGGATGATGCGCCACACTTGACAGATAATGTAAAAGAAACATTACTTGCTTCATTTCCACCACATCAAAGAGATATGCGAACAAAAGGCATACCGATGCTCGGTCATGGTCGTATCTATGATTTAAGCGAGGATTATGTTGTTTGTGATCCATTTGAAATACCTGATCATTGGATGGTAATTGATGGTATGGACTTTGGTTGGGATCACCCCCAAGCCCAAGTGCAATTAGCTATTGATATGGATAATGGTGGTTTCTATGTTACTAATTCATGGAAGCAATCCAAAGTATCGCCTAATGAAGCTTGGGGGGCTGTTCAGGCATGGGCTAAAGATGTTCCAACGGCATTCCCTCATGATGGTTTACAAACCGAGAAAGGTTCAGGTAAGCAACAGAAGTCTTACTATAAAGAAGCTGGATTTAATATGTTGGCTGAACATGCAACATGGCAAGCTGGTGGTAATAGTGTTGAGGCTGGATTGTTTGAGATACTAGACTTGATGCGTAAAGGTAAGTGGAAAATCTTCAGGGGAAATCGTGAGCTAATTAATGAGTTCCTACAATACCATCGTGATGAGAAAGGAAAGATTGTTAAGACTGGCGATGACTTGCTTGATGCTATGCGCTATGCCTATATGATGCGTAGATTTGCTATCCAAAAGGGATTGGTAGGAAAACCAAAAGTAAATAAAGCAGTAGTTATGCCAACACTTAACTATTGGAACAGTTAATTTCCAGTAAAATTCGTGTAATATACAGTAAATTATTAAAGGGTTTTGAATGTGAACAATCAAGAGAAACTTCAAGGCATTCACGAAGAGGCAATGAGATTGTTTACTCGTGCGCAAGATTCTGTTCGGGAAGAGCGTAAACAGTGTTTAGAGGATCGTAGATTCTGTTTTATTGCTGGTGCGCAATGGGAAGGGTCATTAGCTCGACAGTTTGAAAATAAACCAAAGTTTGAAGTAAATAAGGTTCATTTAGCTGTAATCAAAATTATTAATGAATATCGAAATAATAGAATTACAGTTACATTTGTTTCAAGAGATGGCAAGGGTTCAGATGATTTAGCCGATAAATGTGCTGGTTTATATCGTGCTGATGAGCAAGATTCATGTGCCGAAGAAGCTTATGACGCTGCATTTGAAGAAGCTGTAAGCGGTGGATTTGGCGCTTGGCGTTTACGTGCTGACTATGAGGATGATGAGGATGAGGAAAACGATTATCAGCGTATTTACATAGAGCCAATTTATGATGCTGATTCTTCTGTATTCTTTGATCCAAATTCTAAGCGACAAGATAAGTCTGATGCTGAGTATGGGTTTGTTATGAACTCAATGACTTATGATGACTTTAGAGCTGAGTTTGGGAAAGATCCTGCATCAGTTCCAAGAGAAATTACATCATCAGAATATGATTGGGTTGGTACGGACTTTGTTTATGTTGCTGAATACTACAAGAAAGAGAAAAAGAAAAAGCTTATTAATGTTTACTATGGTTTAACTGGTGAGCGTGAAACACTAGATCAAGATGATATTAAAGAGAATCCAGAACTAGAAACCGATCTGGAGGCTAGAGGTTTTTCTTTATTCAATACCAAGAAAATTAAATGCACTAAGGTTCGCAAGTATTTAATTTCTGGTAGTGAAGTGCTGGAAGATTGTGGTCTTATTGCTGGGAAGAATATTCCTATTGTCCCTGTTTATGGTAAACGAAGATACATTGATGGCATTGAGCGCTGCATGGGTCATGTTCGTTTATGTAAAGATGCGCAACGACTCAAGAATATGCAGTTATCAAAGCTTGGTGAGTTAAGCGCAAGATCATCAGATGAGAAGCCTATAGTTACTCCTGATCAAGTGATCGGCCATGAAAGAATGTGGGCCGAGGATAATGTAAAAAACAATCCATTCTTGCTTATCAATCCGATGAAAGATGCTAGCGGTAATATTGTTGCGACTGCTCCAACAGCATATACAAAACCGCCTCAAGTCCCACCAGCAATGGCAGCATTATTGCAAGTAACTGAAACTGATTTAGGCGACATTTTAGGAAATCAAGATGCTGGTGATGAGGTTCAGGCCAATCTAAGTGGTAAAGCTGTTGAGTTGGTTCAAAACCGTTTGGATATGCAAGCGTTTATCTATATGAGCAACTTTGCCAAAGCTATGAAGCGTTGTGGTGAAATTTGGCTTGATATGGCGAAAGAGATTTATATCGAAGAAGGTCGTTCATTAAAAACTGTTGGTGAAAAGGATGAGGTGGGTAACACAACCATCATGAATCCGATGATGAACGATGACTATTCTATTGAATATGAATCTGACTTAAAGAATGCTAAGTTTGATGTGGCTGTTGATGTTGGCCCAACTTCATCATCTAAACGTTCTGCAACATTAAGAGCATTAACGGGAATGATGCAATTAGTTTCTGATCCAACTGACATGGCTGTATTATCTGGTATGGCGATGATGAACATGGAAGGTGAAGGAATTGGTGATGTTCGTGATTACTATCGCAAGAAGATGGTAACTATGGGTGTTATTCCGCCAACTCAAGAAGAACAGATGCAGATGCAAGAGGAAGCAGCTAATCAGCAACCTGATGCACAAACTTTATTCTTGCAAGCTGAAGCAGCTAAGAGTGAATCATTAGCCGTTAAAGCTCAAGCAGATACAGCATTGATTCAAGCGAAAACAAAAGATACAATAGCGAAAACAGCAGAGACCTTAGCTGGGATTGATCGAGATGATCAAGAACAGGCTTTGAAAGAGGCTGAAGCTATGTTTAAAGCGGCATCCGTCCAGTCGCAACAAAGTGGATGAGTAAGTAGGATTGAATAATGACTGAAGAAAGTTTAACGGTAGAACAAGAGTCACAACCAAATGAAGAGGTTAATCAAGAAATTGACGAAACCTCTCAACCTGAAACAACCGAGGGTGATACACCTGAAGATGAAGAAGAGTTGGTTGTAACTATTGGCGAGGAATCACCACCTCAAAGTCAAGATGAGAGCTTTAATGGTCAACCAGCACCTCAATGGGTTAAGGATTTGCGTAAATCTGAGCGCGAATTAAAGCGCAAGGTTAAAGAGCTTGAAACTCAATCTCAAACTAAATCTGAATCGATTAAAGAGGAATTAACTTTACCAGAGATGCCGAAAATTGATGATCATGATATTGATTATGATCAAGATGTTTTTGCGCAACGTATGCAAACTTGGGTTTCTCAACGTGATGAATACCAAAAGCAGAAATCTGAAAAGTTAGCTGAACATGAAACTCAACAGAAAGCGTGGCAAGGTGTCTTGAATTCTTATAAAGAAAAGAAAGCCAATTTAAAAGTTAATAACTTTGATGAGGCTGAATTTGAAATCACTGAGAAATTAGACCAAACCCAACAAGCGGTAATTCTGCAAGGTATGGAAAATCCTGCACTTGTAGTCTATGCTTTGGGAAGCGCACCTGATAAACTTGATGAACTTTCTAAGATTAAAGATCCAATTAAATTTGCTGTTGCAATCGCAAAACTTGAAACTCAATTGAGACAAACCAAGCGTAAAGTTGCAACTGCTCCAGAAAAGAAAATCAGCTCGACTGGTAGCTTATCTGGTACTCACGATTCAACACTTGAGCGACTACGCCAAGAAGCTGAAAAGACTGGCGACTATTCAAAAGTTGCCACTTATAAGCGTCAAGGCCGTAAATAAACACATTGGAGATAAAACATGGCTAATGCCTTTTCTAAAGAAGAACGTGTGGCGTTTGAAGATATCCTTGAGGGATTTGACGATCAGCTTGTTCTTTCAAAGCTTGTAAATAAGTTCCAAATGGATGCTACAGAAGCAGAACGTGCCAATAACACTATCTGGCGTCCTATGCCTTACGTTGCAACTTCGTACGATGGTATGGATCAAACTGCCAACTTCAAAGATCAAACTCAGTTATCAGTTCCAGCAACTATTGGTTATAAAAAATCATCACCTTTTATTCTTGATGCTCTAGAGTTGCGTGACCAGTTGCAAGAAAAGCGTTTGGGTGAAGCAGCTAAAGATAAATTAGCTTCTGACATTAACGTTGCCGTTACTAAGGTTGCGGCTCAACAAGGTACGCTAGTTGTTAAACGTACTGGTGCTGCATCGGGGTTTGATGATATTGCGCTTGTTGATGCAATCATGAATGAGCAAGGCGTTAATATGAATAACCGACGTGCTGCTCTATCAACTCGTGATTACAACTCAATGGCTGGAGATTTGGCTCAACGTCAATGGGTTGAAGGTAAAGTATTGACTGCTTATGATCGTGCTTTCGTTGGTCAAGTGGCTGGATTTGATACATTCAAGCTCGATTATTCTGAGCGTATCGCAGCTGCTGCTGGTGTAACTGTAACAATCAATGGTGCAAACCAATTCTATACACCTAAAGCAACTTCAACAGCAACAACTGGTGAATTAAGCAACGTTGATAACCGTTATCAAAACATTGCAATCACTGTGACAAGTGGTATTGTGAAAATTGGTGACTCATTTACGATTGCTGGTGTTGAATCTGTACATCAAATCACTAAGCAAGCAACTGGTCAGCTTAAAACTTTCCGTGTAACTGGTATTGTGACTGGTGCTGGCGGTACTGGTACTATCACAATCTCACCTCCTATCATTTCTGGTCAAGGTGCAACACAAGCAGAATTGCAATACAAGAACGTTAGCGCAACTCCTGCGACTGGCGCTGCTGTAACATGGTTAAATACTGCAACCGCATTTGCTAACCCATTCTGGCATCGTGATGCTATTGAGTTGATTCCTGCTCGTTATGCTGTCCCTACTGATGCTGGTGCTGCTGTGATGCGTGCTACAACTGATCAAGGTATTGAGGTTGTATTCCAGAAGCAATATGACATTAACACAATGAAAACCAAGTATCGTTTAGATACAATGTTTGGTGTAGCAATGGTTAATCCAGAAATGGCTGGGATCTTGTTGTTCAATCAAACCTAATGCGTAACTGCATTTAACAAAGTTAGCCACCTTCGGGTGGTTTTCTTTTTCCTCGTGATTCATAAAAATTATTCATTATTCAAAGTTATTCATAACCGTTAATATGTACTTATTGAAACGAAACAAACAAATTAAGGATACATTATCTCAAGTGCATTTTTCAAATGATAACTTTTCTGATTTACAAGATGAATTTTTTGAAGAGATGGCTGTTTTAGGTTTTGTTGTTAATGGTGGAATTAAGTCTGTAAACCTAAATAAAGTTATTGCCTTAGCTAAAGATAAAGCTAAGATATTTAATAAAGTGGCAACAGTTCACACTTGGGGTATTCGCAAGAATGGAAGAATTGATTTTGATAATAAAGTTGAGTCTTTCGAGGTTTAATGATTGGTTTATAAACATTAATATGAGTGCATAGGAAGGAGATTGTTATGAAAAAATTATTATTAGTTTGTGCTTTGGCGTTTGGTTCATTGGCTCATGCTGATGAGTGTGAAAGCTTGCATCAATTAGCTGGAACTATTGCAGATGCTCGGATGGGTGGAATGTCGCAGAATCAAGCTTTAGATATTGCAGAGAATAGCGAACTTCCAGAGATCGCTGTCTATTTGGTCAATCATGCTTATGACTTGGATTTAATGGGTACTGATAAGGATAAGCGCATTGAGGTTCAGTTATTTCAAACTGAGATTTATATCATGTGTAAGGAATATTTGAATGACCTATAAAACAGAAACAGGAATAACATTCCAAAAGGCTTTTGATGCGGTGCAATGGGCTATGCGACATGGTAAGCATGTTGATATTTACAAGGGTGATAAGTTTTTGCGGAGGTTGGTTTGATCTATATAGTCAGGAAGTGTTTTAAATTCGATTCTCAAAATATATGTTGCGCAACAAATAATTTATGTTTTGCTGAAGATGTTTTCGATAAAGAAGTTTTAAGTTGTGATATTGGTATAAATTATGAGTGGGTTGAGTTAATTTGTTTTGATGGTCAAAAGCACTATGAGTTTAATAACCATAAAACTATAAAAACAACATATAAAGACTCATAACTTTTATTCATTAGTCGTTTTAATTGAAAGTTGGTAAATTAGGGTTTTAGGAGGATGCTATGAAAGGCATATTTATGGCTTTGTCGGCTATATTGGTAATTTTATTTTTCTTTATTGGTTCTCATAACGCAAGCAAAGAGCAATGCGATGGGAAACAAAAAATATATTTGTTTGCTGGAAAATTTTATGCATGTGAAGATTGGGGAAAGTAAATGACTAAATTCCGCAACCTAAAAATAGCTATCACCGAAGATCAACTGCTTGATGATGTGATGATGGAGTTGGAGCGAATTGGATATAAGATTTCATACAAGACTATAGCGCCAGTTAGGTGTGTAATTTTTGATAATTGTCATTACTCATTACTTGGTTCGGATATTGACCTTGTTGACAATTATGAGTTAACCACCCTAGCCGAACTTAAGGAGATGGAAAATGATTAAAATTTCTAATTGTATTGTTGATGAATCTGAAAACCATATTGTTAAAGATATTCAATATGATTCAAACAGCAAGATAACTTTCACATTGTTTGATGGTCGTATTTTTTTAAAAAATGACGTTAGCATGAACGATGTAAACTTTGCACTAAATAGCCCAGATGTAGTTTATAAGAATTGGTTTGAGGGGGGTGAAATGAAAAGTTTTGATGATGCTAATTACAGCCAGCGTGATTGTGAAGTTCATAATCATGCGTATTATCTAGGCCAACAATCCAAACAAGCCGAGATTGATAGCATTAATAGAGATTTAAATCATGCGTTTGCTACAGTTGAGCTACAAGTTGCCGAGATTGATAGATTGCGGAAACGGATTGACTTTTTGAAACAAATAATAGACTACGGTCTAGGTGAAGACGATTTCAAATCTTAAAAGGAAACACAAATGAAGATTGAAGAACAAAGAAAGGCTTTTGAGGAATATTACATAGCGAATCATCATGATGGTGATATTCACCCAAACCAAAAGTTACTAGAGTGGAGTGAAAAGGTGAATTCTACTTTGAAACTAGCGTAAATGACCTATGGGATATGTGGTACGCAAGCGCAAACCGACAAGGGCATAAGCTTGTGCCTGTTGATACACTAGAATGTGCTTTGGAGTGGTTTGATGTTGTTGAGGCGGAGTGGTCTGGAGCTTGTGATTTATCTAACGATTTTAAACATAAAGATTTAATTGAAGCAGTGATCGGAGGTTATGATGAGTAAAAACATTATTATATTTATCTTATTGTGATATTCATTCAATGTAACTTTTGTGTGGTTTCTGCAAAGAGCAATGTTTAATAGATACATAAGAGAAATCGAAAAAAATAAGGAAAAACCAAAGCATGAAATCGGCCTCTAAATTAGGGGCTTTTTTTATGCCTCATAAATGTTAAACTATAGAAAATTTAGGAGTGCATAACATGCCATTAAAGAAAGGTTCAAGTAAGAAAGCAATTTCTGAAAATATTAAAACCGAAATTAATTCGGGTAAACCACAAGATCAAGCTGTTGCTATCGCATTAAGCAAGGCTGGTAAATCTAAAAAGAAGGGTAAAAAATAATGGCTATGAAGAAACCCGCAAAACAGACACCAAATAAGCCACCAAAAAACGAAGTTAAGATTAACGAAGTCGAAGGTATTTCATTAACTGATGCGGTTCAAATTAAACGCCCTAAACGCAAAGTAATTACAGGAAAACCAAAGAAATGAAAGAAGCTACAATGTTATATAAAAAAGGTTCAATGCTTGATACTGAGTTGGGTTCATTTGACTATACTATTGTTGATGCCTCTGATATTCCTGAAGCAAAAAACAAGGTTGGTTTTTGACTCAAGCTGAAGCAATTGAAAAATCAAAACGCACCAATACAAAGGTGAATACTGATGAAAACCAAGCGTGATATAGTAACTGAAGCATTTAGTGAAATTGGTTTAGCTGAGTATGTGTTTGACTTAAATCCAGAACAAATGGATGGCGCATTGCGAAAGCTTGATTCAATGATGGCAAGCTGGAATGCTAAAGGTGTTAAGATTGGTTATTCATTGAATACTCAATCTGATCTTGACGATATTCTCAATGTTCCAGATGGTGCGCATGAAGCTATGTATAAAAACTTAGCTTTGCGCATTGCTCCTTCATTCGGAAAACAAATCCAAGTTGATACACGATTAAGCGCAAAAGAATCTTATGATGATTTAGTAAATCTCATTGTTCAAGTTCCTCAAGTTGGTTTGGGTTCAGACTTTCCACTTGGTACTGGAAATAAGTTGATTAACAATTTTACGCATTGCAAGAAAGACAATATTATTGGTAATCCAGTTCAAGAGATGGAGTTTGTAAATGACAACTAATCCGAGTGTAACAGATAGCATAAATGGTAACGATTTCATTGTTATTCGAAAGAATAAGGATTTCGATTACCGTGTTATACCATACCCTGATTTTATTCAGCAATTAAAAGCTGATCTTGGTGAAACTGGATTGGTTAATGAATATGTTTCAATGTCAGCAAATACAACTCTTGACTTAAATAGTGTTGTTTTAAACATTTGGGCTAAAATTGTTGTTGCTAATATTGATTTAACGTTAACCGTAAATCTACCACTACCAACTTATGCGCTTAATGGTCAAGAATTTCTTTTGAGCAATCCAACAGCAAACACTGTAACTCTGGCTTTTAATGGTTTTGGTGCGCAAATTATAGGCAGTGTCTCAAGTATTGCTTCTGGTACTTCAATCGTACTTAAATATGATAAATCATTAAATGGCTGGTATAAGGTTTAATTATGCAAATACCTATTGTTAATGGAATTTACACAAATGATTCTTCTGATTTTAGAACATCATATCCTGTAAATCTTATTCCAGTTCCGAAATCAAATGGTATATCTAATGGGTATTTGCGCCCTGCTGATGGAATAATTCATTTAGTTGATGTTGATGGAGTTGATCGTGGCGGAATAAACTGGAATGGTTTTTGTTATCGTGTTTGTGGATCAGATTTAATTAGGTTAAATCCAGATAATACTGTTACTATAATTGGCTCGGTTGGTAATGGGGGGCAATGTCATTTTGATTATTCATTTGAGTATTTAGCTATAAATAGTAATGATAGGTTGTATTTATACAATGGTACTGATTTGAAGCAAGTAATAGATGGTGATTTGAGGATAGTTAAAGATATAATATGGGTTGATGGTTACTTTATGTCAACCGATGGAACGTATTTAATTGTTACTGAATTAACAGATCCATTTCAAGTAAATCCATTAAAATATGGTTCTGCTGAGGTTGATCCTGATCCAATTAATGCACTAATGAAAATTAGGAATGAGGTGTATGCGCTTGGTAGATATACAATTGAGGTTTTTGATAACGTTGGTGGTGATCTATTTCCATTTGCTCGTATTGATGGAGCTATGATTCCGAAAGGAACTATAAGCGTTACAACTTGTTGTAATTTCCTTGAAAACATCGCATTTGTTGGTTCAGGTAGAAATGAGCCAATTGGTATTTATGTTGGTTCGAGTGCTAATGCTCAAAAGATTTCCAATCGTGAGATTGATCAAATAATCCACACTTATAGTGAGGCTGTTTTATCTAAATGTTTACTTGAATCACGATCACAAAATGGTCATAACTGGATTTATTACCATTTGCCTGATCAAACATTAGCGTATGATTTTGCAGCTACACAAGAAATGGGTTCTCCTGTTTGGTTTAAGCTATCAACTGGAATTGAATTAAGTCAATACACGGCTAAAAATCATGTATGGTGTTATGACAAATGGATTGTTGGTCATCCAAAATTACCAAAGTTAGGCACATTAACTAATAAAGAGAGTCATCACTGGGGTGAGTCTGTTAATTGGTCATTCGATACCGCAATTGCTTACAATGAATCACGTGGCGCATTATTTCATCAGATTGAATTGATTGCTTTAACTGGCCATGTTGATATTGATAAAGATCCAACAATATACACTCAATATTCACTTGATGGTGAATCATGGTCACAACCTAAATTCATCAAATCTGGTCGTATTGGTCAAAGAGCTAAACGTTTAGTTTGGTTGCAACAAGGATCAATGAATAATTGGCGCATACAGCGTTTTGTTGGCACTAGTGATAGTCATCTATCAATTGCAAGGTTAGAGGCTCAAATCGAGCCATTGGCGGTGTAACATGGCTACTGATAAGAGGCTTGGAATAAATCGTAATGATTTGGCTAAATTCCTTCCTGATCAACGATCAATTAAAGCATTTGAAAATTTATTTGTGGATGTTGATAACAATCAAGAAATCAATGTTGATTTAATCAACACAGTTTCCTTGTCTTCTGAAAACGCAGGCGCTAATGCTATTTTGGCCTTGGCTTTAATTGAGGCTATTAATCAATTGGCAGAGTTAAAAGCAACTGAGCCAAATAACGTATTGCTTGAAGAAAATAAGATTGATGTGAATTATGTTCTGAGCAATATCACCGATTACTTAGATTTCGACACAGCTAATACTTATGATTTTTCTGTTGCTCGACTAGCTTGGTCGGCTAATGATGATACATTGTCTATTGGCCACACTGGTGGAGTGGTTCAGCAAATAGGTGAGGAGACTTTTGCACGTGTAACCAATAATACTGGATCATTAATTCAAAATGGTTCTGTAATTGGATTAACTGGTTCTGGAACAGCAATAGGGAAATACATAGCTAATGGAACTCTTCCGTCAAACTATTGTTTGGGATTGGCAACACAAGATATTGCAAATACACAAAGAGGTCGTGTAACTGTATATGGTCGTGTGCGTGGGATAAATACCACTGCTTATGTGGTTGGTGACATTATTTACGCTGATCCAACAACAGCAGGGGCATTCACAAAAGTTAAACCAACTGCGCCAAATATATCAATTCCTTTGGGCATCGTGACGTTGGTTGCGATTGATGGTGAAGTATTTGTTAGGCCTATACTCGAACAACAAAGATATTTTGGTTCATTCTCTTTAACTGCAAGCGCTTCATTGGCGTCAGTTAATACGGCAACAGCCATAACATTAAACACAACCAATGTATCAAATGGTGTTGCTCTTGGATCTCCTGCTTCTCGTGTTGTTGTTGCTAACTCTGGTTTGTATTCTTTCGTTGTGTCATTTCAGCTATCAGCCACAAATTCCAGCATTAAAGATGTTTACTTGTGGTTCAGAAAAAATGGTGTTGATATACCAAATTCAACAATTGTTCATTCTCTTGAAAGCGGATCAGCAAAAACAGTACAATCAAGAAACTATACAATTTCGATGAATGCTGGTGACTATATAGAATTATATTGGGCATCACCTGATAATGGTGTTCAATTAAGCGCTATTGCTTCTACTGCTTTTAGCCCTGCTGCGCCAGCAGTTACTTTAAACGTAAATCAAATTCAGCAATAGAGGTTATTATGGCAATTACTCCAAAGGTTTTAGTCCCATCCAAAGTGATGGAGAATACACAACAACAGCAATACACAGCTCTAAACGTTACATCAATTATTGATAAATGCACTGTAACCAATACAAGCGCAAGCAATGTTGTTTTTAGCTTGAATATTGTTGCTGATGGTGGCACAGCTTCAAATGCAAATATCTTAATTAAGAATCGTGCAATTGCGCCTAATCAATCTTATCATTGCCCTGAAGTAGTCGGTCATTCTATGAGTGTGAATGCTTTTATTAGTACAATCGCTGGAACAGCTTCAGCCTTAACACTTCGAATAAGTGGTCGTGAAATCTCTTGAGGGTTTGTTATGTGGGGAGTTTATGAGTTTCATGATTCGGTTCATGTTTTGCCTGTAAATGAATGCAATGAGCATTATTTCATTGAGTGTCAGTGTGGTGTAAAATATCAAGATGGTGTTTATGTTCATAATTCATTTGGTGGAGATGCTTCTGTTGATTTAGATAACATTATTTCCCACCCTTTTGGGAATTGTTGAATTATAGCAATAACCCATAACTTTATTTCATAAGACATTAATTGAAGCTCATAGTAATATGGGCTTTTATTTTAGGAGGTTGATATGATTGATGTTGAATTGCAAGTAGCTAAAATAAATTTTGAGAGAGTAATGATGAAAATTGAGGAGGAAAAAAGACTTCAAGAGATGTCAATTGATGATCTTGTTAAATTAATGCAATTCAAGAATGATGTTGCTGAATTTTTTATGTATGCATCATATAAAACAACAAATGTTTATTCTGATGAATTATTTGGTATTGTTCAACATAGGGAAAAAGAGTTAAATGATGCTGGGTATAAGACATTTTCTGTTCAAAATAACGGTTGGTATTCGATGGATAGAACTTGGTATGTTTGGAGTAAAAATAAAATACAAGATAGAAAAGAAGGTGCTGAAAATGCAGTAATTCTAGTTTCTATTCTTACTGTGTTGCTTATTGTATTTATTTTATTTATCAAGTTTAGATAAATTGGAGTATTTATGAATTTTATAATAGTAGATTCAATACTCGTAAATCTTAACGAGATAAGCTATGTGATTGATGTTAATTATATTAAAGTGACATTAGGTAGCGGATCGCTAAAAATTGATGGTTGTCGAATTTTCTTTAAATCCGGGCAAGAGATAGAGATAAACGGAGTTAAATCTAAGAGTATTTTAAAAATGATTCATGAGTTAAAGTAACATGCTAAAATAGCCCTCAAAGGAGGGCTTTTTTATGATTGAAATAAAATCTTTAACAAATGTGAAAACAATAAATTCAATAATGTCTAATGAGTTTTTGAAGGATGATATTTGTGATGATGCAAGCGAGGATTCATTGCTATCTGAAATACCAAACTTTATGAAATTTCATGGGGTTTATAAAGATTCTGATTGTGTAGGGTTTTACGCTACTCAAATGCAAAACGGATCGACCGTTGAGATACATACTTGCTTACTTCCTGAGTTTAGAGGAAGAGATGCTTTGCAAAGTGGTAGGTTAATTTTATCTCTGCTTTTTAATGATTTTGATAAGGTAATTTCTTGGATTCCTGAATATAATAAAAAAGCATTGATTTACTCTAAGTTATTAGGCTTATCAATTGAGGGTGAAAATAGATTTTCATTCAAGAAAAATGATATTCTATATCATCAATATTTAGTTGGAATAACTAAAGGAGAATTTTCATGCCAGTAGCAGCAGCCGTAGTAGCTGGTGGCGTTGGTTTGTATAGTGCTAATAAGGCAGCAAAAGCCCAAAGTAAAGCATCTAACCAAGCAGCGTCAGCACAAACAGAAGCATCACAAGCAGCAATTGACGAACAAAAACGCCAGTTTGATGCATTACAAAAACCATTTGAACCGTATATAAATGCTGGAACAGGTTCTCTATCAGCACAGCAGAATATTTTAGGTTTGAACGGTACGCAAGCTCAACAACAAGCCTATGATCAAATTGCTAATAGTCCAGCCATGCAAAGTATGTTGCAACAAGGAGAAAACTCGTTGCTTCAAAATGCCTCTGCAACTGGTGGTTTGCGTGGTGGAAACTTACAAGGTGCTTTAGCTCAGTATCGACCGCAATTATTGAATCAATTGGTAAGTCAGCAATATCAAAATCTAGGTGGTATTACTTCACTTGGTCAAAACTCTGCTGCTCAAACTGGTAATGCTGGAATGACTTCAGCATCAAATATTGGAAACTTACTACAATCACAAGGCGCTTATCAAGCTGGTAATGCTTTAGCTCAAGGTAACATTGCTGCAAATAATTATGCAACAATGGGAAATGCTTTAGGTAGCTTGGTTGGTGGTATTGGTAAATTCTTCTAAGGATAAAATGAAATGGCTTTAAATCCTGTAAATTATTTAACTGATGTTGCCAATCCGTATACTGCTTCTATGCAAGGATATACGCAAGGCACTAATCTTGTTGCTGACATTCAAAAAAATGAGCTTGATCAGCAATTAGCGAAACAAAAGAGACTAATTGAGCAACAAAAACGCGATGACATGAAAGCATTTGTTTCTTTGCAAAACCCAACTGCAAAAGATTACACAGCTATCATGAATAAATATCCTGAACTTTCTGAGAACTATAAGCGCTCTTGGGATATTCTTGACAAAGATCAAAAACAAAAGACGTTAAGTTCATCATCTCAGGTTTATGCTGCTTTATCTGCCAATCAACCTTTAGTTGCTCAACAGTTATTAGAACAGCAAGCAGCAGCATTTTTAAATTCTGGTGATGTTGAAACATCCAAACATTTAGATGCATTAGCTCAGATTGTGCAACAAGATCCTAGTTTAGCTCAAAAGCAAATTGGCATGTTTATGTCAGCAACTTCACCTGATCAGTTTGCAACAATAACAAAAACATTAGGTGAAGAACAGCGTTCTAATCAATTACAGCCTTATGAGTTAGCACAAAAGCAAGCTCAAAATGAGAAATTGAGAATTGAGAATCAGTATTTACCTCAAGAAAAAGAGGCAAGCTTATCTAACATTGAATCTCAGATCGAAGATAGAACAGTTAATCAATATTTTGAAAAAGAAAAAATGAGATTGCAGAATGATCAGTTCTATAAAAAACTAGATCAAGATCAAGCGCAATTTTATGAAAACTTGAATCAAGAGGAACGAAACAAGGCTCGTGCAATGGCAAGTGCTGGTGTTGAGAATGATGAAAAAAAGCTTGCTAGACTTGAAAAGGCTCAAAACTTCGCAACAACAACAGTAAACGCTTCAGAAACTGCAAAGCTTGCTGCTGAGTTGATTAACGATTACAAGAGATTGTCTGATGCTAGTGGTGCTGGTGTTTGGAATGCCGCAATGCGTAATGTTCCTGGAACAGCAGAATATGATTTTGCTCGTAGAGTTGAAACATTAAAGAGTCAAGCATTTTTGATTGGTTCGCAAAACTTAAAAGGTTTGGGCGCCATGACAGAGATGGAGGGGAAAAAGGTAACTGATGCTCTCGGAAATCTCGATTTAAGTCAAGAGACTTCACAAGTAGCTAAACAACTTGCAAATATCGCCAAGTCTGCAAATGTTGTTGCTCAATCGGCAAATAAAAACGCCCAATTGTATGCAACAAGAGGTAAGGGGTATTCTGCTGAGGTTATTGAGGCTGCCAAGCGTAGAGGTGTATCTCCAGCAGAGATGCAAAAAATAGCAAACCAAATGGGGCTTTGATATGGCTACAAAAAGTGAATTAATTGATGCCCTTGACAACAATCCTAATGTTAAAAAGATGTTGGATATTATTGCCGCATCTGAGGGTGTTAAACTTGGTTATAATACTGGCTTTGGTAATGAAAATATTGCTGATTTGAGTAAACATCCAAATCAGAAAAAATCATTTACTGAGATTACAGGAAATAAAAACAAAACGACTGCTGCTGGTCGTTATCAATTTTTAAACCCGACTTGGAATGGTGTTGCCAATAGATTTGATCTGAAAGACTTCTCACCACGAAACCAAGACATTGGGGCAGTAGCATTGCTCGCTGAAAATGGTGCATTGCCTTATGTTTTAAAAGGTGACTTTAAAACTGCTGTTGCTAAATCAGGTGGAACTTGGGCATCATTCCCAACATCAAAAGCCCCACAGAACAAAAGATCATGGGCGGAGATTGAGAAAATGATTGGTGGCTCTATCAAGAACCCAGATAGAGGAAGTGACTTATCTAAAATTGATAGACTTGTTGCTGAACATAAAAAACTTGTTGAAGGAACAAAACCAAAACAGGTTAGCCAAGAGCAAAGAAATGCAAGAATTAATAGCCTTGTTAATGCTTTTGATACTGCTAATCCAGATCGTACTGCACCGAGTGAGGGTTTACCTGATTTTGATGCTCAAGGTAATTTTGTTCCTCAATCAAAAATGCCAATTGAGCTACCAAAACCAACACAAGACAGAACACTAGCGCAACGAGCTATTGGCGCATTGGAAACAGGAGCAACATTAGCAAGCGGAACTATTGGAGCGCCAATTGGTCAAGCTATTGGTACGTTTAAAGGTGCTGCGCAAGCATTAATTAATGGTGAGTTTGGAACACAGCAAGGCGCTCAGAATATTCTTAACAATGCCAATCAAACTGCTGAAGCACTAACATATCAGCCACAAACGGCAGCAGGGCAAGAATATGTGCAAAATATTGGTGAGGCAATTCAAGATACTGGACTTGATACCTTGCCTGCTGTAATGGGTGGGTTGGGTGTTGCAACTGGAACACTCGGAAAGGCTTCAATTCCAATAGTTACAAACACAGCAAGAGATTTAACTCAAGCGGCAAAGCCAGCAGTGGCGCAAGCTGTTGAAGCAATTCAAGCTCCAATACAAGCCACAACAGATGCTATTAGCAGTGGTGCTAATCGTGTTGCTGAAGCTGTTGGTTTGAGGGAGCCGCAAGCAACTCCTGATCTTGGTGCGAGTGTTGGCGCTTCTCAAGTTACACAGCCGCAATTAAGACAAGCATTGGCACAAGACTTACCCGTTCCAGTTGGAGATTTACTCACTGAAGGGCAATTATCACGAGATCCAATGCAATTAAAGTTTGAGGTTGAAACAGCAAAGCAAGAAATCGGAACACCAATAAGGCAGCGTTATGAACAACAACATGCAGCCGTTGGAGCTAATCTTGATAAATTCTTTGAATCAACTGGAGCGGAGAGAGTAACACCACGTGAGATTGGGTTAGCTGTTGATGATGCTATGCAAAAAGAGTTAGCAAAAGATAAGGCTAGAACTCGTGCTGCTTATAAAAAAGCCGAAAAATCTGATGAGGCCAAAACTATTGTTGATTTAACTCGTCCTGTTTCTGGTGTTCTTGAAGATGGCGACACAACATTAATCAATTACCTTAATGATCAAGTTTCTGGTGTAACAGAGCCAATTCTTGATAGTGCTAAAAAATTAGCTGTTAAGCGTGGTTTAGCTGTCGAAGAAGATGGTGTTTTAGTTCCAGTTTCAGCAACGATTAAACAGATGGAAGATTTCCGAAAAGATATTGTTGCAAAAACTGATTCAAAAAGTGCGCCCGATATTCGCCAATCAACCATTATCAAAAATCTTGTTGATGGTCAAACAGAGCCTTATGAGGGAAATCTTTATAAAAATGCTAGACAGTTACGGAGAGAGCAAGCGCAAAAATGGGAAAGCAACACAATCATTAAGAATCTTACCAATATGAAACGTGGTACAGAAGATCGAATTATTGCTTTGGAGGATGTTGCGGACAAGGTAATTAACAAAGGATCTTATGACGACTTAAACCAAGTTAGAAAAACATTACTTTCTAGCGGTGACGAAGGCAAACAAGCATGGAAAGATTTGCAAGGTGCTACTATTCGCCAAATTCATGACGCTGCAACTGCTGGTGTTGCTCCTGATGCAAATGGTAATCAAATGATTAGCCCTGCTGCATTAAATAAGCAAATACGAAACCTTGAGGCTGATAATAAGCTTGATTTAATATTTGATCGCGAGACTGCTGATAAATTAAGGGCATTAAATGAAATATCTAAAACTTTGTTTACTGTTCCAGCTAGTGCAGCAATCAATCACTCAAATACAGCAAGCGCAATTCAAGTTGCAATTGATCTGGCAGCATCAGCAGCAACAGGATTGCCAGCTCCAGTGGCCACAGCATTAAAGTTAGCCACAAACCACATTAAAGACCGTAAAATAAAAGCAAGGGTAAATAAAGCACTTCGCTTAAATGAAAGAGGAGATTTTTAATGTCAGTTAAGATCGAACAACCATATCCAGTATTTAGAGATAAAATCGGACTTCCTCTTGATGGCGGTTTGATTTATATCGGAGTATCTGGACTTAATCCAGAAACCAATCCAATTCAATGCTATTTTGATGAGGATTTTACATTGCTCGCACCACAGCCATTAAGAACAATTAATAGTTATATTTCTAGAAATGGTAGCCCTGCAAATATTTTTTTAAAAGTATCTGAGTGTTCGATCACAATCAAGGATAGATTTCGTATAACTCAATACACTGATCTACACCTTCAGCTGTCGAACTTTGGATCATTAAGTGCATCTCAAATTTTTGATGAGGTTGGAATTAGTCAGCAACAAGTAAACAATGGATTAAATAGTGTTAATGAGTTGTTAGATGTACCATCCCCAAAACACGGAAATAGACAGTATGTTAAATCATACAATCTAGGTCAAGGTGAGGGGGGTGGGTATTTTGTTTTTGATGAAAGTAGGCAATCTGAAAATGATGGCGGTAATGTTATCAACGGATGGGTTAGAAAGGTGGTTGATGGTTATTTGAATATATATAATTTTGGAGCAACAGGCGTTGGATCACAAGACTACACCGATCATGATGCTTTAGTTAGAATCAGTAATGTTGTTAAAAATGGGAATCTAACTAGTTATGTTATTGACCTAGATGAAGGTGACTTCACGGTAGGCCGTCAAGTTTTTAGTAATGGTAGCTTAACACATGAAAATGGGATTGATATTTCATTTAATAGTATGACCGATAAGCATATTATTGTTAACAGCAAAAGTGCTAATTTTAAAGTTCGAAATAATCTTCAATTTGGGGTTTTTAACAAAACAACAAGAGAGCCATTTCAAACAACAATGCCATTTTATCCTGGCACTCCATCATATGCTCAGGATGGAGATAAGGTCTATCGAGCTGATATTGGTTATATGTTTAACTTCTCAAACTTCAAAAGCCTCTTAATTACAGGTATTCTTGATATTAGTGGTAATAGAAATGCCCAGCAGATCGGAGGAAAATATGGTGATATCGATTGGCAGTTGTTAGCTTACGGACTTCGCATTGCTCTTATTGAAAACTTTAAAATCGAAGGGGTAACAACTCACAACCACCTTCTTGATGGATTATATGTTGCTGGATGCTCAGATAGCAGTAATCCAAATGAGTTAAATCCAAACTATAGGGGTGTTGTCCAGAATGTCACCTCTATAAACAACTCAAGACAAGGATGCTCTTTTACTGGTGGTCAAAATATATCTTGGTATGATTGTAATTTCGCTAATTCTGGTATGCCAAGTTTTACTGTTGCATCTGCACCAAAATCCAATTTTGATATTGAGGCTGAAGTATCACCTATTCGAAATTCTGCATTCTATAATTGTTTTTTTGGCGACTCTGGAAATACAAGCTTAGTCGCAGATAGCGGAGACACAAAAGATATTAAATTCTTTAATTGTAAGTTTATAAATAGCACAAGCACATCAATCTGGTCAAGAAAACCAATGATGCGTTTTTATGAGTGCTATATAAATGGATACATGGAGGGCTTCTATTCCACAGACAAGCATATTGATAGAACTTTGTTTGAGAGATGTGTTATAACCGACAATCCGCAAGTGAATCCCGAAATGTTATCTAGGGAGTATCTAATAAATGCAAGCGGATCAAACCCATTGTTTAATAATTGCACTTTTGACTTTTATCTTTCTGGCTGGGTATACGATTACGGCTACATGGGAAGCATTGATCCATTCACTATCAAGAATAGTGAGTTTAATGTTTACTCAACAAGAATTACTGGTGCTATGCAAGGTTTATACGAAAACCTAACCATCAATGATTTGAGAGCTGACCCTTCGGTGGTGGCACTACCCACGCTTGATGGTGGTAGATATATAGATATTTTAGTTCAATCACCAACTGGAATTAGTGGAATTAATATATCTGGGTACACTATACCCAACAATAAGAGGAAAATCATCCAAGGCAGGTCAGGAAATCCTTATGACTCTTTGAATATATTGCCTTTTGAGTTTAAGGGGAGGTTTAACTATGGAAATCAAAACATATCAGATTTAGTTAAGGTTATTTATTCTGACAATTTTTCAATTGATAACATAACTTACAACGTGGGTGATACAATTTTCTGTACAAATCCAGCGCTTCTTATTGACAGATGGATATGCACAACATCTGGAACTGGGAACGGATCGGTTTGGAAAAAAATCCCTCTAGTTTTACAGAATATTTAAAGCTAAAGCCCTTCGGGGCTTTTTGTTTATATCGTTAAATTTTGTTATTATTTACCACATTAAAGTAATGGCGTGTGAAAATGGATAATTTAGATGAATATGCGATTAAACTGTTTAAAGCAGTTAATTTCGGCATTGAACACGGATATACAGTTATGGGAATTATAGCAGCTTTCTTAGTAGCATTTTGGCGAACCTCTCAACAGAAAGGGAAGGGAGATTGGTTGGAAGCTGGTATATGTTCTACATTCACACTTAGTTTATCTGTATTGCTTGAGTGGATGAAATTGCCTATTCAGTTGTCCATTCTCATTGGTTCTTTTGTTGGTTATATTGGTGCAGCCAAGATCAGCAAAATTATTTCAAAAAAAGTTGGACTAGAGGATGATGAAAAATGAATACAAGTCAAACTGGAATAAACTTAATAAAAGGTTTTGAGGGTAAGCGACTATCTGCTTACGATGATGGAGTTGGAGTTTGGACTATTGGATATGGAACAATTAAATACCCCAATGGCGTACGTGTTAAAAAAGGTGATACTTGCAATGATTCACAAGCTGAATCATACCTAAAAAACGATTTGGTTAAACTTGAAAGTGCAATTAATCGTTTGGTTAAAGTTCCATTGAATCAAAATCAATTCGATGCTCTATCATCTTTCACTTACAATCTTGGTGAAACCAATTTATCTAAATCAACACTACTTAAGAAGCTTAACGCAAAAGATTACAAGGATGCTGCTGATCAATTCTTGGTATGGAATAAAGCTGGCGGCAAAGTAATGAATGGCCTTGTCCGCAGACGAGAAGCAGAAAGGAGTTTATTCTTAAAATGATATTACTTTACTGGAAAGAATTAATAATCATTTCCTTAGTTATATTGTGTGGATCGCTTGGGTTAAAGTTGCAATCTGCACAATATAAAGCTAAAGAAGTTCAAATCCTCCATGATAAAATGATTGCTGAAAACAATGCAAAAACAGCAAACATTGTTGCTACATATCAACAGCAGCGCCAATTAGATGCGGAGAAATACGCAAGTGAAATCAGCAACATTAATGATAAGTACGTTAATCTTGTGTCTAGTAGCAACAGGATGCAGCAAAAAGTTACAACCTATAACACCAACTTGCACACAATTGCTAGAGAAACCCTTGAGACTTACGCCAAAACAGGAACGCTTCTCTTTAACGAGTGTAGAAAAGAATATATCGACTTGGGACAATACACTTCAAAAGTCGATGCAGAATTAGATGGAGTAACGAGAACCCCTTAACCAAAGGGGTTTTAATTCATACATTGATAAATTATATGTAAAATCTAAAAATACAAACTTTACCTCATTCCACATTTTTATTGATGTATCTACCTGATAGTAAAAAACATGATTCCATTGAACATCCCAATGTGTACTACCCTCGGATGCATTAGCCTTAATTTGGTCTAGGTTCATTTTAAATCACTCAACATTGCTTTATAAATAAACACAGGAAGATCGGCAGTAGCAAAAGCACTATCCGACTCCCAATTTACGACTTCTTCTGTCATCCATTCTGGTGGTTCACCAATAAAACGATCAAAGTATTTCTTTAATGTTTTCGGGCAATATCTATCATGCATTTGCATATATCTACCCAAATGACGAGCCAATCCATTCCATTGATGATATGTTGGTTCAAATGGTGCGAGTATCTTATCTTGTTCACTCATTTATTAAACTCCTAATTGCTTAATACATATCTGCAATTTGGTTAACAGCCTCATCAATCATTTGATTGTATTTAACAATCAGTGATTCAATTTTTTCCATTTGATCTTTGCAGTCTTTAGCATAGATGCGCTTTATGAATAATGGTAAGCTAGGGCAATAGCTAACAAAGTCTATCCAATCTAATTCAGCGCAAGATAAACCACCATGCAATTGATCAAGATGTTTCTTAGGTATTTCACCACTTCTTAAAATATGCATTTGCTCATAAGGTTGTTTGACCTTAATTTCTATAGCGCCAATTAAATGATTGCTATTGTAAATTAAACCATCTGGAGAATATCCAAAACCCTTGTTTTTAACAAAAGAAACCATGCTGACTTCTAAGCCAGTTTTAACCTCATACATATTTCTAGCAACTGGCTCTAATTCTTGACCTCTTTTAGTCCAATCATTGCCATCAAATACAGAAGCAGATTCACCAGTCAGTCTTTCAAAAGCCAAACCATTGATATAACTACAAGCCCCTGCTCCATCGGCTCGAATAGATGACATTTCAGAACATGTGATAATGCCTAAACGTAAATCAATCCATTCTGGCGAACCTTGCTCAATATGATCTATAATCTCCATTATTCAGCGTCCTTTTTAGCAACCTTGGAATCTAAAGCGTTGCACCAATAATCAAATGCGCCTTTTTCAATTTCATGCAATTCACAACCAATATGGGCAATCATTTTCTCTTTTGTATCACCACCCAAGAAGTTCAATTTCTTCTCTAAAATCTTAACTTGAACAGGTGTAATGGTTACTTTTGTTTGACCGTCATTATCTTCAGCAATAACCAATCCAAGCAATGAGCGCATTGTGTAGCGTTGGGCATAACTAATAGCAGAGCCGTTTGCTTGAATTGCTGACTTGCTACCTCCTGCATCTGGCAACACATCCATTGATGATGTTTCGCTATGACCACCAATATGACTACAAATGCAAGTTACACGAGTTTTATTGTCGCTAACTGCTTCTGTTTTCCATCGAACAAATAAACCGAATTTACGCAATACCGGTTCAATCACAGATTGAATATACTCAAGCTTTGCATATTTAGAGTTATGCCCTTTTGATGCTTTCTCAAGAATTGGCTTTTCAACCTGAAAACTAAGCATTGCACTATCAAACTGTTCTTTAGCTTGTCGATCCATAACACGCTCTTGTAGCTCAATCATTTTTTCAAGCTTTAATACATCCGCATTAGGATCTAAAGCAACACGCTCAATCATATTTAAAAATGGTGTAACATTATTATCTTGTTTAACTAATTCACTCATAACATTTTCCTCATCTGCATTGTTGCATTGAGATATATATTAATATATACTTGGAGGTATTGCAACAGGAGATTTTCTTAAATGAAAAAAAGTAAGGTTCAGGTTTTAAAGCAAACTCAATTCAGAATTAATGATGACAACGATATGGATTTGCTGGAAGCTATTAATAATTCACAAGAAAACTTTTCAAAAGTGACTAAGTTATTTTGGGCTGAAAAACTTGGAATTGAATATACCCCACGTAAATGCGGAGCAAAAAAGAATGAAGAGTGAATCTCAAATTCGTAAAGATATAAAAAATTGTGAGTATTTTATTAAAAAACACAAGGAACAAATTGAATTCTATCTTGAGGAGTTTAATCCAAACAAAATAGCTTCATATGCTCAAAAAATTATTGAAATACAAGTTGAGCTTGATATTTTGTTGCTGGTATTGAATGATTCATGAGTATTTTTAAGGAAGCAGAATATGCAGAGTCATTAAGCATATGCAGTAAAAGAAAAGTTGGAGTGGCTATTGAATTGCATAATCATGTTGTTTCTATTGGTTGGAATCATGGAACAAATGAAAAATGCAACTGTGATAAACACAAATCAAATCCAGATTGCCTTCATGCTGAAGTAGTCTCATTCTTCGCTGAAGATGATTTTTGCTTTCGCAATGGTGTTATGGCAGTCACTTATTTACCATGCTTAAATTGCGCCAAATTGATCTCTTCAAAAGGTATTAAAACGGTTTACTACCGAGATCACCGAGAAGACAAAACGCAAGGCATAGAATTTTTAAAGTTAAACAATGTTGAAGTATTAAACGAGTGGAGTATCAAATGAGTAATTATGTAATTAATCTTTTATCAGCAACATCCCTATATCTGATTATCAAGTTTTCAAGCTGGCTTGGATCTTTATTTTATGTAAACAGAACGCAGGGTGAATTAACGGAATTTGGGGTTGTTTTTGGTTTAGTTCTTTTTGTTCTGTTTTATGTTTTTTTATTCACGAAATTACAAGATTTATTCAAATTAATTTCATCTAAAATTATTAAGTAAGAGGTTTTAAACGAATGGAAGTAAAAATTAAGAAGTTGCATAAAGATGCTATTATTCCAAATTATGCGCATAGCTCAGACGCTGGACTAGATATTACAGCCACATCTAAATTCCATGATGAGAATGGAAATATTTGCTATGGAAGTGGATTAGCTATGTCTATTCCTTCTGGTTTTGTTGGATTGCTTTTTCCACGCTCAAGCATAAGCAAGAAGGATTTATGTTTAGCTAATTCTGTTGGTGTGATTGATTCAGGATATATTGGTGAGGTTATCTTTAAGTTTAAAGAAAATTACCGACATATTTATAATGGTAATGATGAAATTATAATGCAAGATATTAATAGCTATGATGTTGGTGAAAGAATCGGGCAAATAATCATCATGCCATATCCAAAAATCAATTTTGTTGAAGTTGATGAACTTGATAGTTCTGATCGTGGTGATAGTGGTTTTGGTTCAAGTGGAGCTTGATATGCTAGAAAAATTCATTAAATCATTTGGTTTTCTTGGCATTGATGCATCAAATGTGAACCATACGGAATGCGCTAAAAACGTTTATAAATTTGATAACGATTCAATTGACAAACAATGGCGATGCTTCTTAGCTTTCTATCGTGACGGTCATCGTCAAGGTCGCATTGATGAGCTAAACGAAATTTCAATTCATGCTATAAATGAGATTTCCAAAATCAAATAGATAGTGTTATACTCATCGGACTCGTAACAGTCCTTCTAGCCCAGTCACCCACTGGGCATTTTTTTACCCTAAAATAACTGTTGCATTAATATATATATTGATATATATTCTAGTTTCTTTAGAAGGAGTAAGTTATGAGTAAGTTTAAAATAAATGATCATGTTGAAATAGTTAGTGTTGGTTTTTTAACTAAGAATGAAAGAATCACTATGAATGTTAAAGTTGGGGATTCTGGAAAAGTAATTGGTTTTTATAGACCAGCCCCAGTAGTTGCTATTATTGAAAATAATAAGTTTACAAATAGTAATGCAGGAGAGGGCAAATTATTCATACCAATGTCTAGCCTAAAAAAGTTAAATTCATTTTATCTTGAATCAAACCGCCACAAATTATATCAAGCGATTAAAGCAACTGGATTTCACGCTGAGAAATTATCTTTAGCATCTAATCATGCTAAAACTTATTTCACTGGATTCACTGCTGAGTCACGTTTCAATAGTCGTGGTGATATTACAGAAGAACGTTTAAATTCTTTATTAACCACATTGGAATTTGCAGAACGTGAGTTGCTTGGTGTTGGTGCTAAGACTGTTGATGAAAAAAATGTGTCTTTGGTTGAAGAAAAAACAACAATGATTGTTGGTGATACAAAATTCGAAGGAACTCTTTCGGAATTTAAAATATTTCTTGATAAGACTTTAAGTGATGAGGAAATTAAACTTATGGATTCTTCTGAATACAAGAAGATTGCAGAGGATTTTGAATCTGGAATGCAAGAATCGATTAATGAACCAAAAAACCAAAGTGATCTGTATTCAGAATATTTTGATTCAGCTAACAAGCGCATTCAAGAAAAGAAAGATGCAAAAGTTAGAAACTTCTTGATTGTGTTTTTGGTTTTTGTTGTTCTATTGGCATTATGGTTTTTCTTTAAATGAACAATACTGCTAAATCTTTAGACCGTGGCATTGATGTACTGCTGGTGATAAAAAACTCACCAGTGGCGACAGCTAAGGAGGTTCACAATCAAGTTATGCACAATGAGACAATTCGATGCGTTCAGCGTTATTTGAAAGGATTATGCGAATTAGGCTTAATCTACGGCATAGCTAAAGATGGTGAAGCAACAAGATATTATTTGACTGGAAAGTCTTTACAATTATTTGGAGTGGTGAAATGAATTTAAATTTATTATTAGATGCGAAAGCTGAAGCAGAACGTTTTATTAAATCTATTGATGATGAGATAGATAAGCAAAATAAAGATGCAAAAAAATATTCATGGATTAAATCAACAATTGATCGTGGGTATTTATATTCTGGCGCTGGAGTTGCAACAATTAAACGCAGATCAATGGATTTAACTCGATCATTGTCTAAGATGCGTCAAGGAAAATAACATGAGCCTAGACCAAATCAGAAAAGATGCGCCATCAATGGCAACTCATTATTGTAAAAAGAATGAAGTTTACATTTCAGGTGGTAAATGATTTTTAAACGGTAACTGGATTCAATATGATGATAGTTGCAGAATGGAGCTTACAGAGTTATGAAGGTAATGAGTAAAGATTTTGTTTTATCTTGTGTTGAAAAACTAAATGAAACACAGCATAAATTATTCATTGACTATGGATTGCGTCAAATCAAATACATGTTTGATGTTGATAAAATACTAGAAGTTGAATTACCTGAAAATTCAAAATTAATAGGTTTATCCGAAATGGGTAGATTTACTGCAATTGATCATGAAAATAAAATTCGTTATGGATATTTCCCCCATGACAAAAGATGGTCACAAGCAAATGAGTTTGGAAATTTAACAAAATTTGATTCAATAGATGATTTTGGTTTTATATACAATACATTCAAGTTAATCAAATATGAATTAAACTCATTGACATATGTTCATAGAAATTATATTAATTGGTAAAAACTAGCTCCTTCGGGAGCTTTTTTATTCCTTAAAGTTTCACCACTCATAAAAATATTCATTAGACGCAATGTTTAAGTTGGAGAATAATTGGGGAAATTTAGGAGGAAATACAATGTTAAAAGCTCAATATGATTTAGAAGCATTCGGTAGAACCATTAATGATTTAGATGATAGATTACCAAAAGGTCGAAGCCGTTGTTTTGATATTGGTATATGGGGTGGTTCTGGTTGTGCTGCTTTTGTTGATGGTGAATGTGATGAACCACAAGAGATTGATTATATTTACATGGTCGAAGATCATGGCGAAGATGGTGCAAAAGAAATTAAGAGTAAATACCCTGCTGGAACATGGGAATAATTAAATGAACCACACAATAAACGATTCTTTCATGAATCCTGACCGTTTTGTCTATTCTGTTATTCCTTTTAAGTTGAGTGATAGAGAGCCTAGAAAAGATATACCAGATTGGCGCATAGCTCGCAGTAATGCGCGTTCAATGGGTAAAGTGTCATATCTATACACCAAACCCTCAAAATGTTGTGGTAGCCTTACTAGACGTGTTTATGATAATAGTTGTTATGAGTGTTTTAAATTGGAGAAGAAGTGATTAATTTAATGCAAGGCGACTGCCTAGAGCTAATGAAAACCATTCCCGATGGTAGTGTGGATTTGATTTTAACTGATCCTCCTTATGGGACAACGGCATGTAAGTGGGATAGCGTAATTCAATTTGATTTAATGTGGTCTGAATTAAAGCGCATTATCAAACCTAACGGTGCGATTGTTTTGTTTGGTAGTGAGCCTTTTAGTAGCGCTTTACGCATGAGCAATATTAAGCAGTATAAATATGACTGGATTTGGTCTAAGAGCAGGGCATTAGGATTTACCAATGCAAAAAACAAACCAATGAATAAGCATGAAATAATAAGCGTATTTAGTGATGGAACTTGTGCAAATGGATCGAAAAACAAAATGCCTTATTATCCTCAAGGATTAATTCCTTATGGGAAAAAAGTATCAGGAATTAAAATTTGTAATGCCGATATGTCTGAAGGTGGTCATAAGTTCTCAAGAAAATCCCACAAGGAAGAGTTTATCCAATAATTTACAAATTATCCAACTCAAGTCTTAGAGTTTAAAAATGAAGGGAAAACACTTCACCCAACACAAAAGCCTATTGCATTGCTTGAATACTTAATCAAGACATATACAAAAGAAGGTGAAACTGTTTTGGATTTCACCATGGGTTCAGGTTCAACAGGGGTGGCTTGCAAAAATACCAATAGAAGTTTCATTGGTATTGAACTAGTCGAAAAATACTTCGATATAGCAAAAAATAGAATTGAATCTGCGTAACATTAAGCCCTTTAACTAGGGCTTTTTAATCTGTTATATATCAATTTTTCTTATTTTGTATATTTGAATTATTTATTTTACAGTACTAAAAATAGAGCTATAATAAGTACAAATCAAAGGAGATTAAACATGATTCCATTAATTAAATTTTCAGATATTAAGAAAAATCCTCAAGAGCTTATCATTAAGGAAGGTCATGCGGCAATTGTCCGTTACAGTGATGTTGTTGGTTTTGTAGTTGAACCTGAGCGAATGAAGCAGTTAATAGATGCTGAAACAAAATCATTAAATTATCTTGACGCATTAAGGAAAGTTGCTAGTGGTCAATTATGTGGTGATGATCTTATTAATTTGGATTGAGGTATTTTGATGTTTTATTTTAAATTCCATATTGGTGACTATAGACGAGAAACCCAGCATCTAACCCTGTTAGAGCATGGTGTTTATATGACTTTAATGTCCACTTACTACACAAGTGAGCAACCACTTCCAAAAGATGAGAGACAGCTTTTGCGCCTTGCTGGTGCTAGAACTGATGAGGAAAAACAAGCCGTACTAGATATTGTTAATGAATTTTTTATCCCAACAGAAACCCACTGGGTTCACTCTCGTATAGATTTCGAATTATCTGAATATCATTCGAAAGCTGAGGCAAATAGGGAAAATGGTAAAAAAGGTGGTCGTCCTAAGAAAAATGCACCACAAAAACCCATAAATAACCCA
>WNDP01000270.1 GCA_009912575.1 Acinetobacter bereziniae
AAACTAAGATGCATTGCATCAAATTATTAGGCGATAAACTCAGTGCTAGGAACTTTCAAAGCCAAGTCAATGAGGTACATGCCCGTATAGCTATTTTAAATAAATTTACAGAATTAGGCCGACCTCATACTCAAGTTGTCACTTAAATTTGAGGCGCCTAGGAGAACTTTGCCTTTAAATCCTTTATGCAACAAAGCCTTCCCAAACTCAAAGAAGTTTTTCAACTGAGCTACATGGAAGCTATGCTCGTTCAATCCGCTTTTTTCTTTGCTTACTTTGTTGCTTCTATTCCTGCAAGTCGATTGATTTATAAATTTGGATATGTTCGTTCTGCCATTATTGGACTTTTTGTTATGGCAATCGGATGTTTAGCCTTCATTCCTGCAACCAAGATTCATATGTTTGCGGCCTTTTTATCTGCCCTGTTTATTCTTGCAGTAGGGGTGACCATTATTCAAGTGGTGACCAATCCCCTGCTCACTCAGTTGGGTAAAGCAGAAACAGTTTCAAGCCGCCTTACACTTGGACACGCTTTCAACTCATTGGGGACGACTATTGCACCTTACTTTGGTGCGATTATCATCTTAGGAAGCATTGCGACTGTCGATACCTCGCAATTGAGTAGTATAGAAATGACTGCATATCTGCAACAGGAGTCTTCTGTCATCAGTCATGCCTATACTGGTATTGCCATCGTCATCGCTATCTTTTGTATTTTACTGGCGCGATTTAGAAATGATGGTCCTAAAAACCTAAGCTCGTCAGCTCATATAAGTTTAAGCGCCTCACTCAGCTTACTAAAGTCCCCCAGATTTGCTTTAGGTTTTATTTGTCTTTTCTTATATGTCGGTGCAGAAGTCACCATCGGAAGTATTCTGGTGAACTACTTATCTCAAGCCGAGATTATGAATATTTCCGCTGAACATGCTGGCAAACTGGTTGCATTTTACTGGGGTGGTGCAATGATCGCTCGCTTCCTTTGTTCAGCACTGATGAAAATTATTACACCTGCCAAACTACTGGCATTGTTTTCCATCGCAGTCATGGCGCTTTTGTTCACCAGTAGTACTTTACGAGGAAATATTGCAGGGATTACGATCCTCGCTGTCGGTTTCTTTAACTCCATCATGTTTCCGACCATTTTCTCACTTGCCTCGAAACACTTAAAAGAAAGAGCAGCTGAAGGCTCTGGCATCTTATGTTGTGGCATTGTAGGTGGTGCAATTGTTCCTCCTCTAACAGGTTTGGTTGCAGATATCAGCTCATTGAGTACCAGTCTTTATGTACCGATCATTTGTTACCTCGGTATTTGGGTATTCAGCATATTTTGTTCTCAGCAAGGAGACTAAACATGAACTGGCTATTGGTGGGTGCAAGTAATGTTGCACAGGAATAGATTATTTCGGCGATCAGACCAGTTGGTGATGAAGTCACCGGTATCGTCAGCAATGATTTGGTACGAGCTCAAGACTTTGCCCGTAAACAAAATATTCAAAAATTTTCTCATGATTTAAAACATTCACTTTATGACAATGATGTTGACGCTGTTTATATTTCGAGTGCAAATTCGCTTCATGCCGAGCAAGCAATAATTGCTTTAAAAGCGCAAAAGCACGTGATGTGTGAAAAGCCGATGGCGCTCAGTATCTCAGATGCCCAACAAATGATTGAACAGGCAAAAATCCATCAGGTGGTTTTAGCGGTCAATTATCATCTTCGAAATTCTGCTGTCATACAAAAAATGCGTGAACTTATTGCAAACAATTGTATTGGTAAAGTACAGAACATTCGATTTTGTCATGCCGTCTCTCTGCCGAAGCATTTACAGAGCTGGCGTATTCACACACCTTCAGAAGGTGGCGTTATCCTTGATATTACTGTTCATGACATTGATACACTTCGCTTTTTACTTAACGATGAACCTATCAGCGTAAGTGCCATGGCTCAAACAGGGGTGATTAGCCCGAATAATGTGCCTGAAACAGTGATGGGTACAATTGAATTTGCGAAAGGTGCATTGGTCAGTTTTTATGATTCTTTTACCGCACAATATTTTCAGACCAGTATCGATATCATCGGGTCCAAAGGAAATTTACAGGCATCGAATACATTGACCCAACATGCTATTGGAGAATTACATCTTAACAATGATAAGGATTGCCAAAGTATTCCAATTGAGCACCACAATTTATACGTCAGTTCTTTTCAACAGTTTAAAAATGCAATTCAAAATCGGGGGCGACCTGCTGCAACAGCCTATGATGGTTTACGTTCTTTAGAAATCGCTTTAGCGATACAACAAGCCATTGAAAATAAAAAGCATATCTCGTTTACTTTAGGAGAATCACTATGTTTTTAAATCATCAAACAGATATTCTCATCATAGGATCTGGTATCGGTGGCTCAACAATGGCAGCAGGTCTTGCCGCAAATGGTCTGAATATACTTATTCTTGAATGCGGTATTCAACTGCCCGATTCTCCAATCAATGAAGATCAAGATAAGATTTTTACAGAGCAATACTTTAAGCCAAATGAAGAATGGTTGGATAAAGATAAAAAACCTTTTAAACCAGGCAATTATTATTATGTGGGTGACAACTCCAAATTCTTTGGTGCTGTTCTGGCAAGGTATCGTCAACAAGACTTCTTAGAAATGACACACCAAGGAGGAATCTCTCCAGCATGGCCATTTACCTATCAAACCTTAGAACCTTGGTATGCAAAGGCAGAAGTACTTTTTAAAGTTAGGGGCGATGAACATTTTGATCCTACCGAACCTTACCATTCAACGCCTTATCCATTTAAAGCAATTGAAGATGAACCAGCAATTCGCGCAGTCAAAGACCAACTCAAGGCTCAAGGCCTTCATCCTTATCCCTTACCTTTGGCGATAGATATTGAACAATGGAAACAAACTAGGAAAGTACCTTGGGATGCGCACCCGCATTTTTTTAATGGCAAAATTGATGCAGAAACGGGACCACTGATTCAGGCAATTCAATACAACAATGTGAGATTACAAACACAGAGCAAGGTGATTCAGTTAAAAACCTCTTCAACAACAAACCATATTGAAGAAGTGATTTTTTCACACAATGGCAAGCTTGAATCCATTCGACCTAAACTGGTGGTGCTCTCAGCAGGTGCTATTCACTCAGCAGCACTGTTACTTCGTTCAAAAAATCAAACCAATCCAAAGGGTTTATCCAACAGTTCTACTATGGTTGGGCGTAACTTCATGAATCATAATTGTTCGGCAATTATCGGTTTTAATCATCGATATACCAATGATTCACTTTACTCAAAAACTTTTGGCATCAATGACTTTTATTTAAATGATGGTGTTAATGGTTTACCACTCGGCAATATTCAGCTTCTCGGTAAAGTTTCAGGCAAAATTCTAAAATCCAATATTCCATTTATGCCCGCTTTTGCTTTGAATTATTTCAGCAAACATAGCATCGACTTTTATGCCATGAGTGAAGATTTGCCCTCCCCACATAATCGAGTTTTTGTTGAAAATGACAAAATTAATTTGGTATGGGAAAGAAATAATTGGAGCGCACATCAGAAGTTAGTGCATAAATTTAGTGCAATTCTGAAAGATTGTGGATTCTATTGGGTTCTTCAACAACCATTTGATAAAAGAACACCGTCACATCAATGTGGCACTATTCGTATGGGGCATGATCCTCGGACTTCACCTCTCAACAGTTTTTGCAGATCTTATGATCATAAGAACTTATTTGTGGTTGATGCAAGCTTTTTCCCAAGCTCCGCAGCCGTTAATCCTGCGCTCACCATTGCAGCTCAGGCATTAAGAGTTTCTGATCACATTCTATCTACATCCTATTTTTAACTCAGGTGATCAAATACTGTTTATCATAAAAATATGAGTAATATAGTTAAATGCTGGTTTCAGCAAATTCTGAAGATGTATTTAAACTAAGCCTTGTCAGAACAATAAACACACTCTTAGAATGTGCTAAAGAACATGTATGATGTGGGAAAAATGCTAAATTTAACTTTACGCAACGAACAAGCAGATGATATTGAAAGTATTTTTAATATCACACAACAGGCTTTTGAATATGCGGCACATACAGATCACACCGAACACTTCATCGTAAATGCACTCAGAGAAGCAAATCAATTAAGCATTTAGATTGTTGCTGAATTAGAGGGCGAGATTATCGGGCATGTTGCAATTTCACCTGTTGTCATTTCCTCTGGTGAGCAAAACTGGTATGGCTTAGGTCCAGTTTCCGTTGTTCCAGCATACCAACAACAAGGCGTGGGTAAGGCGTTAATACAACAGTCCCTACAACAACTCAAACAACTTGGCGCTGCGGGATGTGTGGTGCTAGGTGATCCTGCTTACTACTCAAAATTTGGCTTTAAGCCTTATGCCCATTTGATCCTTGAAGGTGTTCCTGCTGAATACTTTCAAGCCCTTGCCTTTACCCAAGATATTCCTCATGGGACAGTCAGCTATCATTCCGCATTTGAAGTTAGGGCTTAAATTGACTCAGCTGAATACAAAAAAGGTGACTTAAAGTCACTGCTGTCCCACAAATATCACAAGAAGAACCTCAGTTGAGGTTCTTCTTGCTTTAACCACTTTTTATCTGGCAAAAATAAATATTTCAGCAATTTTCTTTCAAATAAATTCACCTGAATAATTCTTAATAATCTTTGAACACTCCATCCTTCCTGTGCCATA
>WNDP01000271.1 GCA_009912575.1 Acinetobacter bereziniae
CTATGGAAAAAATGGTCAGGCTATCATCACCGAAGTTTGGTCGAAACTAAGATGCATTGCATCAAATTATTAGGCGATAAACTCAGTGCTAGGAACTTTCAAAGCCAAGTCAATGAGGTACATGCCCGTATAGCTATTTTAAATAAATTTACAGAATTAGGCCGACCTCATACTCAAGTTGTCACTTAAATTTGAGGCGCCTAGGAGAACTTTGCCTTTAAATCCTTTAGGCAACAAAGCCACTTAGAATTAAAGACCTTATTCAGCTGTAAGGTCTATAAGCTAGATGAGCTATAAATCTGTTGAAGTAGAATGAATAGGAAATGTTTAAATTTATTCGATACTATAAAAGACTGATCAGCTTTACCTTCATTATCATGTTTGGCTTGGCTATTTTACTTCAAAAAGGAGAGTTACCTCTATCTCAGAAAGGGCACATCGAAACTGAATGTTTAGGCATCAATATTCCTGAGAAAGTACACTATAGCGCATCTAGGAAATATTGTATCTGCTTCAAAAAAGCAAATGAATATCCAGACTAAAACACAGGCTGAAAAACGATGTTTAAATCAATGATCATCTTTGATTTTATTGGGTAAAAAAACATGTTTAGAGAAGAATAAATTTCTAAAACCAGTATAAATTTTCGGAAATATATACACTTTGTTTTGCACAATAAATTATCGCTGATTTAATGCATTCAAGTGACGAGGATTAACTGTATTTTATATTTGAAAAAAAGGATTGGTAGAGAGTACACAATCAGACACCAAACTTGACTATTATCTACTCATTTTAAAATTATTCAATTTTAAAATTGCTGTGGGCATGTTGAATAATGTTACTACATCTTGCAGGTCGAAAAAGTTTTGCCTATATTATAAATACAGTAGATCGATAAGATGCTACGAAGTAGTTGGACAGATCAATGACAGCTTATTGAATTTGTGACTCCAGTTCAAATAAAAAATAAGCACTAGCTTTCCAACATGAAAAAGCTCACAGAAATGTGAGCTTTTTCATTTCTGAAATTTCAAGACATAATTTTAGTGCTTAGAAATTACACAAAATATTCAAAGTAACTTATTGTTTTATAATTATAAAAATATAGTAAGTTGCAATTCTTTAACATTGCCATAAAATCTAACAACTTCAAAAATAAAAATTCTAAAATGTCATGGTATAAGGAAAACAGTAAATAAGAAAAGGATAGAAAAATGACTGAAATGATTACAGTGAAGGTGAAGGATCAATATAGCAATGAGTTGAATGCCTTGGCATGGTTAAACAAATTGCAAGATCATGAAGATAAGGATAATTTATCTTTATTTCAAAAAATTGATCATATCGTGGTAGAAGGCGAAAAAATACTACCCAGCATCGAATTACTTTTTGAGAGTAAAGAGAGTGACAGTATTTATCGAATCGTTGAGCAGGTCAGTTAATCTTTAATGGGAATGCACGATGAAACTGACAAAATAAAGGTGTTGGATTGAACAATCCAACACCTTTTATAATGCTTAAGATAAAAGTTTTTTAGAAACTGAAAATTAGATTTCGATACTAAAGTTAAGCAGTTTTAAAGTGATCAAGGACAACAGCAACCAAATGATAAAGTGCTAAACGATCACGATTCGCTTGAATTACAATGCTTTTTTCAATTTTTAAACGATCTTTAAGTGCTCCTGATTGATAGCTTTCAATCAATACATGCTGTGAAGACATCGGATCGTCTTGGATACGTAAATCTCGTTTATGTTTAATATTAGACACCGCAATCAAACATTGCTCAAAAGTTGAATGAAAGTTTGAAAGTTCAAGTGCAGTTTGATTGGTCGATTTTGTGAGATACATTGTCATGATTCTGTAATTATTTGAACAAGTTAGCTTATCGTTGATTCTACAGAATGGATGTTAAATAGACAATTTGATTTTGTAAAAAGATATAATTTATATTTGATTTATTTTTTATTGATAAATATTAATACTTTATTTTAAATTTATGTAAAACTAAAGTTTTGTTCAAATGGAAAAATTTGATTTGATCCGATGATTGTAAAAATTTAAGTTGAGCTATTTGCTATTCATTCAACGCATAGACAATAAGCATAAATCTAAATCAAGCATTTTGAAACTTGTTTATATTCAAGCTTATATATTCCATAAGCAATAAGAATTATTTGTTAAAGATTTTCTATGCTAATCCCTCCCGAAATAATTGAACTTAAAAGTAGAAAATCGAATAAAGATGTCGTAGATAGATTTTTAGGATTTTTTAGGATAAATTTTTGAAATGCTCAGGATGCTAATTTAAAAAGATTTGATTTTAAAACTGTGGTATTCAAAAAAGACTTAGAATGACTTTAAAGCTGCTGAAATTCGTCATTCTAAGGGGTTAAACCTAAAGAGCTTTTGGGATTATCGATTATGAAGATTGTAAGTGTTGTAGTGAGTAATTAATTTGTTGCATGGTTTGGTTTAATTCATGCGGCGAAATTCTGCTTTCTTGTAATGCTGTAATCCATTGCATTTGACAGAATTTAATATCACGGATGGATTTGGCTTGTTGTATTTGTATAACCAATTGTCTTGTCATGAGTCCACAATGTGTCTGTAAAAGGCCAGCCATTTTTTGTTTTATGTCTTCAAAGCCGATGTAGCTGAGCTCTGTTTTAATTTCTTCAGATCGAAAGTTTTCGCTCTGTATCGTTGTCGTGTTATTTTGCCCAGATTGCTGCAAATCTGGAACAGATACTGCCTCTTCCAATGGTCCACTCAACGTTATTGGAGAACGAATAAGCTCTTGAGATGCTTGGGTGAGTTGTATTTCTGGTTGTTGGCTTATTTGTGGTGGGCTTGAGTGTGTAGAGCTTGACTGTGTGGCGTGTAGCGTTTGCGACATGATTTGGGGATTATTTGCTGATCTCGGTGTCGCATTATAAATAAAAATTAAGCCAAGTTCTTCTAATTGCTGGATAAGTTCAGGAGTTGCCAAACGTTGTTTGAGGGCACTATTTAAAATTTTAAAGTCATCAGTGCCGATCAGAAGTAATAACTGCCTTTGACGGGCACTGAGTTGAAATGACCGCTGTTTTAATGCCTGAATTCCCAAATCAGTTTTAAAATATTGATCCATGAGTCAAGTTATTCCCCAATAAATTGACCATAGGATAAAGAATGAAAATTACACTAATATGACTTTCTTGTTACAAATCACAGGCTTAAAGTGTGATCAGGTTCGCATTCTCTAAAGCCTTGCGTAAATATGGATCGAGATCTTCTTGGCGTAATAACCATTGAACATAATCTGCTGGTAATTCTGAAACAGCCGTACCACGATGTTTACCAAAGTTGATACTTCTTGGAATACGAGCATCTTCTGAAGCTTCGTAAAGCTCTTCAATGGTTTGAATTTTTAATTTATGAATAATGTGCATTAAAATATTCGCTGTTAAAATAATATCCGCATCTGCTCGATGTGCACTTTTCAACATTTCACGTGCTTTTTCACTACCTTTACTAATCATATAAATGAGCGCAGAAATATTGTGTGCTTCTGCATCTGGCCAAACAAGACGTGCGAGCGCAAGGGTACAAATTGCTTTGATTTTTTTAGTATCTACGCCACATTGCTCGATTGTGCGAATATCATAATCAATATTATGGCCAATGATATAGGCTGTTTCAGCCGGAAGTTTAAATTGTGAAAAATTTGGTTGTCCTTCAAGGTCAGATTCTAAAATGTGGTGAACCGCCATTGAAGCAAAAGAAATTTTTTCATGGCCTATACTATAAAGCTGATCAAAAATTTGCTCGCGATCTAAACTGAGTTTTCCTGCTTCGATTTGGATAGGGGCATAAGCAATTTCTATAGGTAAACCGTTAAGTGTATGCGTTTCAGTGTCTAAAATAATGGCTTGCATGCCTCTATTCCCATACCAATCTAAAAAGGAAGTTGCTATTACCCTAGCTTTTTTAAGCACTGAATACAATTTTATTTATATAAAATCGGAATCAAAAAGAAAAATTATTTAAATTCTAAACAATATTGTTTTTAAATTTCTTGGTTGAGGTATCAAAAGTTTAAATTTGTGATGCATTTTGAGCTTCAATCTAATATTGTGAATTATTGGTTAGTTTTACTTAATTAATTTAAAGTTATAAAATGTACAACTATAGATATTTTAAAATTATAAATTCGTCATTTTAGCTAATTAAAAAAATACAAAACAAATTTTTGTGCTTGTTTTACTGATCTTTGAGGAATTTAATATATTGATCAATAAAAAATCAATAGGAGATTGATTATCTTATTTCTCTTGCTAAATCTTAATTTATAGCATAATATAATTTAGATTTTCTTAAATATTTGTGGTGCTTAATATTCTTAAAACTTATGGGTACATCAATAAATAAGTAATCTTAAGATCAGGGTTGATGAATAGGAGTTTCTTAACACTGACATATTAAAAAACGCTGTACAAAAGCATGAACAAGGATGGATAAAATGAAAAAAAAAGTTCTTTCACTATTATATTGGTAAGCTCCGCATTGATGCTCAATGCCTGTGGCGGTGGTGATAGCAATGATGGTAGCAATTCATCAACCAATTCCAATATAGATGTCAATAATATTCAAAACCCAGTCGTTGGAACCCCCGTTGCTTATACTCAGACAGATATGTCAGCATTTGCTAAAGATAGTGTGGTAATGACCTATAAGAT
>WNDP01000272.1 GCA_009912575.1 Acinetobacter bereziniae
TCAAAAATTGCAATTGTCGGCTGTTCTGCGTATTTTTTGGCATCATCAAAGTTTTTGGGTGCATCAACCAATGCTAACTTATAATTTTTTCCATCTTTTAAATCTGGAGCAGTCACAGTCACAACGCCAGATTTTAAAATATCGTGCTCACCATTTAAATGTTCAAAATATTGCTGATAGCGTACACTGATCGCAACTTGTCCTGCATCAACTTGATATTCATTCTTTTTACGAATAAGACCCGAATTCACTTCTTGATCATTTACAGCCAATACAACAATTTCTTCTGGCGCAGATAAAGTGACTGCTGCAAAAACTGATCCATTTAACATTAAACTTAATGCAGCAATTCCGTATTTAAATGCCATGTTGCTCTACTCTTATGTCAAAAATATGTAAAATTTATTGCACTATGCTCTGTACTGATGACAGTTTTATGACAATCCCTCTCGTTTTTAACAAATGCCCAAATCAATAGACTTTTATCCTTAATCCAACCATATTGCCTAACAAGAATTTTTATGAGAAACATCAGCTTTAATCAAAACTAATCCCAAAATAATCGTGTTATACATCGAATTTTCAATTCAACAATACCGGCTAAATCAAACAAACTAGATCTATATCATGATTAAAAAAATGCGCTATACAAGGTTTTAATCTCATTGATCAATTCATTAATCCAAAGCTCTAGCCTACCTTTCATCGAGTTGTCCTTAAAACACATTTCCATGTAAAAGCTTGTGATTTATAACTAACAACTTTGAATACAACATATTCAAAATGCTCATTATTCTAAAAAAAAACGATAGGAATATACTCACTATGGAACAGACATCTATTCACAGATTTCAAGCGGTCTTGTTGAGTTTCATCATTAACATAACGATTGTTTCAACCGCCACATTTTCAACTCAAGTGATGGCAGCAACCAACAACACTACAACTCAAATTACACCAGCCCAATTATCAAGTGTTGCCTATAATATGAACACCAATATGGCACAGCGTAATTTGACAACATCTGAAAGAGACTTATATCGGCAACTGTATAATATTGCCAATAGTCAGAATTCATTGTATGACCCTTCAATCTTTTCGGCTGTTCAGCAATACGAAAATGTTCGTGCGAAAATACGTCAGCAATTTGCAGTCGTTCAACAATTGGCACTGAACACTTATGGATCACGTGCACAACAGAAGGTATTACTTGCGACCAATGCATTTATCTTGATGTATTACGATGCACTGAGTCGAAATAATCCAAAATTTTATTGGCCAAACCTAGGTGTTTTCGTAGCCAATGATGTGCGTTCTGGATACGCTCTTACCTTTTCATTAACCAACGCCTTAGATCCACTCAATATCAAAAATGGACAAAATATTATCATTGCTGGAATGCCGGTTCCAACATTGCAATCGACCATAGCCCAAGCCAATAACGAGTTAATTCAAGGTCAAGCCAATGTCATGGCAGATATTGGTGGGCTGAGTGTAATGCATCAGCACTATGATTCATCTATTCTGGCACAGCAACTCAGTGGCTATGGGACAACCCTGTCGCAAGCATTCCAACTACAGAAAATAGCAGATGAGGAAGCATTGCGATCTGGAATTTATTCATCACAATTTAAAAAACTCGCAACCAATGCAGCCATCAGTTTCGGTATTCATGAACAGGAAAAAATTTTACAACCGATGTGGGATAAACCTTTAATGCGAGACTTTGCCAACATCAACAATTTTATGTTGTCACTAAGCCTAGAGAATTTGGGCTTAAGAGGTGATATTTTTGTCGGAGTGAATAAGTTTAAACTGATTTTTACACCCTATCTCATTATTCGGGCACCATTTACAGCTACCAATCTTGCAAATGTACAACATCGAATTACAATTGCCCGCAATGGTTTTACAGTCTTAAATGAATGGAAACAAAATATCTTTTTTGCGCCATGGATTCCTGTCTATCAGGCACAAATTGGCAAAGGTGAAGGTTTATATCAACCTGTAGGTGCAAGATAAGCGGATGCATAAGATTACATTATTTTCAAACTGACTACATTTTGAGCACAATTCTTGCTTGTTTAAAATGGTGTATATCGCACAATAAAAAATACTCAGCAGAAATGAGGTGCAAGATGATTATAAAAGACCATATTGTCCGTGTTGAAAATATCAAAACCATGCAAATGCTTAATGATGCAAAAATTGATCACCAAGTGATTGCTTTGTTTATGAGCTGTGAAGGTATTCCAATGGCATCAGAGGATGTAAGCTTAATTTTAAAACAGTATGATCGCTTAGGACAGCACAAAGTTTCACCCAAGAAAGCAAAAGCATTGTTACAGGCTAAAATGGATCATTTTGAAGATTCAAAATTGCCTTGCCCTGCTGCTTATTAAGCTATATCGGTATGTATGCCGTACTTTAAATCCACTTTTGTGGCAAGTAGAATCAATCTTCTATTTGCCATTTTCATTTAAATCTTTATATTGCCCAACAACACTCAGACAACTATTGATGTAAAATGATGCTGAATATTTGGTTTTCAAAATAATAAGGCCATCCTGATTGCTGTATTTTGGCCTCCAATAACTCGGAATGATCAATACGTTTCGAAGCAACTCGCTGACCAATATCACGATTTTCGATTGAATTAATTTGAATCTGTCGAAGTGTCCTGAGTGGAAAAATACCATAACGACATTCAATGTAATTTGGTGTTGGAAAGATTAAGAAGTGATCCCATGCTGATACGTCTAATGTATCAATCAGTTGTATACGATAATTAAGATTTAAGCTTTCAATCTCATTGAATAGCAAGACTATTGCATCCATCATTTTCAGATATGAATATTTTATAAAACATTCATTTTAAGCAATCAGCTTTCCTCAATATAGATGTGTATAATGAAAAGTCCTGAATAATTTCGTATTTAATTCTATATGCTTCAAATTCTGCAAAAACAACTTGATGAAAGTACATTTTGCCCACTCTGTCAGGCAAGTATGTATTATATTGAGGCTGAAGAGTTTGAAAAAGAAGTTCGCTTCCATCAATGCAGTCATTGTCATCATCAGGTTTTCCCAAATGGTCAACATAACTGTCATTGTGAAACTTGCCAAAATAAACGGCGCAAATTGATTAAAGAAACACGCCTTCAAGAAACACGCAAATTAAAGAAAAAAGATGATTTCGAATTGGGCTTAGACCAACTCAGTTTTTTACATAAATTATTTTTATTGAGTATTTTGGACAATCAAGTACATGAAAATACTCAACATCATGAATTTATTGACTGGGAAGTAATTAAATATCACACTATTACACCCAACTATTATTTTCAAAGTCAGTTGCTAAATCAACTGATCAAAGAGAACGTATTGGTTGCTAAAGACTTTAGTGATGACGCACATCAATATTATATCAATGTTCGTTTAGATGGTTATTCCGAACCGAGTCTATTTAGCATTACCACACAACTTCGCCATTGGTTTTATGAAAATTTAAGCCAAGGTATCCCATTTAGAAATTCAGAAGAAGTCAAAAATACACTTTACGTGGTGCTATACCAAGAAATTGTGCAATTTACTCAACATTATTGTCGCACTTGGGGTATTCAGATCTCAGGCAATAAAAATTTTCAAACTTTCTGCTATCGCCTGCTGGATTCTTTAGCCGTTGGGCAAATTTTCTATCTGATTCAAACCGCTTTAGAGTATTTATATCAGAAGAAAGCCTTGCAAGTGCGTAATGAAAATTTTATCAATACCAACATCCTGAAGAAAACAGTTGAACAGTATCGAGAACGTGCTTTAGCTGAAAAATGGGAAACTTCTACGCTTCCTCGACCGCCCAATATTCCATTCAGTAAAATGAGTGAAATTCTGTTTTATCGTTTTTTAGGATACGATGAAGGTATCTTTTTTCAACCTGTTTGGAAATCATGGAAAAAGATTGAGCCACGCTTAAATTTCTATTCTCAAAAGCGCTGTATGTATTGTGGCTCTAATGAACTCACGGTTGAATATGATGCACAGAATTATGTAACATTGTTCTGTCGAAACTGCAAACATCAAGATCACTACTTTACTCAGTAAGGACTTTATATGAATCATCCAGAAAATATTAGCCATTCTCAAACGGATCAAATTCATATTCAAACTGATACGATCTTACAGAAAGTTGTAGATGCTTGGACAGAACTACAAACCCAACAACCTTTGGTGCATTGTATTACCAACAGCGTCGCTGCAAATTATGCTGCGAATGTATTGTTGGCTGCTGGTGCTTCACCAGCGATGATCGATAATCCCTTTGAGGCTGAAAGCTTTGCCTCTATTGCTGCTGCTTTAAGTATCAATCTTGGAACACCAACATCAGAACAAATGCAAGCCATGCAAATTTCAGCTCAGACTGCTGCGGCTAGAAATATGCCTTGGGTACTTGACCCTGTTGGCTATGGTCCATTTCTAAAATGGCGTAGCGAAATGGTCGATCAATTGATTTTGCTTAAACCGACCATCATTCGTGGCAATGCATCAGAAATCAGCGCGCTTGCAGGCAACCAAGTTGAATCCAAAGGTGTAGACAGCACAGTTTCAAGCAATGAAATTTATTTACAGGCCCTCACGCTTTTAAATCATTGTGAATGTGTTGCAATCTCTGGTGAATCCGATTTTGTGCTTTCGAAA
>WNDP01000273.1 GCA_009912575.1 Acinetobacter bereziniae
GGTCGCACACCACTGGAAACAGTACTTGATGGGAAGCGAATTTGGGCTGAGAAGAATTTAGCTCAAATTTAACCTGACAGGCACACTAAAAAATGGGTAACTGTCAGATCTGGTTTGAGCTAGTACAGTTTAAAAAGAGACCATAAATAATAAAGCTCCGCCTCAAAGGGTCAAGATTCACCAATTTGCATCTAACTTGGTGAATCTATTGTCCACTTCTATGACGATTTATTTTTTTATTTCTTACTATCTTCTTTATTCGCCAAAATATCTGGCAAGCTTCTTTCAATCCAACCAATCAGATAATTCAATTTTTCAGCTGCTTGTGCACCTAAGATCGTCAACTGATACTCAACCTTTGGCGGAACTTCAGGATAAACTGTACGTAGAATAAATCCATCTTGCTCTAAAACTCTTAATGTTTGTGCCAACATTTTTTCACTAATACCCTCAATACGGTTGCGCAACTCACTAAAACGTTGCACGCCATCACTCAAACACCGTAAAACTAACACAGACCACTTACTGGTTAAATGCTCCAATATTTCTCTAGATGGGCATTCATTGGATAAAACTTGACCAATTAAATGACTTGAAGCATATATGCTCATAATTTCTCTCCACGCAGTAATTAGCTTACTTTTAGGTACGTACTTACATTTGGTAAGTTTAATGACTATGATAATAGCATCAAGTTTAAAAAACATCCAATCTAAATCATTTTAAAGGTGAATTTTATGAAAATCGCAATTACAGGTGCTACAGGTCAACTTGGACAATTGGTCATTCAGAGTTTAGTGAAACTCTTTCCCGCAGAAAATGTTGTTGCTCTTGTGCGTGACTTAAATAAAGCACAATCACTTCAAAAGCACGGTATAGAGCTACGCCAATTTGACTATGACCAACCAGAAACATTAGAACCTGCATTACAAGGTATCGATAAATTATTACTCATTTCTGCCAATGAGATTGGACGACGTACACCTCAGCATAAAGCTGTAATTGATGCTGCAGTTTCTGCACATGTCCCCTATATTGCATATACCAGTTTACTCAATGCAACGCATAGCCCATTGGGTTTAGCAGAAGAACATCGTGAAACTGAAGCGCTCATTTTAGCAAGTGGCTTGAGTTATACACTGTTACGCAATAATTGGTATAACGAAAATTATTTAGCCAATGTGCAACATACCACAGAAACAGGCACACTTTATGGCAGTGCTCAGGATGGAAAGATCAGCTCAGCTTCACGAATAGATTATGCTGAAGCTGCAGCTAAGGTGTTGAGTTCAAATGGACATGAAAATAAAACCTATGAACTTGCAGGCTCAACCAGCTTTACACTTTCAGATTTAGCATCGTATATTGAACAAGCATCTGGTAAATCAGTTCAATATCAAGATATCAGTGCCGAAGACTATACAGAAGCCTTAATTACGGCAGGCTTACCATATGAATTAGTCAGTGTCATTGTGGATGCTGATGTACAGACTGCACAAGGTGCAATGTTCAGTAACCGCCAAGATTTAGAACAATTAATTGGTCGTAAAACCACTGATATTCAATCTCAAGTAAATGCACTGTTTTAAAAATCAATGCGCTTAAATCCAATCAGCCTGAGTAAAGTATTTTAAACTCAGGCTGATTTTGGTTTATGAAATATTCGTCTATTATGTTTAGAGCTAAGTTTCAACAGTTACTCATTTTAAGGGTGAATATTACGCAAAGGTAAATCAATATTCATCTCAAGATCTGCCAAAGACTGTCTTTCTGTGTTGTACATAGTTGCACTAAATGTCGCAATTTTTTTCATCGTCATCGGATCATTAATATTGAGCATCGGTTTCAACTGATGTTTAACATATAAATTAATCATTTCATCAAATTCTAAATAAACAGGACCATCAAACATAATTTTAATGGGTACTTGATAATGTCGCTTGATGTTGAAAGGTACTGAAAGTTTAATGGGAATATCCAGCTTTAAAGGAAACTCGGGCAAAAGTTTATTCTGATAAACCAAATCTGTCGTCGTTTCTAAAGGCATCACTGTTTCAATTTGAATATGAGTTGAATAATCTAAATCAACTTCAATCGGTGTCGTGACCACAAAGCCTAAATTAGCTAAATATTTCCCCTTCAAAGGTAATGTTAATTCTCGGTCTATATCCAAGGTTGTATCTAAAGCACCCTTTGCATGAGTTTCCAAATAGTTACCAACATGGATTTTTGTAGGTAAAGATTCAGACAGTTGGATTTGTGCCTTTTGAGCCGAAACTTGCATTGAAGTCTGAATGTTTAAATACAACCAGACACCAGCGGCAATACATAAGACCACAATGACAAAACTGAATAATAATGTTTTAAATGATTTAAATATCCACATACTCAGTTTCAACCTAATTCAATGCTTCAGATTGTGGATGTTGTGATTCTGTTTGCCCAAGCTCCCGACGAGACAACTTGATGCTATCTAAAGGTATTTTCAATTGCCCTTTTTCAATTTTGACTGGTAAGGTATTTTGAACATCAACTGTCGCTTGCAATGCTGATTTGATTGGTACATTGAGATGCCCCTGAATAGGGATATTGGTTTTAAGCGTTGCATCCAATGGAATTTGTAAATTCTCTTTAAGTATGACTTTAACAGGTGCATCAAATTTTAAATGTATACTTTGATTCAATGGAACCTGTAAATTAATCGGTACATCCATTTTAACTGGAATGGTGCCTTTCAAAGGCAAAGTGATATCTTTACCCAAAACAGTGACCTTAACTTTGGTATCAATCGGCATATCTTGATTAATTTTAATCACTTCATTCACAGGGATATTGGTTTCAATGGGTACCTGATTATCGAAGTAGACATGGGGGGTTAAAGTCTGAGTGATTGGCAAATTCAGTTTTTCATGTATCGGAATTTCAGCATTCACCTTTCCTTTAACGTCAACATTTAAGGCATCATGAATCTGTACTTTGGCTTGCAAAGGTTCTTTTAGATCTATTCGCACAGCCTGATTTTCAAGCGGAATATAAATGCTAAAATGCTTAAATACCCAAATAGCAATCATGACTCCACAGAGTGTGGCTACACAGATAAAGGCGATTCCTGCCATAATTTGCTTCAACTGCAAAATCCATTCCTTAATTTTTTATCTAATAATTAAGGTTTATTTTAAATATTTATGTGAATAAATATGCTTTTTTATGTATAAAAGTCGAAGTAATTTGTTCATTTACTAAACAAACAATCATTTTTATCCGTCTCTTTTAATTTAGCTCAAGCAACCAATAACAGTGAACAATCGCAAGATTTTTCTTAAACTCTACACTAACCTGACTTTTTTCATGATTTTGTTTGAATTTGAGTGTTTTAAATTTCTTTTTAGCCGATTCTGAACTGAGATCAAAATATAAATATTCATTAAATTGTTGTGCTAGCCGTCCAAAACCAAATTCCATTTCACGGATTGGAATGCCTGCATAACTGACATTTTTTAATTTATAAGTCGCTGAGTCATATACATTTTTATCAACATAATTTGATTTTGTTGTATAACTTACTAAGGGTTCAATCAATTCAGTTTTATCATCATGAAAATCATATTGCTGTCGTATTGCACAATTTTTCTCAAAGCGATCTTTCAACATCGGGCGTAGTTCTAAAGGCTTAGCGTAAATCACCTCAGTTAACAGCAATATCATGCTGAGTAATATCAGCTTTTTCATATTATCTTCCTTTAATGTAAATTACTGGTTATAAAATCGCATTTATTCAGCTGTATTTTTATCTGACCAAGCGCAAATCGCGATTGCCTTATTTTTGACGTCTCCAACCATTACAAAATTTGCAGCTTTAGCATTTTGCTGTTTATTCTTTTTAATTTCATTAAATTGTTGCTGTGATGAAGCAGTTGGAAGATCAAAATGTAAATACTCCATCAAATTCAATCCCCGCCCCCATACAAACTCAATTTTTGTGACAGTCAGTCCCCGATATGTCGTATTTTTTAAAGTTAAGACTCTACTCACATAGGCGTTTTGTTCATCAACTTCATCTTTAGTCACCTGATTCATTAATATTGGCAGAATTTCATCATCGCGAACATAATAATCAAATTGCTGGCGAACCTCACAGTTTTGTTCAAAACGATCTTGTAATATTGGGGTTAAATCAAGACTTGTTTGCGGTGTTGCATGGATTATTGTTGATAGGTTCAGCAAAACCAAAGCGAAAATTGGTAAATTTTTATTCATTTTTAATATGCTCTAAATTTCGGTTAAAATCACTCATTAGATTTAAACCAAGATAAATTTAGAATATAAAAAAAGGAGCTTCAAATGAAGCTCCTTCTTACTGAATATTACAAATTATGCATTTGTTTCAGCAGGTGCTTTTGGATAGCTTACACCACACATTTGCTCAGCAATACGTAATACTTGGCAGCTATAACCCACTTCGTTATCGTACCAAACATATGCTGTTAAACGGTTGCCTGAGGTAATCGTCGCTTGTGCATCAAATACACCAGCGGTACGAGAACCAATAAAGTCAGAAGATACAACCTCAGTCGAATTTGTATAACCGATTTGACCTTGAAGGCTTGAATTGATCGAAATTTGACGAATATATTCGTTTACTTCTTCACGATCTACTTCTTTCTCAAGTGTTAAGTTAAGAATAGCCAAAGAAA
>WNDP01000274.1 GCA_009912575.1 Acinetobacter bereziniae
AGTACGATTCAGCCCAATGAAGAGTTGAGGAATTTATAGTTGAATCTCTATCATTCATGGATACGAATTAAGCAAATCAATCAAAATTCTTGTCAACCTATAAAGTTGTCAAAATATCTCATCTAGATAATGCATGTTTTCGTGAATGTGATAAACTTTTGCAAGAAGTCGTGTATTTTTTCCAATAATTTGGTCTTAAATTTATTTGACTGTGGGATTTTGCTTAACTTTTTAATTAAAAATCGTTAGGCTATAGCCGTCCCATCCTGTTTAGGTAATTCAAGGCTGTTATGAAACAAGAAACTGCACTCAAACTCATGAAAGCGGGTGAAAATGTCTTTTTGACTGGCTCTGCTGGTGCAGGAAAAACCTATACGCTGAATCAATACATCAATTATTTAAAAGTACGTAAAGTACCAGTTGCAATTACAGCATCGACAGGGATTGCGGCAACACATATGAATGGTATGACCATTCATACATGGGCAGGAATAGGAATCAAAGATACGCTTTCAGATGATGATTTGAAACGTATGAAAGAGCGTAAATATCTCAAAGAACATTTAGAAAATGCTCAAGTTTTGATTATTGATGAAATTTCAATGTTACATGCCAAGCAATTGAATTTGGTCAATCAAGTTTTAAAATACTTTAAAGAATCTGATGATGCTTTTGGTGGAATTCAAGTGATTGCTGCAGGCGATTTCTTTCAGCTTCCGCCGGTAGGAAAAAATAACGAACTGAATCGTGATAAGTTTTGCTTTATGTCGAATGCATGGGTTGAGGCAAAATTTCGGGTTTGTTATTTGACTGAACAGCATCGTCAAGATGACTCAGCACTTAACGACATCCTAAATGCAATTCGTGCACAAAATATTCAACAACATCATATTCAAGCTTTGCAGAATACACGTCAGCAAGACATTGGTGAAACTTTCACCCGTTTGTATACGCATAATATGGATGTAGATAGCATCAATTTTCAGCACTTGAATGCAATTGAAGGCGATGATCACCAATTTGTTGCAGTTACAGATGGCAATGAAAAGCTGATAGAAACATTAAAATCTTCTGTACGCGCGCCTGAAGAGCTGAGCTTAAAAAAACATGCCAAAGTCATGTTTGTAAAAAATAACTTTGATATGGGATATATCAATGGCAGTTTAGGCGAAGTCATCGGCTTTGAAGAAGATGATGAAATGGGCATGTTACCCAAAGTGAAAATGACGGATGGTACAACCTTATTGGTCGCACCAGAAACATGGTCTGTGGACAATGAAGGTGGAAAAACCATTGCCAGTTTACAGCAAGTTCCTTTGCGTTTGGCTTGGGCGATCACCATTCATAAGTCACAAGGGATGACCTTAGAAGCTGCTGAAATTAACTTAAGCCATACGTTTGAAAAAGGGCAAGGTTATGTCGCATTGTCTCGTCTAAAATCTATTCAAGGTCTGAGATTGCTTGGTTTTAATGATCAAGCTTTAGAACTTGATAGTTTGGCCATTAAGGCAGATCGTCGTTTTCAAGAGCTTTCCAATGAAGCAGAAGTGCATTATGCAGATGCTGACTTAACCACACAGCACAATGCATTTATTCGTCATTGTGGTGGAACGTTGAATGCCACTGAAATAGAGCGTAATGAGAAAAAATTAGCTCGAAATAATGGTAAAGCCAATTATGCTTCAGCTACGCTGGATGAAACACGTGAATTGTTCGAAAGCGGCTATGAGATTCAAGACATTGCAGTTGAGCGTGGACTAACGCCTGCGACCATTATCAATCATTTGGCACGTTTGCATAAAGAACAAGGACTAGATATTTCTGTTGCAAACCCAGGTGAAGAAGTTGTTGAAAAAATACGAACAATTTACAAGAAATTAATGAAACGACAAGATCCAAGTCATTTCAATGATGACGGTGCAATAAAACTGCGTCCGATTGTTGATTTAACTAGCCCTAAAATGGGCTATGACCAAGTGCGTTTAGCACTACTCTTTGTCGAGTAAAAAACACCTTAGTGATTGGGTTGAGAATAAGTTTGAGAAAAAATTACTCAACTCACGTATTGCAATATGATTAAAATGTAAGCATGCGGAAGAGTAGGATCTCAACTTTTAGTCAGAGATTCACGCTATTGATAAACTCAGACAGTCCATATAATTTTAATAAAAAATCAAGACAGTAAATACATTGTCTGATGAGATAAAGCTTGTAATGCCAAGCTCTACATCTAATGTTTAAATCGTTTTGCATAGGCGATATTTTGCTTTGTTTAAGCAATTTAGTGTTGAACAGCTCTTTTTTGCGCTGCCTCAGTTGCATCTCAGATTTTATAAGTTGCATGAACCTAGTAAAAACATACTCTTGCAGGCGACACAATGCTCGCTCAAATATGAAAATGTGATATATCTAAAATTTTATTTGAAAACAGGAAAAATATTCATTAAGATAATTAGACTTCATTGGGGAGTAGCCGCTTTTTACTTCGGGTAAAAAGGTGATGGTCAACATAATTGCTCAAATGGGCATGGTCATCATAGCAAAGAACCAAAAGATCTTTTTTGATCATAATTTCTTTTTGTTGGCAAGACCTTTGATTTATTACTCTGCTTTGGCTAGCTAGGGTTGTAAATCATTGGGAATTATTGCTAGCCAGAGAAAAGTATTATGATGTCTGCTTTCCTAATCTCTCTAGCTGTTGTTGCCTTATCTGAAATGGGCGACAAAACCCAACTATTAGCCCTGCTTCTTTCTGCTCGCTTTCGAAAACCGATTCCGATTCTATTTGCAATTTTTTTAGCCACACTTGTCAATCATGGTGTTTCAGCAGTATTGGGTCAGTGGATCACCACGGTACTCAGTCCAACAGTTCTGCTATGGATTGTTTCATTAGGATTTATCGGGATGGCGATATGGATGCTTATTCCTGATGAGTTGGGTGATGAATCTGAAAGTATCAATAAATGGCAAAAATATGGTGTATTTGGGGCAACATTTGTGCTGTTCTTTTTGGCAGAAATTGGTGATAAAACCCAGATTGCAACAGTTGCCTTAGCTGCTCGTTTTGACAGTATCGGCTGGGTTACAGTTGGAACCACTTTGGGAATCATGTTGGTGAATGCACCAGCAGTATTTATCGGCAACAAACTTGCAGAAAAACTTCCGATTTCATTGATTCATAAAATTGGTGCACTGGTATTTTTAACCATTGGTGTTGCTGCGCTCGTTCAACATTACTTTTTCTAAGTATTATGCTTCTACGTTCTGTGCGTCGATTTAATCAACTGCCGATAGGCATACAACGATGGTTTTTTGCATTTTATTTGCTTCTGCCTGTCTTGATCGTCTTTTTTACATTGGGCTTTGCTGGAAGTTGGGCGGATAGTTTTCGCTTAGCTTTTTTAGCAATGCCTGGTGCTTGGCTATGCTTCAAAGCCAGTAGTAAGTCAAAATTGTTTTGGAAAATATCCGCCGTAGTTTGGTGGTTGATTTTTTTCTTGCACACAACCTTGCTTTCACTAAGCTGGTGGTTATTTAACAGTGATGCGGAAGGCTACTTAATTGTTGAATCGATCGCAAATACCACATTCAATGAAAGTTTAGAGTTCATGCAACAACATGCAGGACTGTTTGGGCTTTTGCTATTTTGTTTTTTAACCACTTTGGGATTATATTTTTTAGTCTTATTTAAATATTTTGATCAGTCACATCTTCATATTTATCCAATGCGTGTCGTCGGGCGCTCAATCCTCGGTTTTTTGATATTGCTATGTGTGGTCAGTTATGTGTTAAAACCTTCTTTTGCTTTACATCCGCTACCTTATTGGCATGGATACTATGGCAAAATTAAAGATTTTCAATTACGCATTTTACAACATCAGCACATACATGAAATTTGGACAGCTAATGCAGAAAAAAGATTGGATAAAAGTAAACAGTTTACTGAGCAGCAAACCCATACCGTTGTTTTAACCGACAGTATTACCAGTTTTAATTTTGGCTTATGTGGTTATCCTCGAAATACTACCCCTGAATTAAGTAAATGCAGTGAACAGTTCAAAGTATTTTGCCGAGGTTATTCGCCTGCATCTTCAACCCTCCAATCATTACGCTATTTATTTAATGATGGTACACGTGATGTAATGGATGACCAAGCACCAGAAAATATTATGGCTTATGCCAAAGCTGCGGGGTTCAAGGTCTATTGGATTAGTAATCAAGATGATGTTTATATCTCATCTTTGTTTGCAAATTATGCTGACAAAGCGGTTTTTATTAATAAGCAGTCTGGTCGGAGCAGTCGCTCATTAGATGAAAATGTTCTTCCTGCTTATAAAATTGCATTAGATGATCCTGAACCACGAAAACTCATTATTTTGCATTTGATTGGTTCACATCCAAATTATAAGTTACGTTACCCTGAGCAGTTTTCTAAATTTAGTGATGCGACAAATGATGAGGTTGAAAAGAAGCTTGAGCAAAAAGAAATTAATCATTTTATTCAGTTAAAACGAAATGAATATGATAATAGCATTCTGTATCAAGATTGGATCGTTTCTAAACTGTTTGATTTGCTTTTGTCGACACATGCTGATTTTAGATCTTTTACCTTTTTATCTGATCATGGCAATCAAGTGGGGCATGAACTTAATTACGCTGGTCATAGTTCAAATACAGAAGCAGGTTATCGTGT
>WNDP01000275.1 GCA_009912575.1 Acinetobacter bereziniae
AACTCAATTTAAAAATACCTGTCATGAGACCGATCAAAACCATAAACAAGCCAATAACAGCCGCTGATATGGGCAGATTAAATTGTTTTTGAATCAAAGAACCCATCCACCAAATCAAGATTAAAAGCCCAATTTGTAATATGACCTTAGTCGTTGAGGCGATTGGATGGTTTTGAGTAGACGTAGACATTTAAAAGCAGATATTTTCAAGAGATGCGTTATTTTAGTTGCAAATATTGCAGTATATTATGAATAATTAAGTCATAATTATGCGTAATTGGAATAATTTATGGATATTAAGAATCTTAAAATTTTTGTTGAAATCGTTCATTGTGAAAGCTTTACGCTTGCTGCTGATCGATTGTTTATGACTCAACCAACAATTAGTAAATCAATCAAACATTTAGAAGAAGAACTAGGAACAGCATTATTTAAAAAAGGAGAGGCTGGAAGAAAAAGGGAAGTCGTACTCACCTATATTGGAGAATTAATCTATCAGCATGCTTTAAATATTTTAAATGAACAAAAACAGATATTTGATAATATTAATCAAGTTCAGGATTTAAAAAAAGGTAAATTAACTATAGGCTTACCACCATTAGGTTCAGTTTTACTCAGTCCATTGATTGCCTTGTTTCATCAAAATTATCCAGATATTCAACTGAAATTTCTTGAGGTTGGTGCCAACGGAATTGAAGAAGCAATTGCAGCGAAAAGTATTGATGTAGGCATTTTATTGGGAAATTTAAGACCAAACTTTGCAGCAATTCCTGTTATAGATTCACCAATGTGTTTATTGGCTAAGAAAAATTCACATTGGAATCAAAGAAATACTGTGAATCTAATTGAACTTAAAGAAGAAAAATTTTTACTTTATGCAGATTCATTTACTTTAAATAAAATGATTATTCAGGCAGCAAATTCTGTAGGTTTTGAGCCTAAAGTGGTTTGCAAAAGCAATCAATGGGACTTTATTAGCAAGATGGTAGAATTCAATATGGGCATCGCAATTTTACCTAAAATCTATTGTGATCAGTTAGATCCGCAAAAGTTTTGCTCAGCAATCCTTAATGAACCTAAATTATATTGGACACTAAGTATGGTTTGGAATATTACAGTAGCGATGAGTCCAGCAACCAAAGCATGGTTGAATATTGTTGAAATGAACCGGGAGAAAATTCATTTTTAATGGGGTATATTTCACGTTAGATTATACGATGTATTGATTTTCAATTGATTCAAACAAATTTTTAGGTGTGGTATGGAATTTACATTAAAAGAATTAAATCAAATTTATTTATTTCTGCTTAATCGTCCTGAAGATTCGGCTGTTAAGTTGATGAAAAAGATCGAGTCCAAATATCAGTTTTGTTGGATGTGCCAGGAGTTGGTGTTACCTGAAAAATTTGAAGCTCATGAACAAGCGCATTTAAAGCGTTTTAGTAAATAAATAAGAACCATATACACCCAAATCTTTAATACAGATAGTTTCGCATAATGTATATTATGTTAAATAGAAGATCTGAGACTGTGGCCTACATACAACACTATTTGTTGCCACAGCTCAGCAACGTGATGATCTGCGATTATACATCACGTTGCTGAGTATCCTAAGTAACATAATATAAGTTATGCAGAAATCAGATCGCTACTCGACTTGCGTATCAGTCAAGCCTACGCAAGTCTGCGTGGCTATGACCTTCTATCAATCTTCTGATTTATCTTCACGAAGTGCTCGCCAGCTCATAAAGTAGCTGTAGCCTATAGCTACTATCAAGACAAATACAATTCCTAAGATTTCCAAAAGTGTCTTATTGCTAATTCCCCAAAAATTGTAAGTTTTATCGCCTATCGTTTCCCGCATATTATAAATTGGGGTTTGAGAACCTTGCTGAGTTGGATGTACCGTATTTTTTAGTACATTGGCTTTTTTATAGGTTTCTAAGTGGGCATCAATGAATGAATAGTCATATGACCAATCACTTGCAACCACTGCCAAATGCTCAAGGCATCTTTCTGTAGATTCAGCAGGACAGCAAACGTCTAAACATGGATGGCCATGTTCAGCAATAATTCGTGCTACTTCATTAAATGAGGCTTGAACAAAACTCTGACGATCGAAGAATTGGTATTCATTTTCCATAAATCAAATATCACAAATCACAATAATTGGTATTTATAACATCTGATTTGTGATAATACAATATATCATAAAATATAAATCACAAATTACAGGTTGAGCCGAAAGGCTTAGGGTGAAGAGGAAATGGCAATTACTATTCGATTACGTGATGATGAAGAAGAGATGGTAAAAAATACTGCTCTTGAAATGATGATCGAGAAGAAGACAAGAATTAAAGAATCAGATGTAATTCATACGTTAATACGTAAGTATCTACCTGAACTTAAAACAGCAGATGTCATGAAATATAGAGAAGAAGTTTTAGGGAAAGATGACTAATTTATAGTCATCTTTTAACTTTAAATTTTATGATAATTTTTATTGAAAGAACTGGCCAAACAACGATGACAGTATAAAATTGCCGTTTTTTCTAGTTCTTTAGAGATTTTATTTATTTTAATTGCTTCAATTAAAGCACGATATTCGAGTGCGATTATATAAAACGAAAGACGATAAGATTCCTTTAAAGTAAATAACTTATCATAGACTATGTATCGATTAAAGTTTGAATGCCCTTCTTTATTATCCATAAACCTCAAGAGTTCAGATTCATCTAAATCTTTAATTAATTCAGAGTATTGCAATGATTTCAATTTAAAGTTTTTATTAGAAATTAAATAATACTGAAAAGATGAATCTCGTCCATCATAGTCCACAACATCAAGTTCTCTAATATAAAAAAGACGAAGACTATCCCCCCACTCTTCTGGATTAGAATAGGCTGATTTTACGAAAGGGGCATTATCGAATTGATCGTTTTGGTACTTAATGAGTTTTGAAAATGCTTGTACATCAATAGATAAATTATTCATATAGATGATCCTTAAAATTATTTTATAATCAACTTAAAATAATAAATCTAGTAAAAAAAACGACAAAAGTTTGTTGTTATGGTGATCAAAGAAAGAGGAAATTATGAGTAAAAACAAAGAACTTAGTTCGATAACTACAGAATCTAAAAGCTCTGATCATGAAAAAAAATATAATAAATGGTTTAAGGAAAAAGTTGAAAAAGCTATGAATGATACACGTCCAACCATTCCTCACGACCAGGTTGTTGACTATCTACAAAAACGTCGTGTGGAACGTGGAACAAAGTAAAAAATTTTTCAATCCGCGATTAGAGGTTGTGGAACACCTGATTTTTAAAAGGTAGAGTCCAGCATTAGATAGCATGGACTCTTTTCAATCAATAATATGATTCTCTAAATATGGTAAGTCTTCACTAGAAACAACATATGTTTGACCATTATTATCACTTTTAAAAATAAATGCAGGACTTAGTGACGTAATATTCGGTAGCCAAATAACCATAGGTTCTTGTCGAGGTCTGTATTTATCATAGCCAGCTTTTTCAGCCTCATCTAAAGCTCCAGCATAACTTTTTAAGAAATCTCTTAATTCCTCAAATGCAAAAGTTTTGTGATCAAAAATTGCATCTAATGGATTATCAATAAAATGTTGAACTACATCAGAGATTTTACTCGCATTATAAAAATAATCTATCGGGGTATCTAAGCAATACGTTGTCCAAACCATTTTATATCCATTGATCATTCTGAAGTCGCATAACTTCATTTTATGTTAAATGATTTACACCTAACCATAACTTCATATCTATCTTTGTTTAACTAAAATTCAATAACTTAAGTGATTTCTCTTTTAATTGAAAAAATATGATATGTTGACCTTAAGAATACTTCATAAACTTTACTATGTTTGCCCTAAAGACAATTCATTTAGAAAAAAAAGTCTCAAACGAAAATCAAATTATTCTGTTGTTTGATTTGGACTCATCTTGTCCATGTTTATACCCTATGCTGTACACCATGAAATTTCTCAGATTTCAAAGTATCTCTACGCAGCATGCAGATTTGATAGCATTAAAATTTTGGTACGATTTTTGGTTTGAAAAGTTTGCCACGTCCTTTTGCGAATCTTTCTATTCGACATCCTACAACTTTGAAATCATTCAAAATGAAATAGATAACTTCATTATCTATTTAGAAAACAACAAAACTGAAAGTAATCTTATAAGATTAAGAAATGCAGCACATACTAACTACACTACAATTGGCCATAGAATTAGATCCTTTTTAAAGTTTTACAGCTTTTTAATTGATGAATATCTAACTATCCAATCTCAGCCACAACTTTCACTGAAGGAAATCCAAAAAATTAAAGAAAACTTAAATAAGTATATGACTATAAATAAAAAAAATCATAAACAACTTTTCAAAGTCTAATAAAACAATTAAAAGTGAAATCAATTATTCGTTCAAAAGTATGAATGAACCGTACCGGGTTTTTCGGAGAGATTTTTATTTAAGTTAGGCCACCTGACCTAACGGGCTCATCTTATCATAGTACATTGCTTCAAATTCAAATGGTGATACATAACCTAGAGCACTATGTACACGCTTTTTATTGAACCAATCCACCCAGTTTAATGTCGCAAGTTGTACATCTACCAAACCTTGCCAATCTGCTTTTAGATATTCA
>WNDP01000276.1 GCA_009912575.1 Acinetobacter bereziniae
CCTTATCAAATCCTAACAGTCTGTACCCATTGTCAACAGGTGCAAAGTATTGCCATTCCCAAATTTGAGCGATGTATCAAACGATCTTTGAACGCCCAAAAATTTAACGCTAAATGTAAATATTTAGAAGTACTCGGTCAGTGTTTTTCGTGTGTATCAGCGCATGAAAACTAAACAATTTTAAAGTGAGAACGCCAATGAATAGCTTATTAGCCACTCCCCAAAAGCTTCCCGTAACTGTTTTATCGGGTTTCTTAGGTGCTGGAAAAACGACTCTACTCAATCATATTTTGAATAATCGTGAAGGTCGCAAGATTGCAGTGATCGTCAATGATATGTCAGAGGTCAATATTGATGCTGCATTAGTTCGAGAGGGCGGTGCTGAACTGTCAAGAACAGATGAAAAGCTGGTTGAAATGAGTAATGGTTGTATTTGTTGCACCTTAAGAGAAGATTTATTGGTTGAAGTCCGCCGCTTAGCTGAAGAGCAGCGTTTTGATCAATTGGTTATTGAATCTACAGGTATTTCTGAACCTTTACCTGTTGCAGAAACCTTTACTTTTGAAGATGAAAATGGCATTTCACTGAATGAATTTGCTCGACTCGATACGATGGTGACAGTGGTCGATGCCTATAATTTTTTAAAAGACTATAGCTCTCTGGATAGTTTGCAGGCGCGAGGGGAGTCATTAGGGGAACAAGATAGCCGTAATGTAGTTGATTTATTGATTGATCAAATTGAGTTTTGTGATGTGATTGTACTCAACAAAACTGATTTAATTCAGCCAGCAGAGCAAGAAAAGCTCTTTAAAATTTTACAATCTTTGAACCCTCGCGCAAAAATTGAAGTTTCTGAATTTGGTCAAGTGAATTTGGATCGAATTTTAAATACTCATTTATTTGATTTTTATGAAGCGGCACAAGCCCCAGGTTGGCTCAAAGAGTTACGCGGTGAACATACACCGGAAACGGAAGAGTACGGTATTCAAAGTTTTGTTTATCGTGCTAGACGTCCATTTCATCCGCAACGTTTTTTCGATTTTATTCAAACTGAGTGGCAAGGTGTCATTCGTTCCAAAGGTTATTTTTGGTTGGCCTCAAATCCTGAGTTAGCCGGATCTTGGTCACAAGCGGGCGTATTGGCAAGACATGGTGTGGCTGGATATTGGTGGGCAGCCGTGTCTGATGAACATTGGCCAGAAGATCAACACAGTCTGGATGTCATTCAGGGAAACTGGGATGAACAAACAGGTGATGCTCGACAAGAGATTGTTTTAATCGGACTCGATATGAATCAATCTGAATTAATTAATCAATTGGATGCTTGTTTGTTGACGGATGCAGAAATGGCATTGGGTGCAGAAAAATGGCAAACTTTTGATAACCCGTTCAGCGGTTGGGCAGATTCTATTGTGCCTCATTAATCCATGATGTATCGCTCAGCCAATATCTAGTTGTGAGTATGGTTAGGAATGAGTGCTTTTAGTTAAGCACTCATTTATTTTTTGATCAATGAAAACCTTAGATTACATTAAAACTTTGCTCTTAATGTAAGGGTAACATTACGTGGCTCGCCCCAATATACGCCATTATAAAAACCGACATTTAAGTAGTATTTTTCATCAAATAAGTTATTGATATTTAGACTTGCAGTCAGCTCATCACTTAATTTATAACTGGCAAAAGCATTTGCCAAATAATAAGCCTTCTGAGTGACTACACCACCGTTGTAGGCATTTGCAGGCGCTCCTCCCCATTTTTGTGAGATTTCACTTTGCCAGTTGACGCCGCCACCTATCGTCAGCTTTTCTGAACCTGACCAAAGATTTTCTGGCAGGGTATAACTGCTAAATAATTTCACTTGGTTTTGAGGAATATTGCTTAAAGCATTAGCATTTGCAGAACTGACACTATTGACATAAGTATACCCAAAACTTAGGTTCCAGTTTTCCTGTAATTTACCAATCGCTTCTAATTCAAAACCATCGACTTTAAGCCCTTTGCCCGTTGACATATAGGCAGTATCCATCTCATCGACTTTAGCAATTGTGCCGTTTTTTACACCTTCACGGTATTCAACATCCTCTACGGCAAGATCTTTGACATCTGACCAAAATAACGCTGCACTGGTCAGTAATTTACCGTCCAACAGATCCGCTTTTATACCAAGCTCACTGGTACTGCCCATTTCTGGATCTAAATAGTCACCAAAGCGATCTCGTCGTGTGGCGGGATTAAATACTTTGGTATAGCTGGTATAAGCAGTATAAGTATCATTGATGTCATATAAAATCCCTGCATAAGGGATGAGTTGATCAAAATCACGTGGCTTTGTAGGAGAAACAGCAGCGTTAGGGTCCCATTTATCGACTTTGTAATCATAGGAACTATAACGTGCGCCTAAAATTAACTTTAGTGGGTCAGCCAGATTTAAACGTAAAGTTGAATATAGTCCATAAAGTTCTGTGGTGTTGGTACTACCTGCACCATTTTTTTCGTATGTCGGTTTGGGAATATTTCCCGTCCACTCTCGATAATCTGGTATAGCAGCAGGATATGCTATTTTGCTGTTAACACTTAACGAAGTATTTTCACTTTTAAATCCACTATAACCAATGATTAAATCATGCTGGCGGTTTAAGAATTGGAACGGACCTGTCGCATAAAAATCAATATTGAGCTTTTTACTTTCAGCATAAGGGCTGACCATACTCCATAGACTTAAGCCTTTACCTGTGCTTGGGTCTGGAAAGCCACTCCCACCATAAGCTACGATCCAGCTATTATCCGAGGTGCTGTGGGCAATCGCTGCTTTTACCAACCAGTCATTGGCAAAGGTATGTTCTATGTCGGCAAAAACCGTTTTATCGGTATTGGCAATTGAGCTCCAGTCTGCCGACAAGCTAAAGTTTCGTGAAAAATTGGCTTTACTTCCATCAGCATTGAAATAGGGCACGGTTCCCCATGTTGAGCCTTTAGGAGCATTGTCTTGATATTGGAACCCAACAGAGGCAGTTGTGTTTGCCGTTAAATCTGCACTGATGATCCCCATTGCAGCAGTAGATTTTAATTTATAACGATCCATATAGGGTTCTTTGTCGGTATAAGCTGCCATGAATCGGCTTCTTACACTACCATCTTGAGTGAGTGGAATAGAAACATCGGCTTCAACACGGGTGTTGTCCCATGAGCCATAAGTTGAGCTGACATTGCCCTTAAACTCTTTTTCTGGGCGCTTACGAACCATATTGATCGTTGCAGAAGGGCTTCCTGTGGAACCTGTTAGGCCAGATGCACCTTTGACGACTTCAATACGATCAAAGAAGAAACTGTCAAAGCGAGGAGCATTGTCACCTACAGGCATGCCATCAATTTGTCGGTTGCTGATCGCAAAGCCACGTGAATAGTAGTTAGAACGTTCACTATCGTTTTTTGTTGCAGTTACACCAGGAGTAGCAGCAAGTACATCATCCAAAATAGTGAGACCACGTTGTTCGATTTGTTCACGTGTGACTACGCTGACTGATTGTGGTGTTTCTTTTAAAGATAACTTGAGTTTCGAAGATGATCGTGATGAATTGGCTTTATAACTGCCACTTCCTTCAGTTTTTTCATCTTGGGTATCTGCTTTGACGGTAATGGTTGGGAGAACAGATAGATCAGTATTGGATGGTTGTTCTTGTGCAAAAGCAGTATTGGAAATTGCACCACATATCAAGAATGACTTGATTGCAATATTTAATGCCGTTTGTCTAAGTTGCTTGTCCATAATGATTAAATTGTGTAAATAAGAATCGTTATTATTATCAATAAAAATACAAAAAGCTACGTAATTGTCATCATTTATTAATTTTTAATGGTTTTTTAGACTTAAACGAAACTGGAGACTAAGCATTTTAGTGAGTCATTTCAAAAGTTTTATTAAGACTCGATCTAATTATGGATAAGAATTCTCCTATAAAATTTATGATTTTTAGTCAGTGAAAAATATATAAGAACAGACATTTAGCTAACCAACATGAAAACAGAATAAAAAAAGGATTGACATTAAAGTTAACTTTAAACTTAAAGTAGATACATACCCAATGAGGCGATAAAAATGAAAGTCTTCGAAAAATTGATATTTCCAAATGGTTCCGAGATTGGCAACCGTATAGCGAAAGCTGCGATGGAAGAAAATATGGCAGATTTAAATCATGCACCTTCAGAAGCATTGATGCGTTTATATCAAGCTTGGGCTGATGGAGGCGCAGGACTGATTATTACAGGCAATGTCATGGTGGATCGTCGTGCAATGACTGGGCCTGGTGGTGTGGTACTTGAAGATGATAACCACTTGGATATTTTTAAACGTTGGGCTCAGATAGCACGTTCTCAAGGGGCACAAGTCTGGTTGCAAATCAACCATCCTGGTCGCCAAATGCAGTCCAATCTGGGGCAAGCAACTTGGGCACCATCTGCTGTTGGATTAGATTTAGGCAAAATGTCAGATCGTTTTAATTTACCAATTGAAATGACTCAAACCATGATTGATGAAGTGATTCAACGTTTTGCAAATACGGCTCGTTTAGGTGAAAAAGCTGGTTTTACGGGAGTTGAAATTCATGC
>WNDP01000277.1 GCA_009912575.1 Acinetobacter bereziniae
CCGAGTGTTATGAGTGAACAACCAATGATTAAAATTGAAGTTTGAATTTTCATCATTCCCCCTAATTTATTGTTATTGCTTATTTTGGAATTGATCATTTCAACAGCATGACAAAATGCAAAGACAACGGCGTCCTATTCCAAGGACAAATAAGTCTTTAGATTGAATGTCTGTTGAATGAAAAACTAGCTGTTATGCCAAAGGCAGGGCAATAGCCGATAGGGTTTTAGAGAAAACAATAAAGAAAGAAAATGCTTAGTCATGGCGACTACTCCTGTATGTATTAAGAAGTTCTACCAATTACTGCTAAATAATGGTGGCAGAACGAAAAGGGGTTAGCAGACTGGACATACAGAACCAGCACGCGCGGACGCGTCCCCCTCCCGTTCTACCGCAAAGGGGGACGAGAAGGTTTTACGCATAAAAGATACTCAGAAGAGTACACCCTGATGCGCTGTATGAAACGGTCTGCTAAAACCGACTGACAATGTAGGTCAGCCAGCAAAGGATAATCTGGCGTTAGGGCTTAGTCAATGCCACATTTCAAAAGTGGATTGCAATTTTTGAAGATTGGGTCCTTGTTAAACACTTAATTAATTTATATAAATTAAGATGAAATAATGGTGACTGATTTTTTATTAAGCTTAAATGTAAGCAACGTAATATTGAGACGTTCTAAAGTATCTTGCAGATCTTGAGCCAACTCTTGATCATGAGGAAGAACAAGAGTTCTTTGGCATTGATTGGATACGCCATGAACCATCAATTGACCTATAGCTGTGTATATATTGATACGATTTGAGCTTGTTTTGACCTCATATACTTCAACGAGGTTATTATCAATCGCTACCCCTAGATCAATATACAAATTCTTGACTAGATGGCTTTTTTCTGGAAGTGAATTTGAATTGCGCCATGCATAAACTGCATCAACAATTTCTCCATGCCTTGAAATATAATCAATTTCTTCAGAACGCTTTACTTGACGTCTACCATGTGATTCTGAAAAGAAATCAGAAAATACTTTTTTCTTTTTTTGAAATTCGGGTGATGTTAATTCACCATCACGTACTGCTTGTTTAAAATTTGCAATATTGTTGATATAAAAAATAGCTGGCTGAGTAACGGCTATACCTTGAACTGGCATGACTACTATTCCTTCTTTAACATCACCTGATGAATCTAAAACTTCAATAGGTTGCTGATTAGTCCATGCTAAAAATGCTTCTTTACCAACACCTTCAGTTCCACCACCTACACGACCTGAGTGCATTAAATAGATAGAGCCAGTTTCACTATCACGTGCAAAGAAGCCTGCAATTCTATCATTACGACCTTCATATACTGTATTAATCTCTACTGAAATATCTAAACTTTGGCTATCGCTAACTAAACCAAACCAATTTAAACGACGTGGATTAATAACATCTTTTCCAACATGATCTGTTGACCAGAACCAATAAGTTCCATCTGTTTGTACTTGTGCATCAAATACTGTGCCACCAGGATAACCAATATTTTTTTTAATTTTTTGTTGAAAATCACGATGTATTGCAAGTTCTAGATGATGTTGTGCTTTACTAATTTCTTCTCTTGATTCGATAAGTGTAAACATAAAATTATTCCAGAGTTTTATTGTATAGTTGCTAACTATAATTGCAAAAAATCAAAATAATTTCAAATACATATTACTTAAATGAATAATCAACTTTATTGGAGTAATTTATTATGTCACATTTAATCGAACAGATGGCTTATGTGGGTCAAACCCCTTGGCATGGCTTAGGCAATCAACTGACGCAGAACCAACCTATTGAGATCTGGGCGCAACAGGCAGGCATGGATTGGCGTATTGAATCGTCTAATGTCAGCTACATGGCACAGAATGACCGTGGACAAAGTATCATCATGCCTTTTGAAGAACAGCGTGTTCTATATCGTTCAGATACTCATGCACCTTTATCGGTGGTCAGCCAACGTTATCAAGAAGTCCAACCCCTTGAAATTCTACACTTCTATAAAGACCTCACTGAACAATCAGGCTTTGAACTTGAAACAGCAGGCGTACTCAAAGGTGGTAAGAAATTCTGGGCTTTGGCGAAAACTGGACAAACGACTGCACTCAAAGGCAAAGATGTCAGTAATGGCTATATTTTATTAGCCACGGCTTGTGATGGTACTTTAGCCACCACTGCACAATTTACTTCCATTCGAGTGGTCTGCAATAACACGCTTGCGATTGCACTGAAAGGACAGGATACAAGTCGAGGTGTGGTTAAAGTCCCACATAGCACTAAATTTGATGCTGAAAAGGTCAAACAACAATTGGGCATTTCAATCCGTGCATGGGATGAGCATATGTATGAAATGAAACAGCTCAGTCAACGAAAAGTGACTCAACAAGAAGCCGCAGCCTATTTCGATGCCGTATTTAACAACACGAGTCTAAGTATTGCTGAACAGGATGAAAGCATCATTCAGTTTTATCGTAATGTTGCCAATCAAGCAGACTCGAATAAAACTGAACCGAACGGAAGAGCCATGTCTAAGGTTATGACCATGTTTAATGGGCAAGGGCGAGGAGCAACACTTTCCTCAGCCAAAGATACAGCTTATGGATTATTGTGTTCTATCACAGAATTTGCTGATCACGAACGTCGTGCAATGAGTCAGGATCATCGGCTCGATTCAGCTTGGTTTGGTACAGGCGCAGGCTTAAAGCAACGTGGATTGGAACAGGCTTTAAGGATGATGGCTTAAACAACTATTCAATCTATCTGAATAATGGAGTTTTAGTTGAAGTAATACTTTACAATTGCATAAAAATAGCAGACACTCAATACGGATTTATTCTTAAATCGCCTGTAGTTTCTCTTTTATAGCCACATCTTCGGATGTGGTTTTTTTATGCCCAAAATTTAACAATAACAGGAATGAAACTATGAATAACCACATCAATATCAATCCCCAATCCACTCGACCCATCCCATCAACAACTGCTCAAACATTTATTGCCCCAAAACTCTTTAGTGCCAAACGCTTGGTCAATACCAAACAAATGAGCCAAGCGGAGTGGCTAGAAATCCGAAAACAAGGCATTGGCAGTAGTGACTGTGCAGCAGCGTGTGGACTCAATCCCTATATGTCGATGTTGGAACTGTGGATGATTAAAACAGGACGTATCCAACAAAACATTGAGGATGAAAGTGAAGGGCATGCACCCTTGTACTGGGGCAAACGTCTTGAACCGTTGGTCGCTGAATACTACAGTCTCCACACCAACTACAAAGTACGTCGAGTCAATGCGGTACTCCAACACCCTGAACCTGATAAACACTTTATGTTAGCCAATTTAGATTACTCGGTGGCAGGTGATGCAGATGTACAAATATTGGAATGCAAAACCGCAGGAGAACATGGTGCTAAGCTTTGGCGAGATGGTGTACCTCTATATGTACTTTGCCAAGTACAACATCAATTGGCGGTGACAGGTAAGAAAGCAGCACATATCTGTGTCCTGATTTGTGGGCATGAAACCCGAATCTTTAAAGTGACACGATCAGAGTCAGTGATCCAACACATCATCCATGCAGAACGACACTTCTGGGAATGTGTGGAAAAAGATACGCCACCTGATGCCGATGCATCTGAATCAGCAGCCAAAGCCTTACAGCAACTTTACCCCGAGCATGTGCCACTGAGTACCACTGACTTATCTGAAAATGAGCAAGCCAATCAACAATTTGAACAATTAATTCAAGCACGTCATCAAATTGAAAAGCACCAAGAGCAATTTGACCTGCTTAAACATCAATTGCAAGCCAAGATGCAACAGACTGAACGAGCGACCTTTAAAACAGGTTCAGTGACGTGGAAGAAGTCTAAGGATTCAATCAGCTTGGACACTAAGGCGTTACTTAAACAGTACCCTGAATACCTCAATCAATTTCCACAAAGTAAACAAGGTTCTAGGCGCTTCAACATCTACACTCATGATGATTGAAACAAATTTAGCCTAAGTAATTTGAAACGAAATAAACAATTAAAAATCCCATGCCAGAGCGTATGGGATTTTTTTATATCTCATTTATTTAATCAAAAGAGAGTAACAACATGATTAAAGGTTTAGCGATTACACCACCCATACTCGGTAGAATCAGCATTGGTAGAATTGTTGAAAAGAATGGTAAACGACTCCCTGAAAAGGACGACCAATTTACCATCACCAGCCAAATCCAAGGTAAGGATGGCTGGATTAAACATCCACTTGATGAACAACTTCGAGCCAAAGCACCGAATCAAAATCAAAAACTCAGGACAATTCCAGTACGGATGATCTTTAATGATCCTGAACTCAACCTTAGAGCAGAATATACTTTGTTTGATCGGCAAACTGGACGACCTGTTTGTATTGGCAATGGCGAGAGTTGTCAAAGGCAAACCATCCAAGGCATTGAACAACATCCATGTCCTTCCCCAGAGCTATGTCCATTGGCACAGGGAGGGAACTGTAAACCTTTTGGACGCTTGCATGTCAACTTAGACGAATCGGATGAGTTTGGCAGTTTTGTATTTAGGACCACGGGTTTTAAC
>WNDP01000278.1 GCA_009912575.1 Acinetobacter bereziniae
TGCTAGGACCACTAGAAGTTGTGTTTAAAGGTCGGGTTTTCCAGTATCGCCGTGGTCGAGATAATCCAACTGATACCTGGTTATGTATTCTTGCTCAATCTGGTGATCGATTGAAAAGCACAGCATTAGTCAGCCAAACATTATCTGCAGGTACAACGATCAATGATATTGGTAATTTTCTGATTGATGAAGCAAGCAAACACAATATTGAAAAAGGTGATGTTGTTGATTTAAGCACTCAGCAATACCCCCGCGGTCGTGTGTTCTTTGGTCCACTCGAAGAAAATCTGAGACAGTTCTATGAAGAAAATAACATGCTTATCGACTTCTCAGATGACAATCTCAATGTAGTATCAATTAAGGGCTATATTCCTGTACCAGTTCAGATATTAACAGCAAGAACGGGTATGGTTGGAATGCCACAGCTAACCAGTGAGGGCTTAAAGGTTTCTTGTTTGCTAAATCCTAAAATGAAATGGGGTGGTCGTGTTCAAGTTGATATGAGCAACCTTCAAACTGAAGCCTATGACATTACTTACGGAAGTCAAAGAGTCGATCAGCCACAAAAAGATCCAAAAACAGCAACCAATGCAAAAGGTCTTTTTCTTATTAGATCCGTCGAGCATCATGGCGATACAAGGGGTAATGATTGGTATACCGATTTAGTGTGTATCGGAGTTGATGCTGTTGTACCTAAAACAGGTATTACAATAGAGGCTGTAGATGAAAATTGGCGACCACCTCAAACAGAAGGGGCTACTTAATGGCATTAAGTTTTAATGAGCTTGCACCAGATCAATTATCCATTGTACGAGATGCAATAAGAGCAGAGTTGGCAAATCTCTGGACAGCATTGCCTTGTGAGATAGATAGCTACGATTCAGAAGCGGTCACAGTAAATGTTCAACCTTTAATCAAAATTCCAGTGATGACCAATACGGGTGAGATTGAAACAGTTGAATTGCCTGTGATTGAAGATATACCCGTGATGTTTCCATGTGCTGGTGGTTTTACAATTACACACCCCATTAAAAAAGGTGATGAATGTTTAGTCTCGTTTGCAGACCGAAATATTGATTTATGGTGGCAATCAGGTGGAGTTCAGAATCCTTTTGATATGCGAAAGCATGATTTATCAGATGGATTTGCTTTTTTTAGACCACAATCTCAAACCAAAAAAATCAGTAATATCTCAAAGGATAGTCTTGAAATTCGTAATGATTCCAATACTTGCAAGATCCAAATTACACCGAATGGAGAAATTCATTTTTTGGGTGCTAAATCAGTTTTTCATCATAACATTGAGGTACAAGGTCAAGTGGTTGCGACTGGAGATGTTAAAGGTGGAGCAATCAGTCTGCAGTCCCACAAGCATGGTGGGGTTAAGTCAGGTGGTGATACTTCTGGAACACCGCAATAACAAATAAAACCAAATACAGGGGGCGCGAAAGCGTCTTTTTTTATGCGCTATAGAAAACAAGATGAAAACGGTGATTATAGTTTTGGTTTAGGCTTCAATGATTTCTATATAGATCGTGCAGAGGTAGTAGCTCAAGCAATTGAAACTCGACTGAAACTTTGGATTGGTGAATGGTTTGCTGATACCTCTGATGGTACGGGATGGTCACAAGCCATATTAGGAAAACAGTCTAAGAATCTCTATGAATTAACATTACGCCAACGTGTACTCGAAACATATGGTGTGAGCAGTATTGAGTCTTTCCAAAGTTCATTAGATGCAAATAGCCGTAAATTAACAGTATCTATGACCGTGAATACAATTTATGGGCAAACAACAGTAACAGGGGCATATGATTAATGGCAATTACAACAGTTGCACCCATCATTGATGAAAATGGGATTAGTGCGCCCACCTTTGATCAAATTCTTGCTTATTTGAAACAACAATATAAAAACATCTATGGTAGTGATGTATATCTTGAAAATGACAGCTTAGATGGACAGTTTTTGGGAGTGTTGTCCTTAGCTTTTGCTGATGTAAATGCGGCATGTGTAAAAGCGTACAATTCATTTAGCCCTAAAACAGCAGACACAGAAGCTTTGACGAGAAATGTCAAAATTAATGGTATATCACGCTCTCTAGCAACTTTCTCTACTGTTGATATTTCATTAAAAGGTTTGTCTGGAACTTTAATTAGATCTGGTATGGTTGCTGATACAAGCAGTAATAGGTGGATTCTGCCAAAAAATATTACGATACCAACATCTGGTGAGATTACAGTAACAGCAATCGCCGAAAATGCGGGTGCGGTATTTGCCTCTGCTAATACAATTAAAACTATTCTTAATCCAACACGCGGTTGGCAAAGTGTAAATAATCAAAACTCATCATCAATTGGTCAAGATGTTGAAACCAATGCCAAGTTACGTCAAAGACAAGCTTTATCAGTTGCCATTCCATCGCAATCAATGGTTGAAGGATTGAGAGGAGCAATACTTGATCTGCCGAATGTGACACGCTGTAAGTATTTTGAAAATAAACAACATATTGTTGATGGGAATAATTTGCCACCAAAGTCGCTTTGTATCATTGCCTATGGTGGTGACTCTCAGTCAATTGGAAATTTAATTCATAAATACAAATCAATGGGCTGTGATTTATATGGCAATACAAACGTCACTGTGATGAATGTCTATGGTGATGCTGAAATCATCACATTTTATAGACCCGATGTGGTCAACATTAATTTCAAACTCCAAATCACAACGACGGAATCATATAGTGCAGATACAGCTGATTCGATAAGAAAATTATTAGCTGATTATGTCAATGCCTTAGATATTGGTGACAAGGTTACACAAAACAAATTAATTGGTGCAGCTAATCTCTATGGTGCAGAACAAAGCCAAACTTATGAAGTTTCTTCAATCATTATTGTGGCCAACAATGTTGAATATATGAATGACTATATTTTGCCATTTGGTTGCGTTGCCTTTTGTGATCCAGCATTGATTCAGATTGAGGTGACCAGTGGATGATAAAACGATTGGTGATTATAAAAAGTTAATTACCAGTCAACATCGTTCTAAGGCAAAATTTATTGCAATGATTGAAGCAGTCAATTCCCCGTTAGTTGACTGCTTTAATTTTTTGAATAACTTACACAGCCATTACGATGTTGATTCAGCAAATGGTCCTTACCTAGAAACATTGGCGCGCTGGACTGGAACACCATTAATTATTCCTGGTGCGGCACAGCTTGAATATTTTGGTTTTATTGATCAAGAAAATGCGCTGACTTTTGGGGAAATTGATGATCCAAGTATTGGCGGTTATTTTCGGGAATCAGGACAGTCTGGAACGGGTGGTTTAGTGCCGAAAGGGCAATTTCTAAGAAATCTAATTAAGGCAAAGATTCTTAAAAATACCAGTACTGGAAATATTAACCAAACTCTAGAAATTTTGAACTTAGTCTTAAATCACAAGCAATTTAAAGTCATCGACAATAAAAATATGACGGTAACTTTTAAGTTTTTAACTCGAGAGTCTTATTCAGACAAAATTCTTGTTCAACTCTTTTTCCCATTGCCTGCGGGTGTTTCACTTATTATTGAGAGCATGTAAAAATGGCAGTAAATAAACTACCTGAATTTGCCAAAAATGGGCAAAAAAATACGGATAATTTAAATCAAGAAGATGGTTTTCCTGTAAACCTTAAACCAGCACGCCAGTGGTTTAACTATTTGTTTAACACGCTAGCTTTAACTGTAAATCAAATTATTGATGAAGATTACATTCGTCATAACGAGATCGTAGATAATTTAACAACAGATAATTTAAATAAACCGCTTTCAGCTAAACAGGGTAAATATCTACAGGATAATAAACTTAATCGTGCGATTAAAATTCCAGATAATGCGGACTTAAATGATTATCAAGCTCAAGGAAGTTATTTAGTCGATTATAATATTACTGCGGAAACAATAAAAAATAGCCCAACAAAGTTAGCATTTTCTTTGCAAGTAGATATCACTGCTGGCTGTGTTCAACGTTTAACGACATATAAAGATGCTGGTACGCTTCAATATATTCGCTCTCAGTATACTGGTGGGTGGACACCGTGGTATAAGACCTATAGTGAGTTAGATCCACAACCAACTGTTGATGCTATTGACCATTTAAATTCAAGTGATATCAAAAGACCTTTATCCGCAAATCAGGGGCGATTATTAAATGTTGCTAAATTTGATAAGTCAGGCGGTATATTAACAGGTGAGATTAATATCAATACTGGTGAAAGCTCACCTATTAAAACTGTTATAAATAAATCAAGTGCTATCACTACAAACTCTCCAACAGAATTAGCATCAATTATTCACGCACTTTCATTCGGTTGGTATCAGTCAGAATGGCAGATTGGAAATGTAAGAAGTGGGTCTCAAGAAACAGCAGGTTTTGGTCTAACCTTAGGGAATTCAAATTTACGCTTTTTAGTGAATG
>WNDP01000279.1 GCA_009912575.1 Acinetobacter bereziniae
ATTCTTGATAATTGTGTCGCTGTTGTTTGTTCAGTTGAACAAATCAAATAGTCGGTATAGAGGTCTAGCAAGTCTTTATTCATGCCATGAATTATAAAGATTTTTAGAGCTAGTGCGTAACATCAGTAAATATGTTAAACATATCACATGTCTAGCAAAGACATTGACGTTTTAGGATGAAACTATAATTGTTGTGAGAAATAAAAGGAGTTTGAGAATGTTTCAGAAAATCAGAAAATTATTGTGTATCCATAGCTTTGAATACGAAATTGGTCATAATATCGTGATCAAAGAATGTCGTAAGTGTGGCGCTCATCATTAATTTTCTTTATATCTTGTAAAAATATCACCATATGATGATTGTATAGCATGGGTATGGTGATATTAAAAAATGAACATTGACCAACCCTTATAAAAATAACCTGTTTGGCAATTATTCTTTGATGCGCTAAAAGTTTTCAAGTTGAATCAGTTTTGACTTTTTTCATTGCATATCCATAAGTGTATGTAGACTATATGCTTTATATTACATTTAAAGTGAAAATGTTTTTTGAAAACAATTCCTTATATTTGAAAGATCATCTCTATTTTATTAATCTTTAGACCAAGCAAATATTGTACGCATATTGCTTTCATCCCGTTTTTTGTTTTTTTTTGATGGCTCATTCTGCGTTACAATTGCTTTGTTCTTTCCATACTTATATGAATATGTCTAAAAATTTTTTAGCAGACAGCTATATTGTCGATGAGCATCTTGCCGACACCTTAAATTGGTTATGCCAGCATCAAGACTGTTATGATGCTTTTCATTTTGATGTTTTAACTCAAGAGTTAAAAGTTCATCATGCAAACGGAAGCGATATTATACGTCAAGGTATGTATCTTACTGCAAAATATGGCATCTTAATCACATCACTTTAGTCGATTGAAGTTCTCATAGCTGAGTTTAAAATGATGTTTATGCATCATATGTACTTTAAGTTTATTTTATCGTCTCTTTTCGTTTGATTGGTGCGACAAAAATATTGAAACACCGTTAGAATAGCCTTTATATGAAAAGTATTGAATCTGCAATGAATGTGAATGTATCAGAACATCAACGTAGTATTTTAGCGACGATGGGAATAGACCTATGGGTGCCTAAGGTTGCTGTACAAACACGTCATTATCAAACAGCTTTATATCGTGATGTCGAGCAAGAACAACAGACCAGTATTGATACGATTGAATTTTCTAATCTTTCAGCCGCTGTGCAGTCAGCGCCGAATACAGACACAGTTGTTGAAAGCTCGATTCAGATTGAAAAACCCCAGCTTCCCGAAGTTTCATTGCTAAAGCGTAATCCTGAGACACAACGAACGGAAGAAGTTACAACCTCTAAACAGATTCAGCAACAGACGGATTTTGTAGCAGAGCCAGCTGTACAATTGTCCCCATTTGAAATTCAAGCATATGTCATTGAAAACAGTGTGCTATTGATCGACAGTACACAAATCAGTTCAGAACAATTGATTTTATGGAGTAATATCCAACGTGCGCTAATTGGCCAATTTTATGAACTGAAATGGCCATTTCCAATGTTAGCATTTCAAGATGGAAGAGGCGCGAGCTTGTATGTTCAGGGTTTTATAGATGCTTTGAGACAAGAACGAAAAATAATAAGCCTTGGTCAAATTAGTCATGTCGGCCAACAGGAGATTGTTGAATTGGCAAGTTTGCAAGAGATACTTGAACAGCCTTTATTAAAACGTCGTTTATGGCAAATGATGCAAAATAAAGGGGCTTAGATTACCAAATAGTCGTTAAAGGAGTGTCGGAAAATATGAGTAAAAAAGTTGTTGTATTTAGCCAGATTGATTCAGAAGTTTTGTCACGTTTAACGCAACAATATCAAGTGGTGGTTTTGGACCCAAAGCAAGGAGATATAAATCAACAAATTCGTACTGAAGTTGTCGATGCTGATGCTTTGATCGGTGCTGGACGCTTACTTAATGAGCTTAATTTGGCTCCAGCAAAGCAATTAAAAATTATATCCTCGGTCAGTGTGGGCTATGATAATTATGATGTTGCTTACTTGAATCAGAAAAAAATATGGCTGGCAAATACGCCACATGTACTCACAGAAACTACCGCAGATTTAGCCTTTACACTATTGATGAGTGCAGCACGTAAAGTACCGAGTCTAGATCAATGGACCAAACAGGGTGAGTGGAAACGTACAGTTAATGCGACACAATTTGGACAAGATATTTTTGGTAAGACTTTAGGGATTATTGGATTAGGACATATTGGTGCTGCTATTGCTCGACGTGCTTTCTATGGTTTTAATATGAATATTTTATACCATAATCGTCGTGAGAAAATTGAAGTTGCTCAGCAGTTCAATGCACAGTACAAAAGTCTTGAAGATTTACTGAAACAGTCTGATTTTGTGCTAACAGCAGTAGATTTAAATCATCAATCTAAAGCTTTGATTGGAGCGTCAGAATTAAGTTTGATGCAAAAACATGCGGTATTTATTAATATTTCACGAGGTTCTGTTGTTGATGAGCAAGCATTGATTGATGCTTTGAAGCATCAACAGATTTTTGCAGCGGGTTTGGACGTTTATCAAAAAGAACCTTTAGCGGAATCACCACTATTCCAACTTGATAATGTGGTGACTTTACCACATGTTGGTTCGGCAACTGCTGAAACTCGCAAAAAAATGGCTGAGTTAGCCTTGCAGAATTTAGTCGATGCCTTAGAAGGCAATACACCTCGATATTTGGTGAATGAAAACTTCTAAACTGGTTTAAATTAAAGTTAATACAATATAACACTTCATTGCAAATTTGTTCTAAATTCAATGTTATATTGAAAATGTTAAAATAATTGAGCCGAACTCTTGAACAAGACCTTCATCAGCCTTTGTTTATGCCTGAGCACATCAATGAGCTTTGCAAACGATTTTGCGCAAAATCAAAGTATTGTTCAATTTGAAGTGCCTGAAATTGGCGGTGGGGTAGGTTTTATTGATCAACAAAAAGAAAAAACCATTGGTGAAAAAGTTTACCGCCAAGTTCAACAGCAGATGCCTGTACTCCATGACCCATGGTTAGAAGACCAATTCATGATGGTTTTTTCAAGAATTTTAAGCCAGACTCAACTTGGGCAACCTGTAGGATTAGTGATCATTAAAGATGCCCAAATCAATGCCTTTGCAGTACCCGATGGCTTATTTGCTTTAAATACGGGGATGGTTACTGCTTCGCATAATATTGATGAAGTTGCCAGTGTAATGGGGCACGAGATTGCGCACGTTACACAACGTCATTACAGCCGTTCTCAAGAAGCATTCAAGGGACAAGGTTTATTGGCTTTGGCGGGAATCATTGTCGGTGCTGCCTTGGCTTCAAAAGCTGATGGTGATGTTGGTGGGGCTGTAATGATGGGGACGCAAGCGGCACTCATGGACAAACAGTTAAGTTATAGCCGAAATCAAGAACGAAAAGCTGACCGTATTGGTATGCAGTTTATGTACGGTGCAGGCTATGATCCTGAAAGCATGGCTGATTTTTTTGAAATTATGCATCGTGCAACCAGTCAGTTAAGTTTTTTACCTGATTTTTGGTTTACCCATCCACTCACGACTGAACGTATGAGTGAAGCAAGACTGAGAGCAAATCAATTTCCAAAGGTTAAAGTCCAGAGTTCACAACAAGATTTCGATATTATCAAATGGTATACCTTGGTGGTTTCTGGGCAGGCCAATGACCGCCAATTAATTTCTTTCGCACGCAATAATAATTTAGCTGGGTTACTGGCTTTGAGTGAATTTTATTTACTACAAGGTGATTATGATAATGCCCAAACTCAACTTAATTTAGCGAAACAACTGAACCCAGATCATACTTTAGTGAGTTTAATTCAGACCAATATTTATTTGGGTAAAAATAAAATAGACGATGCTTATCAAACCATCATCACTAAACAACGGATTACACCTGAAAATCGGGCATTAGCTATAAGCTGGCGGAAGTTTATCTTCGTCAAAATAAACCTAAAGAAGCTGAGCAATTGGTCAATCGTTTTGTAAATAAAAATAATAAGGACATTATTGGTTGGCAACTGCTACAACAGGCAGCAAATTTGGATAGAAATAATCCAATGCGGACGATCAATGTGTTAAGAAATCGTGCTGAGGCTCAATACTGGTCAGGTGATGAAGAGAATGCAATTAAATTGTATTAGTTCAGATCTGATCAGACATTGATCTTGAAAAAGAGAAAGTTACCCGTTTTGATAAAGGTGTCGAATCTTAATCAAACAAAGGTAACTTTCTTATGTTGCATACTAACAATCAAATCATTAAACACAAAGTAGGCTTACTCAATTTAGCTGAAGAACTTCAGAATGTATCCAGAGCTTGTAAAGTCATGGGTGTC
>WNDP01000028.1 GCA_009912575.1 Acinetobacter bereziniae
CGCTGAGCATTGTAGGGATGCACTATATTGGGATGGCTGCGGCAACGATTTCATCTGTGCATGTCAACCATTTTGAAAATCAGTTGAACGAAGGGCAAGGTGTTTTGTTGTTCACTATTATTTTTGTAGCAAGTTTGATTCTTGTTTCTGCCTTTTGTGTGGCAATTTTAGAACGAAGATTAGAAGAACGCAGTTTACAGTTATTACAAGCCAATAAAGAGCTTGAGGGATTGGCACTTCAAGACAATCTAACCAAATTACCCAATCGATTGTTTTTAGTTGAATACACCGATGCGTTATTTCCTGATTATAAGGATGCGCAAGCTAAAATTGCTTTTGTCTATATTGATCTAGATCGTTTTAAGTCGGTGAATGATGCTTTTGGTCATCATATTGGTGATGAGCTTTTGGTAAAATTTGCCCAGCGCTTATATCCTTTATTAAAAGAGGGGCAGAAACTTATTCGTATTGGTGGGGATGAATTCATATTGATCCTTGAAAATTCGAATCGTTTCGAAGCAGAACAAATTGCAGAATTGTTCTTACAAAAAATACAAGACAGCTTTCAAATTTCGGGTAAAGAAATCAACATTTCAGCCAGTATTGGAATCGTATTCTTTCCAGACCATGGACAAAATTTACAAGACTTGTTGGTCAATGCAGATTCGGCAATGATGCAGTCGAAAGAACAAGGACGTAATACTTATAGTGTGTATGGTTGTTCTTTAGATCAGCAACATCACAATCGTAGCCAATCAAAACTGATTAATGATCTCTACAAAGCTGTTGAAGAACAACAATTTATTCTTTTTTATCAACCTAAGTTTACCGCAGATTATCGCATTTGTGGCGTTGAAGCACTGATTCGTTGGAAGCATCCAAGTTTGGGTTTGTTGGCACCGAGTATGTTTATCGGTGGTGCAGAACAAACGGGATTAATTATTCGCATGGGCTATTGGGCTTTAGAGCAAGCTTGTATGCAAATCCAGCTATGGGAAGAGAAAAATTACGCATTTTGCCCAGTGGCTGTTAATTTATCGGCAGTGCAATTTGAACATAAGCATTTAATTGGAAATTTAGAAAAATTAATCCAAAAATATCATGTGAAAAACGGAAATTTAATTATTGAAATTACTGAGTCTACAGCCATGCATCATATTGATGATAGTATTCAGACATTTGAAAAATTAAGAAATCTTGGGATTAAACTTGCAATTGATGACTTTGGTACAGGGCATTCTAGTTTCCTATACTTAAAAGATTTACCTGTAGATGAACTTAAAATAGATCGAGAATTTATCCGTAATTTATGTGAAGGCTCAAAAGAACAAATTATCTTAGAAAGTATTATCCATTTAGCAATCCGTTTAGGTTTAGTGGTGACAGCAGAAGGTGTGGAAACGGAACAGCAGGCCGAAATCCTGAAGCGTTTAGGTTGTCAACAATTACAAGGCTATTTATTGGGAATGCCACTTCCTGTAGATCGTTTAGAAGCCAATTATCATACAATTTAAGCCGTTTTTTTGCGGTTAGATTACTGCTCAAGTTCAGTTGTAGTTTGACCGAATGTTAATTTTTACTTAAAAAAAAGACCAATAAAGCACAATTAACTTCAAAAAATTCTATTTCAATTGTTTGAAAATACTTAATTTATATCTATGTATGAAAAAAGTCAGCATTCTGCATGATTAAAAATCATTTTTCATTTAAATGTACTCAATCTTACAATTCACTCAGTTTATGTGATTGCTGTCTCGTAATTTTATTAAAACAAGATATATTTCAATTTGTTTAAATAAAATAACTTAAATTTTAATCAGCGCTAATTGATCGAAATTAAAAAAATATGCATCAGTATTCGCAATAAACATCAGTCATTTTTCTCTTAGAAAGGGTTATTCCATGAAAAAATTAGGTCTTCTTGCTGCTGCACTTGTTGTTTCATCTACACCATTCGCTGCAACTGTAAACGGTGGTACGGTGCATTTTGTTGGCGAGTTAGTCAATGCTGCTTGTGCAGTAAGTACAGATACAGCTGATCAAACTGTAGATTTAGGTCAACACCGTACTGCTCGTTTAGCAGTTGCTGGTGACAAATCTGGTCCAGTTCCATTCAATATTCAATTGGTTGACTGTGATGCATCACTTGTAACTAATGGTGTTTCTTTTGCATTTAATGGTCAAACAGTAAGTACGAACAATAAATTATTAGCAGTAAACGGTGGTGGCGGTAATGCTCCAGCTGCAACCAATGTCGGTATCGAAATCACTGATTATGCTTCAAAAATTCTTGCTGTAGATGGCAGTGATTTTTCTACAGAAAAAGCAATCATTGATGGTACGAATACGTTCCCATTTACAGCACGTTATGTAGCGACTGGTGTATCAACACCAGGTAAAGCAAATGCTGATGCAACTTTTGTGGTGAATTATAACTAAGTATTGATTCGAACCACGGTTTGAATTGATCACTCAGAATGGGCTATTTCATATGAATAAATACTTAACTGTACTGGTTGGAATGTTTTTGTTTCAAAGCGCTTTTGCAGGTACTTATGTGTTTGGTGGAAGAGCCCATTTTAATGGCAGTCTGGTTAATCTAGGGTGCTCATTTGCTCAGGAAAGCAATCTAAAACGTTTAAAACCAGTCAATGAGAATAGTCTTTTAGAGTTGAACGTTTCAAATTGCTCTTCAAATGTTTATTACAACCTAAAGTTTGAATTTGCAGAAGCTATTCAAGGAACAACAGCAACTGAATTTAAAGCTATTAATTTAATGTCTACAACCAATGTGTTGCATTCAATGCCTCAGTTTGAAAGTTCCAAAACTGCGGATGAATCGCTGCTCTCTCAACCTGATGTTGAATTAATCAATATCGATGAAACCTTGGCTTTGCCTCTTACATTTACCAGCGGTTCTTTACCTCAAAACGGTAAAAATATTTTGCTCTCTGTTTTTTATCCATAAGTTGTTTTGGAAGATTTATATGAATTTAAGCATGTTTAAAAATGGTGTGGTTGGAGTGGCTTTGTCATGCCTTGCTTCCTTTTCATATGCTGAAGGTAAAGCAATTGGTGGTGTGTCTTTGGGCGCGACACGTGTGATTTATCCTGTGGGAGCAAAACAAGTTTCTTTATCCGTCATCAACCACAGTAAAAAAGACCGCTATTTGATTAGTTCTTGGGTGTAAACTCAAGCTGAAGAAAAAACCAAAAACTTTTTGGTCACGCCACCATTATTTGTTGCTGAACCTGCAACAGAAAATACCCTGAGAATTGTTAATTTAACAACGAATTTACCACAAGATCGAGAGTCGGTTTTTTGGTTAAACGTCAAGTCTATTCCCTCTGTAGATAAAGCCGTACTTGAGGAAAAGAATATTTTACAGCTTGCGGTATTATCACGAATTAAACTTTTTGTACGCCCAGAAAAATTAAAGATTGCGCCTGAAGATGCGATAGAAAAAGTTAAATTTAGCAAAACGCCAGATGGAGTGGTTGTCGATAATCAATCACCTTATCACATTTCTTTTGTCAATTTACTGCTCGATGGAGGCAAGTTAGACAGTGTGATGGCGCTCCCTTTTGATAAGACAAAAATATCAAAAATATCAGGTAATAAATTGAGCTATCAAACCGTGAATGACTATGGCGGTGTAACCCCAAAAGTAGAAATCAATCTGAATTAGTTTTGTAAATTAATATTTGTTGTGAGAGTACTTAAGTGATGATGCCAATTAAACCCATGTATGCCAAAATGAAAGCTTTGCCGATGTATATCGCATCGGCAATGGCGGTCAGTGCTGCATGTGTGGAGCATGCGCATGCAGAGCAAGTATTCAATACCGCATTTTTAACTGATGCAGTATCCAATGGGCAGGTTGCAGACTTGTCCAAGCTACAAAGCTCACAGCAACAACTGCCAGGGGTTTATCGGGTTGAAGTCTATGCCAATGACCAATTTGTTGTTGCGCAAGATATTCAATTTATCGAAAAAGCAGGGGCTACTGATGGAACAGGATTGGTCCCTTGTTTAGACGTTAAATTATTAGAGAGTTTTGGGGTCAACATTGCTGCATATCCGCAGTTATTAGAACCTCAACAACAATGCCTAGATGTCAACCAAATCATCGATGGTGCAAATAGTCGTTTTCAGTTCAGCAAGCAAAAGCTGTATATTGATTTGCCTCAGATCTCATTGAAAAATCAAATTCGTGGCTATATTCCACCAGATCAATGGGATGATGGCATCAATGCCATGTTCTTAAATTATCGCATGTCGGGATATAACAACTCAGGTTCAGCAACCGCTGGGAATGGTCTTTATATCAGTGTAGACAGTGGTATGAATCTTGGTTCGTGGCAATTACGTCACTCAGGAAGCTATAACTATAATTCAAGCAATAATATCAGTACGCATGATTGGACAAATCTAAATACCTATGTCCAAAAAACGCTGATTCCGATTAAAAGCCAAATTAGAATTGGTGATGGTGCCAGCGAAGGAAGCATCTTTGATAGCTTTAGTTATCGTGGGGCTGAGTTATCTACCGCAGATGCAATGTATCCAGACAGCCAACAAGGTTATGCACCGAATGTACGTGGTGTTGCGAAAAGCAATGCCAAAGTGGTGATTCGACAAAACAACAATATTGTTTACCAGATTAATGTCGCACCGGGCCCTTTTCTGATTCAGGACTTAAACCCAGCTTTTGGTAGTGGTGACTTACATGTAACCATTGAAGAAAGTGATGGTTCAATCCAAAGCTATCTAGTTCCTTATTCAAGCTTACCGATTTTGCAACGAGAAGGCCGTACTCGCTATAGCGTTTTGGCAGGTGAATTTCGTAATGGTCTAAACCGCCAAAGAGAGAATGAAACGGTTGTTCAGGCCACAGCGGTACATGGCTTGCCGAAAGGACTCTCAGTCTATGCAGGTACTCAGCTGTCAAAAAACTATCAAAGTACTTTGCTAGGCTTTGGCAGTAATATGGGACAGTTTGGCGCGTTTTCTTTTGATGTGACTCATGCAAACAGTGAATTGGTGGATGGTTCAAAGCATAGTGGTCAATCGATGCGATTTCTCTATTCCAAATCTTTACTCCGCTCAGGAACGAGTTTTCAACTTTTAGGTTATCGTTATTCAACGCGTGGTTTTTATACATTGAATGATGTGTTCTATGGGCAAATGAGTGCAAGTGATATTCAAAGTGAAACGCAAGATGGTAATTTGGCAAATGTTGGAATTACCGCAAATGGCTATGATCTTAACCATACTAAAAAAGGTCGTTTACAAGCCAATATTTCACACTCGATGGGGCAATACGGTTCGCTTTATCTTGCTGCAAATCAGCAAAGTTATTGGGGAACTACAAAAAAAGATGAGTGGGTACAAGCAGGCTATAACGGTGGATGGAATGGTATTAATTATTCTGTTGGTGTCAGCCGAAATATGTTCTCTCAACTCGATAAAGCCAATACTGTTTATACAGCCAACGTATCGTTCCCATTGGATCGTCTACGTTCTAAAGCAAATTTCCGTGATAGTGTTTGGGCAAATACCTATGCGACAGCATCAACCACACAAAACTCGGATGGAAATGATTCATATTTGACAGGGATCAATGGCACCTTATTAAAAGATCGCAATTTAAGTTATAGCCTTCGACAAGGCTATGTGACCGATCAAGGTTCTGCGGGGTCTATCAGTGCCAACTATAATGGTACGTATGGCAGTGTAGGTGCTGGCTATAGTTATGATGGGAACAATAATCGCTTTAGCTACAATGCAACGGGTGGAATGGTCCTGCATAAAGATGGTTTAACCTTTGGACAATTGCTTAGTGATACCAGTATTTTGGTCAAAGCACCAGGCGCCAAAGGGGTGAAAATTGAAAATTATAATGGGGTAAAAACAGATTGGCGTGGCTATGCAATTTTACCTTATGCCTCGGAATACCGTTTAAACCGTGTCGCACTGGATTCAAATAGTTTTGATTCTAATCTGGAAATCAACAGTAATGTCAGCAATGTGGTGCCGATCCGAGGTGCAATTAGCCGTGCAACTTTCGAGACCAGTATTGGTGTTCGTGCCTTGATGAATATTCATTTTAAAGGGCAGCCGATCCCTTATGCGAGTAATGTGAGTGAAGTAGGTGGTAAAGCTTTAGGTATGGCCGCAGAGTCAGGTCAGGTTTATATGACAGGACTGCCATTGAAAGGTGTGTTGGATGTAGTTTGGGGCGATGCCGCTGAACAAAAATGCGTTGCCGATTATGATATTGCTACAGCAGATTTAAACCTTGCAATACAACAGTTTGATGTTGAATGTAAGTAACAGGAGAATGTTAATGAAAACCCAATTACTTGCATGCACATTATTGTTATTGACTGCCGTAGATGCTTCAGCAGGATGGTGGCGAACAGAACAAAATAAGACCCTTTATGCTGACTTTGGGACTTATACATTTACCAATCCCGCAGATAATGAAGTGGGTAAAACCTTCAATCAAGCACTGGTGATTAATATCAATGGTCAGCCCTATACCACATCTTGTAATAATGGAACGACGTTAGATGGGTCATTAAGATCTGTTTATATGACATCAGACTATGTTAATGGAGCTCCAACCAATATTTCAGGGAAAAATTACACTCAGGTGAATGATTATCTACAGGCATCTGTTGACTATACTTTTAATGGATTGAATGTGCCTGTACCTGCTGTAAATACACGTTTTGGTAGTGCGCTCGAACGTTGTATAACCACCAACCATGTAGGAAATACCACCTTTACTCTAACCATGCGAATCGCTAAGCCCTTTGTTGGATTTAGTTATATTTATGTACCTGTAGCTGACTTTTATACAGGTGATCAAATTGGCTCAGGAAAAGCCAATGGCGCAAAACAGACTCTGCACTTAAGAGGTCGTGTGATTGTCCCCCAAAATTGTATCATCAATGATAATGTGGACTCTGTGGTTGATTTTGGGAACATCCCAAGTTATGCCTTTAAAGAAGCAGGGATCGGAAATAAAGTTGAAGGTTTATCGAAAGCCAATATGCCGTTGTCGATTAAATGTAATAGTTTTATTACCAATAATGTTCCTTTAACGGTACGTGTGCAAACCGATAATGTTGGTGGGCCTGCCAATGATATTATTGTTTCGAGCAATCCTGATATTGGTTTTAAGATGTCAGATCAAAATGACAACGTGCTGATTCCGAACAATATCAACAGTAAAATTCATTTTAATAATACCAATCCTGCCAATATTGTGGTGAAAGCATGGCCTGTGAGTGTGACTGGAAATCAACCAGCAGCAGGACCTTTTCAGGCGCGTGGCTATTTCCGAATAGACTTTGACTAGGAGGACTGAAAATGAATGAATTTAGAAAAAATCTTTATCGTACCGCCTATTTGCTGATGATGAATATCGGTCTGTATAGTTATGCACATGCAGATCTAGGCACCTATAACTTTATTTTAAAAGGCAATGCTACTAATTCAACATGTGGTGTTGAAGAGAGCGAAGCGCATAAAATTGTAGATATGGGATTAACCTCCACCAAGTTTTTAACAAAACCGGGTGACAAAGGGCCTCGTGTTGCAATTCCGTTTAATTTAGTTCTATGCCCTGTGGGAACAGAAGTCCGCTTTACATTTATAGGGGAACAAAACCCTGTGAATAATCAACTTTTGGCATTAAGTAATCCTAATGCAGCAACATCTGCGCAGCACGTTGCAATTGAACTGACTGATTCTAATCGAAATCGGGTTCCGATTAGCAAGACAAGTCGATTCCCTGATGATTTAGCGAATAAAAGTCGAGCTTTTTTAGTCGATGCGAATGGGAATGCTTCAGTTGTATTTTATGCGAACTATATTGCAACAGATGCTTCTGCTACTCCAGGTTTTGCCAATGCCTATGCTGAATTTTGGGTCGAGTATCAATAATCAAATTTTAAAACAAACGCTAAAATGTTGATTAGAAATTATTGTATTTTGGCAATTTAACTGTTTTGCAAAATAACTTGTTTAAAAATAAATAAAATCATAATTTCATATTTTTTTGTGAGACATGCTAACTGTGTTAGGGCACGCTAATCATGTCAAAGCAAAATTAACCTAAAGACTGAAACCAGTACGAGTATGGTTACAGTTTTTTATAGTTTTATAATTTATAAACGAATGAATATTTAATGAATTTACAATGATTCGTTCTTGCTTAAAGAAAATTGCTTAGACAAAACTTCTCAACGTTGAAGTCAACTTTTTACTTGCTTATTTTTTCCTAAACGATTTTATGGAAAGCCATTATGATCTCAAACTATATTCATTCATTTGCTTTATTTTTTTCTTTGCTCAATCCCTTTTTGATGAGCATCTATATGATTGGAATGATTAGACATACTGAGACTAAGGTGTTTAATAAAAGTTTAGCGCAAGGGGCCTTGATTGCTTACGTGGTATTTTTGCTGTTCGCATGGGGTGGAGAAGCAATTTTTAGTTCCTATTTAAATGTCCGTTTTGAATCTTTTCAGATTTTTGGTGGGTTGATTTTCTTGGTGATTGGTTATCGTTTTGTGTTCCAAGGTGCAGATACGATTGGTGAAATGAGAGGAACACCAGCACATTTGGCAAGTACAATGGCCATGCCCTTTATGATTGGCCCGGGTACAATTAGTGCAGCTGTGGTTACTGGTGTCAGTATGTCTTTAGTTGAATCAGCACTATTGATTGCATTCACTTTATTTATCAGTTGTGGGATTTTAATGATCATGAAATTTGGTCATGATCATTTACGTTATAGTCATGCCAAATATATTGATCGTTATTTTGATATTGTTGGACGTTTATCTGCACTTTTAATTGGAACTATTGCAATTGATATGATTGCCAATGGAATCATTGGTTTTATGAACAAATATTAGTTTAAAAATCTTCTATTCGATCTATTTTAAAAACAGATCAGATTCTCTTGATGAAAAAAGGCTTAAACAGTTTTAACCGCTGATTGGTTTTTGAGTATGCTGTGCAAGGGTGATTGTTTTTCAAAGATCATCCTTGTTCTTATTTTAATCTCGATGAGACTTTTAACGGCTGTGTACAGATAAATTAAGCCTGATTAACAGGCGTTAAAATAGCAATGAAATCTGATACAATATTGCCAATTTTTGATTTCTCATTTTTCAGTTCAGGTACATATTTCTCAATGTGTACGTAACTGTGCACATATTGTAGATTTTTTATGTTTAAAGAACAGTTGGCTACAGAAGTAGCAGCGCGTAGGACTTTCGCGATTATTTCCCACCCCGATGCTGGTAAAACCACAATGACAGAAAAACTGTTGTTGTGGGGTAAAGCAATTCAGGTCGCTGGAATGGTTAAAAGCCGTAAATCAGACCGTGCTGCGACATCGGACTGGATGGAAATGGAAAAAGAACGTGGAATTTCGATTACCACTTCTGTGATGCAGTTTCCTTATAAAAAGCATGTCATTAACTTGCTGGATACCCCAGGACATGAAGACTTCTCTGAAGATACATACCGTACTTTGACTGCGGTTGACTCTGCATTGATGGTGATTGATGGTGCAAAAGGTGTCGAAGAACGGACCATTAAATTGATGGAAGTGTGTCGTATGCGTGACACACCGATCATTTCATTTGTCAACAAAATGGACCGTGAAATTCGTGAGCCACTAGAATTGCTTGATGAAATTGAAAATGTACTCAAAATCTGTTGTGTGCCAATCACTTGGCCCTTGGGTATGGGACGTGATTTTGCGGGTGTATATAATATTCTCGAAGATAAGCTTTATCTTTACAAAGCAGGCTTTGGTTCAACAATTACAGATATTGAAATCCGTGATGGCTATGACTATCCAGATATTCGTGAAAAAGTAGGTGATCTTGCTTTTGCTTCTTTTGAAGAGTCTTTAGAACTGGTCAAAATGGCCAATGATCCGCTTGATCCAGCAGAGTTTTTGGCAGGTCGACAAACGCCTGTGCTCTTCGGTACAGCCTTAGGAAACTTTGCTGTTGATCATGTGCTTGATGCATTTATTCAATGGGCACCAGAGCCCAAAGCACATCCAACGCATGAACGTACTGTTGAAGCAACTGAAGAAGAATTTAGTGGTTTTGTTTTTAAAATTCAAGCCAATATGAATCCGAAGCACCGTGACCGAATTGCATTCATGCGAATCTGCTCAGGAAAATATGAGAAAGGTTTGAAAATGAATCATGTGCGTATTGGTAAAGATGTACGTATCAGTGATGCATTAACTTTTCTTGCTGGTGAGCGTGAGCAACTGGAAGAAGCATGGCCTGGTGATATCATCGGTTTGCATAACCAGGGTACGATTCAAATTGGTGATACTTTTACTTCAGGCGAGAAACTACATTTCACTGGAATTCCGCACTTTGCACCAGAAATGTTCCGTCGTGTACGTTTAAGAGATCCGTTAAAATCAAAACAGCTTCAAAAAGGTTTGAAAGAACTTTCTGAAGAAGGTGCGACACAGGTCTTCATGCCACAAATTAACAATGATTTGATTGTAGGAGCTGTCGGTGTACTTCAGTTTGATGTGGTTGCATATCATTTGAAAGAAGAATACAAAGTTGATTGTATTTATGAGCCTGTGAATATCAATACAGTACGTTGGGTTTCTTGTGATGATGAAAAGAAATTTAACGAATTTAAGAAAAAGGCGCATGACCAACTTTCTGTCGATGGTGGTGGTCACTTAACTTATCTTGCTCCTAGTCGTGTGAATTTACAGTTGATGCAAGAGCGTTATCCAGATATTCAGTTCCGTGCGACCCGTGAGCATTAAGTTCAGCTAACTTATTGCAAAATGTAAAAACAGCTTCCTAGAGAAGCTGTTTTTGTATCAAAATACAATGCTTTTTATCCACAGGGATTTATGCAGTGCAGTATTCAAAAAAAATAATCACAGTCTTATGCTTAAGTACTTTGGTTTTGGTGGCATGTGATTCAAAAAAAGATCAGGATAAGGACGGTTCTGTATTACAACCCAAACAAGAAGTCGCAGAAGTTTTACCGTATTTAAATATTCAAGAAGCAAAAGCAGATTATGCTTTGCCGTTTTGTGAGAAAAAGAATTGCATCGAAATCGACATTCAAACGATTAAAACTCAAGATACTTGGTTAAATCAGTGGATTAGCAATAATCAGGCAACTGTGATTCAAGCGCAAATTGATTTAAAGCAGAACATGACTTTACAGCAGGCGATTAATGCTTTTGTTAAAAAATCAGATATCTGGCAAGAAGAGTTTCCAAAAAACAAAGCATTCGAATTACACATGCAAACCCGAATGGCATCACAACGTAATCAATATGTTTTACTGCAAGTTGCAGTCAATTCGCTACAAGCAGATGTCAGTATTCAAGAACGTCAATACTTTTTCGTTGCAGATCGTAAGTTGAAAAAAAGTTTAAGTATCTTAGATGTTATCCAGCCCGATCAGCAAAATCAGTTGAATCTTTGGGTGCAAGAAAAATATGCAGAATGGTTAGAAAAGCAAAATGCTGATGTGAAGAAACATGCGCCGAAAAAACTGTATTGGGGACAGGCAGATTGGTTCTTTGATGGGGAAGGCGTGGGCTTACATTATCGTGCCAATGAAATTGTAGAAGACGGCACTCAACTGGATATTTACTTCACCAAAGCACAAACCCAAAAAATCCTGAAAGCTGAAGTATTTCAACGTATGTTTTAGATTTGATCTAGTCCGTACAGCTCATCAAGATATGATTTATATGTCCTATCGCTCTGACAGCAATTACTGATTGAGGGCTTGATCATCACCTTAAACCAACGATGTAGAAGATGTTAATAAGGCTTCAATTTTCATACAAATTTTGATTGAGGATTGAGCCAGAGAAGAATAGGCTATCTTCTATAAAGATTGAAAAAATCTTGGCTTGGATCGTTGGATAGGTTTGTGAAATGTTGAATCAAAAAAGTACCTTAGCGCTTTCTATACTGTTGATCTGTTTAGGATTAACCGCTTGTCAAAAACCCGACTCTAAAAAAACAGAGCCAGCAGTCGATCAAACTGCTGCGTCTCAAGTCCCAGATACGTCACTTTTATTGCAGGGTGATCGAGCCAAATTAAAATTAAGCTTACCAGAGTGTGATGGCAACACATGCCCTGATTTTTCGATAGAACGATTGCAAAGTAATCAAACTTTTGTCGATGAAGTCATTGATCAAGCGATTTTAGACAATCTGGATAAAATGCTGGATATTGCGCAGTTGAGTAAAAAAGTTGCGGATCAACAGCAAGCCAGTTCACAAGCTTCAGCCAGTGAAGTCAACACAGACAAGACTCCAACACAACAATTACAAGATCGTGTTCAACCTTATGCAAACTCATTCTTGGCATTGGACAAAGAGCTTAAGACATTGGGTGCAAGTGGTCAGATCACAATTGGTTTAAGTCCTAAAATATTAAATTCAGATAAGCCTTTAGCAACTGTTGTATTAAATAGTAGTAGCTATTTGGGCGGAGCGCATGGTTCATCTTCTCAAACTTATTTTAACTTTGATTTGGCCAGTAAAAAACAAATCAGTTTGAATCAAATCATAGAGGCAAATCAAAAAGCAAAATTTGAAAAACTCGCTCATGATGCTTTTAAAGTTTGGGTCATTGATTCAAAACTTGCAGATAATGTGAGTGAGTATGAGCAAGCATGGAAATTTCAATTATCTAATAATTTTTATTTAGGTAAACAAGGTCTAATTTTGCAATATGGTGAATATGATATTGGACCTTATGTGGTGGGCTTGCCACGTTTAACTATTCCTTATGACCAATTAAAAGGAATTTTAAAACCGCAATATTTCCCAGCAGAAATGCAAGTCGATCAACCAAACAGTTCTGCACCTGTAGCAAATAGCAAAGCGAAATCATAATGTCTTTGAGACTGTTTGATACGCATACCCATTTCGATGTTCCAGACTTTGTTCTGGATCGAGAAGCTTTGGCATATCAAGCAAAATTAGCTGGGGTTGAACATCTGGTTTTAATTGGTTTTTTACAGTCTCGTTTTCAAGATTTGATCCAAACTCAGCATGCACTAAACCAGTTAAAGAATGCGCCTCGTAGCCATCTTGCGCCCGGGCTGCATCCTTTTTATATTGAACAGCATGAATTAGCACACCTTAACGCACTCGAACAGATTCTTCAAACAGAACAGTGTATTGCTGTTGGAGAAATTGGTTTAGACACCTTTCTCAAACAACATAAACAACCTGAAATTTTGGACAAGCAAAAAAAATTCTTTTCAGCGCAGATTGAACTGGCTCAACAATTTGATCTGCCGATTCTTTTACATATTCGTAAATCACATGCGGATGTACTTATGATGTTGAAACAACATCAGTTTCAAAATGGCGGAATAGCTCATGCTTTCAGTGGCGGAGTAGAAGAAGCCAAAGCATTGATCAAATTGGGATTTAAAATTGGGGTAACAGGACAAATTACTCAGCCAAATGCTAAAAAGCTCCATGCTGTGGTACAAGCAGTAGGAGCTGAGCACCTCGTTTTAGAAACAGACTGTCCGGATATGACGCCTTTGTGTTGTCAAACATCTACAGAGCATCGAACACGCAATACGCCCGTCAATTTACCCTATGTTTTAGCAGGCTTAGCTGAGTCTTTAGCAATAGAGCTTGAGCCATTGGCAAATATTTTATGGAACAACACTTTGACATGCTTGAGGATGGAAAAGGTTTGATCATAAGTTCAATTTGCCAAGGCTTGGTCTATATCCACTCAAAATATCTTGAGTAGATGGAGGAGAGATCATTGGTCAATCGTTGTTGCATTTGATCTCATTAAATTGAATAAAAATAACCAATTCACAACACCTAAAATAAATATTTGTCTTAGATTGAAAGAAGTACTCCAAGTAGCTCAATAAGAAATTAACGCCAAGCTGGAGGTTCATTCAATGGCAAAGTATGGTCGTATAAATAGTTTGAATTCGCTACAGAATTTAAATGTCGGGAATTCAACATATAAAATTTTTAGTTTGAAACAAGCCCAATCTGAATTAGGTGATATTTCAAAACTACCGAAATCACTTAAAGTATTATTGGAAAATTTACTGAGATTTGAAGATGATCTCACCGTAAAGCGAAGTGATATTCAAGCTATTGTCGATTGGCAGAAAGCGAAAATATCTGATCAAGAAATTCAGTATCGACCAGCACGGGTATTAATGCAGGATTTCACTGGTGTTCCTGCCGTTGTCGATTTAGCTGCAATGCGTGCTGCTGTTCAGGCGGCGCATAAAGATCCAAATATAATTAATCCTTTATCTCCTGTAGATTTGGTGATTGACCATTCGGTAATGGTAGATCATTTTGGTACAGACCAAGCCTTTGAAGAGAATGTTGAAATTGAAATGCAACGTAATGGTGAACGCTATCAATTTTTGCGTTGGGGGCAATCATCCTTTGATAATTTTAGTGTTGTTCCACCGGGTACTGGGATCTGCCATCAAGTTAATTTAGAGTATTTGGCGCAGGCTGTTTGGTTGGGTGATAGTGATGGTGAAAGCTATGCTTTTCCAGACACTTTGGTCGGAACTGACTCACATACCACCATGATCAATGGTTTAGGTGTATTGGGCTGGGGTGTTGGAGGTATCGAAGCTGAAGCAGCAATGTTGGGGCAACCGATTTCGATGCTGATTCCTGAAGTGATTGGTTTTAAATTAACAGGCAAGTTAAGAGAGGGAATCACTGCAACCGATTTGGTATTAACCATTACTCAAATGCTACGCAAAAAAGGCGTAGTTGGTAAATTTGTCGAATTTTATGGTGATGGTCTTGCGGATCTGCCGCTTGCAGATAGAGCAACCATTGCCAATATGGCACCTGAATATGGAGCAACTTGTGGCTTTTTCCCCATCGATGAAATCACACTTGGCTATTTAAGATTAACAGGCCGCCAAGATGATCGGATTGCACTGGTAGAAGCCTACTGTAAAGAACAAGGATTATGGCGTAATACTGGAGATGAACCTGTATTTACCGATACTTTGGCATTGGACATGAATAGCGTTGAAGCCAGTGTTGCAGGACCAAAACGTCCGCAGGATCGTGTCGTATTACCTGATATTCCAAAAACTTTTAGTGCGCTGATGGAATTAGACCTTAAACCTGCCAAAATTGAGAAAGAACGCTTGGTGAATGAGGGTGGTGCTGGCACGGCCATCGATTCAAAACAATCTGCATTACAAAATGAAGAACCGCATTGCCTCATTGATGGTAAACGTTATCCATTGACCGATGGTGATGTGGTGATTTCTGCAATTACGTCATGTACCAATACATCTAACCCAAGTGTAATGTTAGCAGCAGGCTTATTAGCCAAAAAGGCCATAGAAAAAGGCTTGCAACGTAAGCCGTGGGTTAAAAGTTCTTTAGCACCGGGCTCTAAAGTCGTGACGGATTATTTAGAGGCGGCAGGATTGCTGTCATATTTAGACCAGTTGGGCTATAACCTCGTGGGTTACGGTTGTACAACCTGTATTGGTAACTCTGGACCTTTGCCTCAGCCGATTGAAGATGCAATTCAATGTTATGACCTCAATGTTGCATCCGTGCTTTCAGGAAACCGAAACTTTGAAGGACGTGTGCATCCATTGGTGAAAACCAATTGGTTGGCTTCCCCACCATTGGTTGTGGCGTTTGGGCTATTGGGCACGATACGCAGTGATATTACCACCACAGCATTAGGTGTTGACGCACAAGGCAAGCCAATTTATCTAAAAGATATTTGGCCGACTCAGATTGAAATTGATGCTGTGTTGCAAAAAGTGAATACGCAGATGTTCCATAAAGAATATGCTGCAGTGTTTGATGGTGATGAAAAATGGCAAGCGATTCAGATTCCTGATTCTCAAACTTATGAATGGGATGAACAATCGACCTATATCCGTCATCCACCTTTCTTTGAAGGGATTGATCAACCGACTAAACCGATTCAAGATATTCTCAATGCCAATATCTTGGCTGTTTTAGGTGACTCAGTGACCACAGATCATATCTCTCCAGCAGGCAATATTAAAAAAGACAGCCCAGCAGGTCGTTATTTGCAAGCGCAGGGCGTGGATCAAAAAGACTTTAACTCCTACGGCTCGCGCCGTGGTAATCATGAAGTCATGATGCGGGGAACATTCGCCAATATTCGTATTAAAAACGAAATGCTGAATGGTGAAGAGGGTGGTAACACGCTGTATATACCAACAGGTGAAAAACTGGCGATCTATGATGCCGCAATGAAATATCAACAGGATGCGACACCCTTGGTGATTATTGCAGGTAAGGAATATGGTACAGGTTCTTCACGAGATTGGGCAGCTAAAGGAACCAACCTTTTGGGGGTAAAAGCAGTGATTACTGAAAGCTTTGAACGAATTCATCGTTCAAATTTGGTTGGTATGGGCGTGCTTCCTTTACAGTTTGTGGATGGACAAACCCGTCAGACATTAAATTTAACAGGACATGAGCAATTGTCGATTTATGGCTTATCGGATGATATACAACCGCATCAAACTTTAGAGGTGGAAGTTAAGCGTGCAGATGGCTCACAAGATCGTTTCAAAGTGTTGTGTCGTATTGATACATTGAATGAAGTGGAATACTTTAAAGCAGGTGGTATCTTGCATTATGTACTGCGAAACTTAATTGCTTCCTAGTTGAACACAGCTACAGTAATTTTTTCAGTTCTCCAAGTCCTGTAGACAATACAGGGCTTTTTTTATTGTGTATGGGCAAGACACATTGTCGAGAAATGAGTAAAATAGTACGGTATTTTTGAGTTGATGCTGAACATGACTGACCATTCTACTGATGATGAATATGAACGCCGTTTTGCTGGTGTTGCCAAGATTTATGGAGACGATGCGTTTAGTCATTATGAACAAAGTCATGTGATGGTGATCGGGATTGGTGGTGTTGGTTCATGGGCTGTGGAAGCCTTAGCAAGGACGGGTGTTGGAGAGCTAACACTGGTCGATATGGATTCAGTCGCTGATTCAAATATTAACCGTCAATTGCCAGCAATGAGTTCAACTTTAGGGATGGAAAAGATTGAAGTCATGGCTGAACGCTGCCGTTCGATCAACCCAAGAATTAAGATCAATTTGATAGATGATTATCTCAGTCCTGAAAATGTCAAAGAAATATTAGAAAAGACACCCGATATTATTTTGGATTGCATTGATGATGTAAAAGCAAAATTTGCGCTGATGTTACATTGTCGTTTTAATAAAATTCCTTTGATTGTTTCAGGTGGGGCAGGTGGTAAGTTAGACCCTTTAAAAATCCGTGTTGCTGACTTGTCTAAAACAGAACAAGATCCGATGCTTGCGAAATTGCGTAGTCAGTTACGTGCCAAAGGCATTTGTAAAAAGCCAAAAGAAAAGTTCGGTATTACATGTGTTTATTCGATTGATAATCCATTTTCCAGTGCAGATGTATGTGCAAGTGCAGGTTTGCGCTGTGGTGGTTATGGCTCGGCTGTGGTGGTGACTTCTAGTTTTGCGATGGTTGCTGTTGCAGAAGTATTAAAAAAATTGGATCGTATTCGACCCACAAAGTAATTGTTAATTTTGCTTCATTATTGCTTGAGCACATTTAAAAACGAGATGAATTGAGTTAAATTAACCTGATTCATAAGCAATAATAGAGAATAATCAAAATGAGCTTTTTTAAGAAATTATTTGGCAATAAACAACAAGCTATACAAAGTAATTAAAACCGTTATGCTGAATTTTGGCAATGGTTTCAGCAACATCAACAGCATTTTCATCGAATTGTCGATGAGATGAATCGAGACACGATTGAACAAGATTTTTTTGAACGATTAATGCCATGTTACCTAAACCATTGTATATAAACAGGTAAAGTTAATTCTTGCTTCCTATTTTTCGTATTATGTACACTAATCTGTACACATTTGAAATTCCAGAGTTTTTAGCAAGCCGTAAAATTCGCGATAAGTATATAGCAAGGGAATTACAGTCACAATCATGGAAATAGACTAAAAGTACTAACTTTTAAGTTTTTTGCTGTTTAACTATTTATATAGCCTTTTTTTCAGGCTCAGAAATCTGACATTTTTCTTCCCATGCGATTACATCAGAAGTTAAATACCTTTTCATTGTTCCACCATCGGAACCAAATGCCGGAGCAGGAAAGGGTACACCCCACGGTGTTTTTTCTTGCCAACGGTTTAATGTGCGTTTAGAAATATGAAACATCTCACAAACGCTATTAGATGTTAAATATTTATCCATCAACCTTCCTCCTTTTCCTTTGCCCACCACAATACTGGACCATCTTCTGTGTCATACGCAGCAATTAAAAATAAACCTTCTTCAGGTGGAATTGGTTTCCAATTAGCCCAGTCAGCGCAGTCATCACTAGGTATTTCAGGAATATCTTGGTAATCCCAGTGATCGTAAATTATCTCTACACCAAGATTCTTTTTAAGCTGTAACCATTGCTCATTAGTATAATGTTCAGCCCCATCAGCGATAGTGTCGTGTTTTGCAATATCAGGATGAAACCAAAGGCTGTCAAGATCATCAGGTAAGGCAACAGGTTTTATTTTAAATGTTTGCTCAATCATGACTTTTCTCCTTTCCTTCTTTAATATCCATCACGCCACCTCATTAAATGGATCATATTTTTTAAATTCTTCAAACAATTTGATTGCAGGTTTATTCATCCGACCGTTTGAAAAAATCATTACATTTCTTGGGAAATTGTTATTAGCCACAGAGCAATAAAATGAAATCCCTTCAATTCCTGAAACACCTCTATACCCAATTTTTGTGAGCCAAATTAGAAAGGCTTCACTCATTAATGGATGCACTTTTATTCTTCTTTTCATTTCTGCTCTTCCCATGGAAATTCATTATTCAAAGTCAATTCAGTACGTCTTTGATTAGCATAACTGAATAAACGCTCATGTATAGCCGGGTCGCACTGGATTATTTCCTCTTCAAGCTTTGCAAGATCAATCAATGTCTTTGATTCTTGAATACGAACCATCAAAGATGATTGTGATTTTTCAGGTGGGTTGAATTCAGCTAAACGTTTATGGATGGCGCTCATAACTGGCTTACGCTCTTCCTCGGTCCAGTGAACTGTGTATTTATAGAGAGCATTAGCTTCTGTTGGAGTTTTGACGATTTTTAAACGTTCCATCAACTCATCAACTCATCAACTACTGATTGATATGGATGTAATGCAGGTGAGTTATCTTCTGAAGTAATTGTATCTTCAGAGATGGATATATTTTCTTGAGACTCAATAGCTTTTGGTTGATTAAACTCAGCTATTTTTCTCTCCTTAGCCATCGTAATTTCAAGCTTTTGTTCTGCTGAAAAACCCACTTTATCAACATTAAATAAAGTACTTTCAATCTCAGCCAAAGTTGTGCAGGCACGTAAGCCATCTAAGTAGAGTTGTAATTCAGATTCTATTGATATAACTGGCTTTTTCTCAACTACTTGTGGAGATTCTTGCTCAACAGATTTCTTTGTATTTCTTGCTTTTTTGGGCTTTTCACTGAAACCGTCTTTAACATCAATTTCAGTAATAATATAGCCAAAAGTTTTACCAAATGCCTGCAGCTGTAATTTCGCATTTTCCTCGTCCAACTGAGCAAATCCATTTGCTACACTCAAACATATATCACCATGCTCAGGATCGTATTTTGTACGCAAGATACAAGTTGGCATCACAATAAAAATTTCTTGCCCAGACTCTAAAGCTAATGTGCAAATGCCTTTTACATTGATTGAAGAATCACACAATTTGATTGCTTGTATGTCGTAATCAATATTGTGACCAATCAAATAAACAGTATTTTCAGGTAAGCGGAAAACCTCATAACTTGGCTTGTCCGCTATATCAGACTCAAGAATATGATGGGTTGCCAATGAACCAAGTTCGATAGGCTCAGGGCAAGAAAAATATTGATCAAAAGCTGATTTTTGATGAATTTCCAAAACTCCCCGCTCAAATGAGCAGGGTACATAAGCAATTTCAATTGGATAACCGTTTAAGCTGTTGGTTTCAGTGTCTAAAATTAATGCGCTCATGCAGACATACTCGCTTTAGCTATTTGATCAATCTCAGCTTTAACAGCTTCAAGTTTGCTTGCTTCTATTTGAGTGAGAGCATCTAAGCCAAAATGCTCACAGATGCCTTTAATATCCAAGCCACGTTCAGCGATAAATGCTTGAAGCTCGTCTCTTTGTGTGTCTGAGATACCAATAAACTCAGTGGCACCTATCCAGCGATTAGATTCTTTATTGAAATTGCAACCCAATCTTTCTTTTGCATGCCAGATCAACATTTGGCGCATTGATTGGTAATAAAGGTGATCCTTTTCAGGGAGTGTTTCTGTAAGATCGTTGATGTCCCCAGCATGTTGAGCCTCATTACAGCTTTGCTCCCAATGTGAAAAATCTTCTTGAGCCTTCATATTTGCAAGCTGTTCAGGTGACATTGTATTAATGTGATCTTTTGCTTGTTTGATAAGGTCAGCCAAGAAAGTAGGGGATGTTTTTAGATCTGGTACCCAAACTTCGCCAGTATCACCACCTAAACCACCTGAATTTTTTGCATGGTGCGTAGGAGACGGCTTAAAGCTAATCAGACGAGCATTCTTACCTTCACCAGTTGTAACGGTGGTTAAGTAGCCCATAATGTCAGCGATACGATAAAGCTCATTTCGATTCTTACCGCCTAAATCTGGACGATACACAATTTGATCACCGCTTTGATCTTCTGAGGCGTGAGCAATAAAAACCACATCTTTGCCTGAGCTGATTAAGCTGTTCACGTATTGCTTAAAAATATTGTTTGCCAATCCTTGAGCTTTAAGCTTTAAAGAACCATCTTTTTGGCGATTAGTGGAATTACTAATTAAATGAGTTTTAATACTCTCAAGCATAGCGCCCACTGTATCGATCACGATTGTATTGAAAGGTGCAAGATCGTTAGGTGTCAGATTAGCAACGTCTGCCCACTGTTGAACCTGAACAACTGCACCACGACGCAATTCACCAGTACGATGTGAACCTTTATCAAAGTCAAATGAGATAGCCTTATCACCAGTAAAGCCAATTGACGTTTTACCAAGACCAGGATCAGCGTAAAGGTAAACAATAATTGCTTGAACCAACAAAGGTTGTTCAGCAGTAATAATATTTAGAGCCATGATGTAACCCCTTAATTATATTTCGTATTGTTGTAAGCAATACGTTGATTAGCGGAATACGGTGTGCGCTTAAAGCAAGGTTGATTAAACAATTCTGCTTTAGCTTTACGCTTTTGGAATTTGCGTTCACGTTCGAAATTTTCACGAATCCAAGGTTTCGTTGCGTGGGTTTCTTCTGAAACTAAAATCAAAACACCTGATCTATTCACCCAGTAAACATCAGATCCTTTTTGCACATAGATTGATTGACCAAGACGCATACGGAATAAACCCTTTTCATTGCCTTGAAATTCTGAGAAATTTTGAGTAGAAGTTTTCATTGAACTGCCTCCACCAATCGATTACGTTCGATATAACCAACAATCATCTGATTGATATTTCTGTGATCGTTGTAGTCGGTGAAGTCATTCCAATCTTTACCGTTTACATCAGTAATTTGCTCAACCGCCAAATTTGTAATATCAACGGCTGTAAATTCAGAACCTGATACGCCGTAACTATCTGGATGAGATTCAAAATCAAAGCTGACTAAAACAAGGAAGCTATCAAGTTTGATAACTGCTTTCCCTGAAGTTTCAGAGGTAAGTTTTAGAGCACTAACGCTATAAGTTGATGGAGTGGTGTTTGGAGCTGATACTGTTGGTTTGTATTCAGTAACTTTTTGGTCATACGCAAGACCGACAGCACCAACAGTAACTAAACCACTGATTACCGCGACCTTGAAAAAACCCTTAGGCTGTACACGATGTGTAACAATGGGATTGATTGAATTTGGTTTTGTGTTCATAATTCACCTGTTGTTTGGAAAAGCCCTTTGATGTCGAGTCAGGAGGGCTTTTTATTAGCTAGTGATTTTTAGTTTAGTAAACGAAACAAATATAGTCAATAGTTTATTTTACTTTAGTAAACAATTTTTATTTTAATAAACATTTATGCTTTAATAGACAAAAGAAAACCCGACAGAGGGTCGGGTTAGTTGGAGTTTATTATGGAATTTCCTGAAAACATTGCACAGCAAATAGGCAGCGATTCAGTAGGCGCGACTCGTGCTTGGCGTCATCAAATGATATGTAAATTAATTGATGCTGGTGTGACCAATCCAGGTGAAATTAAACATTCAGTCGATAGTCTTTATGAATTTGTTGTCTCACCAATTAAAAAAGCTCAAGAAGCGGTTGTAGACAATAAAGATCAAGAAAAAGAATTTATTAAAACCAATGTTGTTGAGCAGCAAATGAGAGGTTCGCGTATTTTGAACGAACTCATAAATCAAGCTAATCTTAATCAAGATCAGCTTGATGATATCAAGTTATATTTAGATCCATATTCATTTTTAAATTCTAAAAAGGTCTAGGAATATTAGGTACTGTTGGCGCCCTAACAATTTTTGCGAACACACCATAAACATGACCGCACTCTGAGCAATGAGCGATATTAAACCATGTGTCACCACTTTTTGATGCTTCAACACTATCACTAGATACGATGTATTTTATGCCTTGGACTTTACACTCGGGACATTTAGGCTCTGCAATATTATTACTCATTCTTTTCTCCACCCGATCAAAGGACTGCGTCGGGTTCGCAGTAAATTATTTTATGGGTGTGTATTTTAAAAGCGTTTGAATTGCTTGTAGGTAATTTTCATGATTGGAAAAAATAGCTCGACCAGAAGAGTCAATGTAGTAGGACTTTTCATATTGCTCTTGATATTGTTTAACTGCTCTGTCAAAGCCAATACCTTTGATTCAATCAAACCAAGTCCTATGGAAGTAGCGACTTCGCAATTTCAACAAATCAGATTTACTGACACGGTTGCTGAAAATCCTATCACCCTCGGCATGCAATTGGGCCATCAAGGTATCATGCAGTGGAGAGGAGATATCTATAAATTCTTTTCTTCGGGCAATATAAATGTTGGTTTTGAATCCAATAAAAGCACCGAGAATAAAAGTAATTATAGGAATGATAGTGCTGTATTCTTTAAGAAAATCTATGAAGTCTACAAGGAGTACCATTTTTTAATAAATCCTATTATATCTTTGATAGCAGGCTTCTTTTTAACACTTCGACTCTCTAAAGATGTTCCATACTGTGATTATTACAGCAAAGAGCGTCGAAGAGAGAGGGGTGAAATCGACTAAATTATTTATGAATCCGAATACTTCTCTAAAAACTCATCAATCCATCCTTGTGCTACTTCAAGATTGGTGATATCAGTAAGCTTTAGATTGGTTTCTTCAGCCTCGTTAAAACCCTCAATAATCGCTTCAAAAATATTAGCTTCAGCAATCATTTCTCGCGCCATCTCACCAGCATCATAGCTATGTCTGGCTTTTTTTAGCTTAACTATCTGCTTCTCAATACCTTCGCCCATTTTAGCTAAAGCCAATTTAAACTCTTGGCGATTGATTGTTAGTGCGGTTTTGGATTTGTTTAGTGTTGCAATCATGGTGTTCTCTTTTATTTAATATATTTTAATTAATCAGTTCGCCAAAGTTGGCGAACCATTCAGAAGACTGTGTTAGGTTCGCAGCTTTAAACTTCACGATTGTGTCGAACAACTACACCTATAATTGAAATGTCTATTTGTAATGAATTAAGTGTCGGAAAATCAGGGTTTAAAGGCACTAACTCAACAATATCAACACCAAACTCATTAACCCCAATCACTCTGTACTTTTTAAAGGTGGTTCTTGCTATGCCGTGCTGAATCTCTTGAGCAATAACAAGTGATCCTGGTCTTGCTTCCAATGATCCATCAACAACCAATTCGTCACCTGGCATAAAGGTTGGTGACATACTTAAGCCTTCGACTTTCAATGAAAAAATACATTCAGGTTTTGCCCCCATATATGTAGTCCAAGATGAACCAATTGGATTGATACCATCATAACCAACATCATGAAATAGCCCTGCTTGCACGTAATCTAGCAATGGTATCTCTCTCAAAGGCGTACTAATAAATGAAACATTGCTCTCATGTTCTATTTTATTTGAAATACTTTGCTTGCTTTCTTTCCCTGTCAAAATCCAATCTGGTGTAGCTTTAAGCAATCTCGCTAGAGATAAAAGTCTTTCACCTGAGGGTGTGTTTACTCCGCTTAACCAATGAGAGACTGCACCCTTACTTGCACCAGTAGCTCCAACCAAATCTTTATGCTTCAAGCCCAATTCAGACATTTTTTCTTGAATTCTATCTGCAACACTACTCATAAGTTTATAGCCCTATATCTTGTTTAAAATAATAAACACCTATATTGACTTTGTCATAAACATATAGTTTACTTATATAAACAGTATTGTTTAGAGTAATAAAGTGAATATTGATGATTTAAAAGCCTTTTATGAGGCGAAAAGTGATGCTGATTTATCAAAAAAATTAAACAGACCCCGTTGTACTATTTTTTTCTGGAAAAAAAATGGCATCCCGCCCCGCACGCAAGCCACCTTTGAAGTTCTCACTAAAGGAGAACTTAAGGCGGATTTACAAGCATTAAGTTCATAGGAATAACTCATGACCAGAAGAAATAGCACAAAGAAAACTGTATGTATGCCTGCGCATTTATCAGAAAAAGTTGCTGAGCATATTGCTAGAGAGGCATACGACCGCGGTTGGTCAAATAGCCAGTATTTACGATGGTTAGCCATTTTGGATATGAAGCGTTGTGAAGATGACAAGAATCTTATGTCAAAGGTATCTGGAATCCCTAGAGAACGCTTTGATTTATTTGAACAAGATAAACATTCCGTACGGAAAGAACTTACAGATATAAAAAAAGCCTGATGGGCTAAATCAGGCTTCGTTATTCATTAAACATTAGGAAATCAAATGAACAAACCAAATTTACCACAACATCCATGCGCTAACAAGTGCACAGATTTCAAAGGCGAGCAATGTAAGACTTGCTTGGTGCAACAAATTGAAAAACGTGAGCTTGAGTTGGGTGTTGCACCTGATGAAGCTTATGTGAAAACGGATACATCAGATTTTCTACCAGACGATGTGGTTGTAAAGATTTTTGGTGATGATGACACGCTCTATGTGTTTGCAATGCAAAGTGAAATAAATCCAGATTATGGGTATATCGGTGAGCCAGATGCGGAACAAGGTGAGTGTATTGCACTTGCTGACATTCGTCATGCCACAGTCGCAGAAATCCAAGCCAAACGCCGTTTAACTGAAGCTGAACAAGCACTCGCGGAGGTTTCATAATGGAAATTCAATCATTAAATCTGTCAGATCGTCAGAAACTTGTTCTGCAATGCGTCATTGATGCAGCAAATGAAAATAAACAGCCATTCACTGTCGGTGTTGTACGCCGTATGAAAGCCAAAGGATATGAAATCACAGAAAAGCAATGCGCTTATGATTTGGGAGTGATTATCCGTACCAAAGATACGCATGTCTATTCGATGAAATTTGATAACAATCCTAAGCTTTGGATTTATGAAGCACCCAAGAAAACCGAGGTGAATTCATGACAACAAATCAACACTTCCAAAAAGCACCAGAGCATAAACAGATCCAGTGGACTCAATCGTGGTATGAGCCAGCATTGAAATCATTAAATGTGATTTTAGATGTTCGCCGTGCAAATTTACGCAAGATTAAGCGTGATGAATCAAATGCAGCAGTAACACGGGATGAATTCATAGAAATTTTAACCTGTGAACATCGTTTAACCATTTATCAAGCTAGTGAGATTATTTCTAGTTTAAATCGTGCAGGTGAAATTTTAATGTTTGGTCGATTCATTCAAGTAAATGATAAGGCTGGTGGTGTATGAGTAAATTTGTGCCCAATTCATTCATGGTCGCAAATGCATTTGTAGACCATGCTATGAATAAAATTAGCGATGCTTCATGCAAGGTATATCTCGTAATAGTAAGAAAAACTCGTGGATGGACTAAGGAGTGTGATGCACTTTCTTTGACTCAACTAGAAGAACTTACACGTAAAAGTCGCCCAACCGTTGTTAAATGTTGCAATGAATTGGTTAGAGTAGGTCTTGTAAAAAAACATGATCAGTCTAAATATGGTAACGTTTATTCATTACTTGATAACTATGATATTGGTGAATTATTTAAGTTCCCTAGTAAAAAATATTTACTAGTTAAAGAATTTACATTGTTTAAAAATGAGCTAGTAAATAATTTTAACTACCCATCTAAAAGGATAGAGTCTGATCAAATAATAGGCGATATTTACATGAATTTCCCTAGTAAAAAATCTTTACTAGTAAAAAGTTTTAACCAGACTAGTAAAAATATTTTACCTCTACTAGTAAAAATATTTAACACACAAAATACAACTATCAAAAGACACTATCAAAATAATAAAAACGATTGGATTGATTTTGAAATATTGAAATTTCAAATTACTTCGATCAATACGAATGTAAATGCTGAGAACATAATCAATGCTTCTTGGTTAAATCTTGAAATTTTAGCGTTTGAGGATTTCAACAAGGATCGCAATCATTCAGATCAAATGAAATTATTTTTCTTAGGTCAGTGGTTAATTCGTGCGTATTACAAATATGAAAAATTAAATAAACCTCACCAACAGTCAAAATCATTAACTGATCAACAATGTTCGAACGAGGTCAAATTTGCTTCAATCAATCAGCTTTACATGTTTGCGAATAAACTTGCTCATTTGCCCGAAGTAAGTAGCAAGTTCAGCTCACCTGGTGAAACATATGAAAAATTAGCAGGGCGTATTGCTGCAAAACTTTCAGATCCTAAAGAGCGTCAAAGTTTTAAACCTTACCTTGATCAACTTGGGTTTAAGTCTAAAGTTAAAGGGGTAGTGGCATGAATTTTAATTTATTACCCCATGAATTAATCGTTGATAACTTTGCAGGTGGTGGGGGTACTTCAACTGGGCTTGAGCAGGCATTTGGTAGACCTGTTGACATAGCAATAAATCACGATGCTAAGGCATTGGCAATGCATCGAGCTAATCATCCTGAAACAAAGCATTATTGCGAGTCTGTATGGGATATAGATCCAATTCAGGTTACAGGTAATCAACCAGTTGGATTAGTTTGGTTAAGTCCTGATTGCAAACATTTTTCTAAAGCTAAAGGCGGTAAACCTGTTGAGAAGAAAATTAGAGGATTAGCTTGGGTGGCATTACGTTGGGCAGCTAAAACACGCCCACGTGTAATCATGTTGGAAAATGTAGAAGAATTTAAAACGTGGGGGAGATTGGCAGAAGATGGTAAGCCATGTCCTAAGCGAAAAGGCGAAACGTTTCGCTGTTTTGTGAATGCATTACGTCATCAAGGTTATCAGGTCCAATGGCGTGAATTAAGAGCATGTGATTATGGAGCACCTACAATTCGAAAAAGATTTTTCATGGTAGCTCGTCGAGATGGATTACCAATTATCTGGCCAAAACCAACACATGCAGATCCAAGTTCGGTTGCTGTAAAAAGTGGAAAATTAAAACCTTGGCGTTCTGCAGCTGAGTGCATAGATTGGTCAATTCCTTGTCCAAGTATTTTTGACCGAAAAAAGGCATTAGCAGACGCTACATGTCGCCGTGTAGCGACTGGCCTTGTACGTCATATTATTAATAATCCAGATCCGTTTGTAATTAATAATGAAATAATTACAGCACCATTAATGACTGAAATTGCAAATACATCATCACCAAGATGTATGCCAGCAAATGAACCATTAAGAACTATTTGTGCTCAAGTGAAAGGTGGCCATCATGCATTAGTAACTGCATTTCTAGCAAAGCATTTTACTGGTGTCGTCGGGAATAAGATTACTGATCCTGTAAGTACTATTACTGCCAAAGATCACAACAGCCTTGTTACAGGAACATTGGTAAAACTTAGGAAAGGGTGTATAGGACAAGATGCTAAAGATCCATTACATACGATTACTTCTAGTGCAGGCCATTTTGCTGCTGTTCAAGCATTTTTAACTGCGTTTTATGGCAACGAAAAAGATGGGAATAGTCTAAGTGATCCATTAAGAACAATAACGGCTAAAGAACGTTTTGGCTTGGTTATGGTCAAAGGGGTATTACACCAAATCATTGATATTGGCTTACGCATGTTACAGCCAGTTGAATTGTTTAAAGCACAAGGATTTCCACTTACTTACATTTTTAGTTATGGAATTGATGAGTTAGGGCAAACCGTTAAATTAACCAAAACTGAGCAAAACAGAATGGTAGGGAATTCAGTTTCTCCTTACCTAGCTAAAGCTTTGGTTATCTCAAACTTTACACATGAAAATATTCTAAGAGGTGTTGCATAAGTGGAAAGCATCTCAATTGCTGAATATAAAAAGAAATACGCGCCTAAGGTGAAAACAAAATCAAAGCGTAGTAATTCATTAAAAAAAGAACGTGTTGTAAGTGATGGTGAAGCAACATTAATTCAGCATTTGAGAGCTTACGGAATCGAATTTAAACAAGAGTATCGGTTCAATGAGAATCGAAGATGGAGAGCTGATTTTCATATAACTGGTACCAAGATTTTAATTGAGGTTGAAGGAGGTATTTGGAGCAATGGCAGACATACAAGGGGGAAAGGCTACATAGCAGATATGGAAAAGTATAACTCAGCTCAAGAACTGGGTTATTTAGTGTTCAGATATAGCACTGAGCAGGTAAAGAGCGGTAAAGCGATTGAAGAAATTAGACGGTTAAATGGGTGATTATATGAATGCAGCAGTTACGATTATGCAGTCAACAGACTGGAAAAAATTTAGTTTTGAGGATTGGTGTCGCCAATTAGGGGCTTGGATAAATGGCGATAATGAAACAATGGTTCGAATTGTAAAAACAATGCCAACAAAACGAATTACTCAAAAGCAGAAAGAAGCTTTACTAGCAATGTATATGAAAGATGAAAGTTTTATTGATCGTTTATGTGTTCAACGCAAAGGGGTTTGTTGCGAGTTAAATAGTAATGAAGCACGTGCAATTCATAAATTGTTTTTAGATTTTCAAATGATAGAAGATGAGGTAGTTCAGGATTGGTTATCATCTATTTGGTCACATTATGTTATGGGTAATTCTATTCGTGACATAGCAAAAAGCAATGAAACATATATCGCTCAAGTACAACAAGACATTAAATGCGGATTAGCTTTTATAAAATCACGATATCCACACTTTATAATTGAAAAATTTATTAAAGTTAAAAATCAAATTAAGGATATTGAATCCACTTGACTGAATATACAGGGTGTGGCATATTCGTTATATATTGGTAGTCTTATAAATTACCACCGTCTAAAACCTCGCATTGCGGGGTTTTTTAATGCCCAAAAAAAACTCGGATCTAAAAAAGATACCGAGTTTTTGTCGTTTAGAACTGGGAACGACACACTGCGCTAACAGTGTGCCGATCTCTTGACAGATGTGACCTGCCAAAAGCCAAGCCCAGCCATCGTGATCACGACTGGCAAAGGCTAACAAAAATTTATGCTTTTGCACAGGAAATAATTAATGCAATTAATCAATTGTCGGTCATGTGGACGTTTATTAGGTAAGGGAATTTATACAACCTTGGAAATTAAATGTCCTCGATGTAAAACAATTAATTCATTGAGCATCTCGAATGCCCCACTAGATTGCCGTGAGCGACCTTCTAAAGTGGAAAAAAATGGAGATTAAACCAAAAAATAAACCAATCATCCCTTGGCAAGGTGGAAAAACCCGCCTTGCTAAGGAACTGTTACCAAAATTTCCAGATCATTCATGTTATGTGGAACTATTTTGCGGTGGAGCTGCATTATTCTTTATGCGAGAACAGCCAGCGAAAACAGAAGTTATAAATGACTTAAATGGCGAACTCATTAATTTGTATCGGGTAGTCCAGAATCATTTAGATGAATTTGTACGTCAGATTGAATGGGCTTTGACTAGTCGTCAGATCTTTGAATGGGAAAAATCGAAGGTTACCAATACTTTGACTGATATCCAACGTGCAGCAAGATTCTTTTATCTACAGCAGCATGCATTTGGCGGGAAGGTATCAGGGCAGACTTTTGGTTATGCAACAACTGGACGGTCTATAAATAGATCAAATATTGAAAAGAATTTAAGGCTGGCTAATCAGCGATTAGGCGGTGTTTATGTTGAAAACCTTCAATGGGATAACTGTTTCGATCGTTATGATCGTGAACATACATTCTTTTATGCTGATCCGCCGTATTTAGACACAGCAGGTTATGGTGTAGATTTTCCAATTGAACAATATGAACTTTTAGCTGAGAAAATGAAAACAGCAAGAGGCAAGGTAATGCTTTCAATCAATGACCACCCGAAGATTCGAGACATCTTCGCAGGGTTTAAGATGGAATCAACATCAATTGTTTATTCGATCGGTATTGACTTACAAACTAAAAGTAAGAGAAGTAATGAATTAATAATTATGAATTATTAAATTATTCAACACTCACTTAGTCAAATGAATTTGAGATTTTAGCCGAACGGATTACGGCACAAAGAACCCCGCTCAATTCTAGATATTGGCGGGGTTTTTATTTTTTAGAGGTTGTATGAATTTTTTAGAAATTATAAAACAGATTAAAGAAATCAAGCTTGAGTTAAGCCATTTGGGAAGTTGCACCACACATGGCTTAACGGATCAAGAAATCGCTCAATTAGATGAGCGATTTTTTTTGGCTACAGAAAAATTAAAAAAGCTCAAAGCACGCCGTGATAATAAGCCCGAAGGTTTTCTTTAAAGGTGGTATATGGAAATTAACCAATACACCAGCCTAACCAAAAAGAAGCAAATTAAAACAAAACCAAGAGCAAAACCATTACCCAAAGCAACACAAAAATATTTAGAAGCTGAAGAGACTTTGTTTCAAGAACTAGAAGAAAACTTAATAGGTTATCGCCGTAAATTTCAGTTCGAATCAACTCGGAATTGGCGGTTTGATTTTTATATTGTGAAATTAAATCTTCTTATTGAAATTGTGGGTAGTCCTTGGTCTGTTGGTCGTAGCGGTAAGAAGATAGCAAATGCTTTCAGTAAATATGATTTAGCTGAAGATATGGACTATAAGATTGAGCGGTTTCATCCTGATTCGATTCTTTCAGGTCATGTGATTAATTGGATTAAAGAACAATTAGAGAGTTTAGAAAATGGAACAGATCAGACCATTTCCACCGACTGATTTTATTGATCAAGCTGAGGAAGAGGAAGCGATTCGCTTGGCACCTGCAGCGGATCTAAAAGAATGGGTAGTAACCAACTTTCTGACGCTTGGCGGTGTATTACATAATCCTGACCATGATCACATTGCTGAATTACTTCATGATGATGAAACCTTTTTAGCATTCGCTTGGGCTTCATCTGCAGCCTTAGCAAAAAAACGGATGGTATTAGGTCAATGTGAAAAAGTGATGTTTAACCAAGGCGGTTGGCGTAAAGCTAGGCAAGAGCAACAAATGCGCGACTGGTTTGGGTTTGTTCCTGTTTATCTAATCACTATAGATGCAAGTTTTTGTGAACGTGCGAACGATCGTGAATTTTGTGCTTTGATTGAGCATGAGCTCTATCACATTGGTGTAGAGCGTGATGAGGATGGGGAAATACTCTACAGCGATCATACAGGCTTACCTAAACATTACTTAGCAGGTCATGATGTTGAGGAATTTATAGGAGTGGTCAAACGTTGGGGAGCAAGTGGGGACGTTAAGCGTCTAGTCGAGGTCGCGAAGCAGGCGCCGTTTGTATCTGAAAAAAATATAACTGCGTGCTGTGGGACGTGTTTAATCAAGTAGGTTTGTTTCAAATTTTTTTGCCCACTTACCTTGATGTACCTTGATGTACCTTGATGGATGGTGAGCTATGGCAAGATTAAAAAAAACCGAGAAAACCTTTATTGTACGGTGTCTTGCGCAATTTATGACACCTACCGAAGTAGTAAAGGACATCAAGGAAAAATTCAACATAGATGTGACGCCTCAACAGGTTGAGACATATGATCCAACTAAAGTGGCTGGCGCCGATCTTTCCCAAGAATTTATTGATTTATTTAACAAGTCACGCAAAGAATACTTAAAACAGCCAATGCATAACATCATTGGTGCAAATGATTTGATTCAGTTGCAAATATTGAGTGATTTGCTCATAAGTAAAAAAGGCAACGTGGTGCTTGCGATCAAAATTATTGATCAGATCCAGAAGATTGTGAAAGGTCACTATGAAAGAAAACTTGAGATAACTGGAAAAGATGGTGGACCAATAAAAACCGAGAATGAGCACAAAGCACCACCATTGCTCACGCCAGAAGAAATTTCAAAACTAACCCCGCAAGAACTTTCACGTTTAGCGATTCATGGAAAGTTATGACATATGCATTAGAAGAACTTACGCCATTAATCAAAGAATGGACAATCAATACCCGGCTTCCCGAAGTCATTGCAGAAATGACGCGCCGTTACTACTATAAAGCGGTCATGGAGCAAAATGAACTCAGCATTCAAGCTGAAATGTACAAATGTAAAAACGATCCTACACACTGGTTTAATCATTGGATATGGACATATGATCCGCGTGGCATGCCATTCGGTTTGCCCGCTAATTTACCGTTTGTTTTACGTCCTAAGCAAGTCGAACTGATCGACTGGCTACTAGAACGGGAAAATACTCAGACACATGGCTTGATTGAAAAGTCACGCGATGAGGGTATGAGTTACGTTGTGCTCGGGTTTTATTTGCATCGCTGGTTATTTGTTGACGGCTTTGCTGGTGGGGTGGGAAGCCGTAAAGAAGAATTGGTGGACAAGAAAGGCGATCCAAAAACGTTGCTTCACAAGTTCCGCGATATGTTCAGCAAGATGCCCGACTGGATGAAGCCCAAGGGCTTTGTTGAGAAAGTGCATGATAACTACATGCGTATCATCAATCCAGACAACGGGGCAACAATTACAGGTGAGGCGGGTGACAACATTGGTCGTGGTGGACGTACCACGATGTACTTTCTTGATGAATGGGCGTTTGTAGAGCGTCAAGAAGCGGTAGATGCTGCAATATCACAAAATACAAACGTTCATATCAAAGGCTCAACTCCTAATGGTATTGGTGATCGATTTCACCAGGATAGATTTAGCGGTCGTTACGCCGTGTTTACTATGCCTTGGCGTGCTAATCCTGATAAGAACTGGACTGTAGAGTATAACGGAAAGGTCATCCATCCATGGTATGAAAAGCAACTAGCCACATTGGATGATGTTGTATTGGCTCAAGAGGTCGATATTAACTATGCCGCATCGGTAGAAGGTGTATTAATTCCTAGTACATGGATCCAATCTGCCATTGATGCACACATCAAGCTCAAGATTGATGCCACTGGTGATCGTATCGGTGGTCTTGATGTTGCGGATGAAGGCAAGGATAAAAACTCAATGGCAGGTCGCCACGGCATTGTAATGGACTATCTAGACACTTGGAGTGGTAAGGGGGATGACATCTTTGGCACAACGCAAAGAGCGATGGATACAAGCATAGAGAGATCGATTGATACACTGTTCTATGATGCGGATGGTTTAGGCGCTGGGTGTCGTGGTGATTCGCGTGTCATTAATGAATTGCAACGCGAGAAAGGATTGCCCGAGGTTATTGTGGAGTCTTTCCGTGGCTCGGGGTCTGTATGGGAGCCTGAGGAGCAGATGGTTGATGGTCGATTTAATAAAGACTTTTTTGCCAATCTTAAAGCACAATCATGGTGGTGGCTACGCATGCGCTTTCAAGAGACATTTAGGGCGCTTCAAGGTCGTGACTATGATCCAGATATGATTATTTCATTATCGAGTAAAGATATAGATCCTAAAGAATTGGCTTTACTCATAACTGAGCTATCTCAACCAACCTACACAAAAAACGGTGTTGGTAAAATTCTAGTTAATAAGCAACCTGATGGCACAGCATCACCGAACCGCGCAGATAGCGTCATGATTTGTTTTAATCCGCAAGTTTCAAGCCTTGATGTTTGGAGCAAGCTTTAATTCGAGAAAAATATGGGATTACTTAAATTTACTGCGGATAGTTTTCAAAACTTCGCGGCTCGGGTTGGCTTGGGTGCTGGAAGTCAACACGATCAATCAACCTACAGCGCAAATTACTTAAGTCGTAATCGATTGCTAGTTGAATCAATGTATCGATCGTCTTGGGTAGTTGGTCAAGTAGTTGATGTTGTAGCCGATGATATGACGCGCGAAGGCATCAACATGCGTGGTCTAGAGTCTCCAGAAGATGCAGAGGAAATTAATCAGGAATTAGACCGCTTACAAGTTTGGGATAAACTTAATAAAACGATTAAGTGGTCACGGCTTTATGGTGGCGCAATTGCTGTCATGATGATTGATGGTCAAAATGTCTCAACACCTTTGAATATTAATACTGTAGCTAAAGATCAATTCAAAGGCTTAATAGTATTAGATCGTTGGATGGTGGTGCCAAGCTTAGAAGATCTTGTAACTGAGTATGGTCCTTATTATGGAATGCCTAAGTATTACGATGTAATCACCGACTCAGTAGGGTTGTGTAATCAAAAAATTCACTATTCGCGTGTTGTACGTATGGATGGTGTAGAACTCCCTTATTGGCAAGCAATTGCAGAAAACCTATGGGGGCAGTCAGTTATTGAGCGTTTAGAGGATCGTCTAACAATTTTTGATAGTGCAACTTTAGGTGCCGGTCAGTTGGTTTATAAAGCACATTTACGCACATACAAGGTCAAGGGGTTGCGCGGAATTATTGCGAAAGGTGGTTTGGTTTACGATGCCTTGGTAAAACAAATCAACATGATTCGGCAGTGGCAATCAAATGAAGGTATGACTTTGATGGATGCTGAAGATACATTCGAAACACATCAATATAGCTTTACTGGTTTAGATAATTTGTTGATGCAGTTTGGACAACAGATTGCGGGTGCCACAGGCATTCCTTTGGTGCGCTTGTTTGGTCAATCCCCCGCTGGCTTTAGTGCAACAGGTGAAAGTGACTTATCTAACTATTACGATAATATCAATCAACAGCAAGAAGGTCGTATGCGTACGCCGTTGCAAACGCTTTTAGCTGTCGTGTCTTTATCTAAATTAGGCAAAGCCTTACCTGATTCATTTAAGTTTGATTTTGCGTCTCTTTGGCAGATCGATGAAAAGGTTAAAGCCGATGTGGCCAACACGGTAGCTCAGGCAGTTACTACTGTTGAAGAAAGCGGATTAATCAGCCGTAAAACAGCTTTAAAAGAATTGCGCCAATCTTCAGAAGTGACTGGAATTTTTTCTCATATCACAGATGAAGAAATAGAAGCTGCAGACGATGACCCACCACCACCTAAGGGTGAATATGATGAAGAATCAAATCAACCGACTGACACCCAATCGGGCAAGAAAGATGGAGATTCGATACAGTCAGCAGCTTAGAAAAATTGCAGGATATATTGATACGATCGTTAAAGGCTTTAACGTAAATGATCCAAGGTCACATACTCTTATTATTTCAGCATTAAACGAGTATGCAAATACTTTAGATTTTTGGGCAAAAAATGCTGCAGGTAGAATTATCACAGATGTAGCTTTACGTGATGAGAAAACTTGGTTGATTTATGCACAAGATTTATCACGAGGTGTCAAAGATCAAATTCGCAATACTGATATTGGAGCGGTGTACCAACATTTACTTAATGAGCAAATCCGCCTAATTAAATCCTTGCCACTCGATGCAGCACAAAGAATAAGTGATTTATCTACTCGTGCTTTAATTGAGGGTAGCCGAGCAAGTGAAATATCTAGCCTGATCATGGCTACTGGCCATGTGACTAAATCACGTGCAAATACAATTGCACGAACTGAAGTGAGCCGAGCACAGAGTGTATTCACACAAGCTCGTGCCGAAAATTTAGGATCTGAGGGTTATATTTGGCGTACCAGTGATGATCTTGACGTGAGATATAGTCATGAACAAATGAATGGAAAATTCGTGTATTGGGATGAACCACCGACATTAGACAAAATGACAGGTCATGCAGGTTGTTTACCTAATTGCCGGTGCTATTGTGAACCTGTAATACCAGATGATTATTAACCACCTTTTTTGGTGGTTTTTTAATGCCTATAGAAAGGTAAAACCATGTTTAAAAACAAACCAAAACCTAAAGCTACTGTAGATCGCTCAAACTTTTACACGACTGGTCAGATAGGTCGCACACGGGAAACTACACCTGAAGGATATTTACTTTGCCGTGATGTTCCAATTGCGCGCATAGGTAAGCTGATGTATGGCGATGGTGAGGTACCAGTCACAGCAGATAAGTCAGGTTTAATTATCATTGAACGTGATGAGGATGTTCTTTTTGATCCACGGACGATTGCAAGTTTTGAAGGTAAACCGGTTACAGACGACCACCCAGATGATTGGGTGAACCCTGAGAACTGGAAAGATTTATCAAAAGGCTCTGCAAATAATGTTCGCCGTGGTGATGATATTGATTCCGATTGTTTGGTTGCAGATCTTCTTATTACCGATAAAGCAACAATTGATGAGGTAATGGCTGGAAAAGTTGAAATCTCACTAGGTTACGATGCTGATTATACTGAGATTAGTATCGGGAAAGGGTTTCAAACAAATATTTTTGGAAATCACATTGCCTTGGTTCCTAAAGGGCGCTGTGGGTCACGTTGTAAAATTGGAGATAGCTTTATGGCTAAAAAGAAAATTAGTTTTGCTGATCGTATCCGCAATCTAGTTAAAACAAAGGATGCTGACGAGGCTGAGAAATTAGCTAAAGCAGTTG
>WNDP01000280.1 GCA_009912575.1 Acinetobacter bereziniae
TCAAGGAGACTATAATGCTCAAACGGGGCATAGGCTTAGGATTATTATGTATTACTGGTCACGCATTCAGTGCGAATATTACTGTCACAACAACAGAAGATATTGTGAAAGCTGATGATCAGTGTTCTTTAAGAGAAGCAGTTGAATACGTCAATCAGGGGATGCCTGAGGCTGGTTATAATGGCTGCGGTGGCAAAGATGCAACTGCAAAAATTATGTTACAAGCAAACAAAGAGTATTCACTCAATAATCAAATTCGTATTCTAAAAGATGTGGCATTTGGCTCAGATTATCAAACCAATGTTAATGATACAGAAGCCATCGTTGGCAGAAGAAATGCCATTATCAAGATGGTGGGTAAAGAGCGTTTATTTCAGATCGAAAAAACAATTGATCCAAATGCAACAACTACCCCAGCACTGCTTAATGTTGCTTTTGATGAAATTACCTTAAAAGGTTGTGGGCGGTCAGTTTGTGCTGATCAAGGTGGGTTGATTTATAATAAAGAAGCTTTGGGTATCAGTAACAGTCAACTTTTAGATGGTGCTGCTCGACAAGGTGGAGCTATTTATAATGCTGGGGTATATACAGCAAATACTGCTTTAAGTACTGTGTCGATCTCAAAGACTTTGATGAAAGGGAATAAAGCAACTGAAGGTGGAGTAATCTATGCAGAATTACCATCTTTCATTATTTCTCAATCATTAATTCGAGACAATGAAACAACCAACAACAATAGTTCAAATTTTGAAACACTCAACCAATTTTCTGAAGATGCATTAAAAGCGATAGGTTCAGCGATACCATTTGGGATTGTCAACAGTACAATTTTCAGCAATAAAGGTTATGTCGTCAAAATTTATGATGCAATGCAAGTTAATAACATCACCATGATTTTAAATAGCATGGGCTTGATTGTGAATGCTCCACAAAAGAAAGGTTTTGTTGCCAACAGTATTGTGGCACAAAATGGTACACAGGATTGTACCATCGTGGCTGGTGGAGAAGCTGAACAGATCAGTAATAACTTGTATTCATCGGGCTGTACTGGATTTAAATCTACTAAATTGGGTAATGCTCAATTGATTGCAGGTTCAACGACTGAAGGGAAATGTGACTATAGTACCAATGGTATTTTGTGTCCTTTTGCTGAGTCTCCTACGATTGCCTTAGGGTATTTTCTACCTAGGATTTTACCAAGTTATAACTCGGCTGAAGATTCTTTAATTATCAATCACGGACCTTCAGTACAAGATAAAATTTTATCCTGTTCAGCTGTTGATCAACGCGCTAAGAGTAGAGATATTAATGCTGAATTATGTGATCGTGGTGCCATTGAATTGGTGATTAATACTGCTGATATCACCACAGTTGGGCAAGATATTCTCTATGGTGAAAAGGCTAAATTTTCAATCTCAGATCAGTTGCAAGATGGTGAGTTGGTTAGTGTAGAAAAGTGTAAACAGATCTTTAATCGAGAGCTGGATGATAATGGTAAACCTTGGCAAGTTGGGTGTTTGAAAGTCGTTCAAACCAATACCCCATCTAAAGGAAGCTTAACCATCGATCAAGCGGGTGATTTGGTCTATACACCGAACGGAAATTGGCAAGGTTCAGATGAGTTTAAAATTAGTGTGGTGACTTCAACTACAAGTTTTAATAAATCAGATAATCCTTACATCACGATACCTGCACGTGTTGTGCAAAGAAAACCAGACGATTTTAAAGATTATAAAGTGAAGACGTCAGGCGGAAGTTTAGGCTTTTTCTCTATCGTGGGTCTTATTGGGTTAGCAGGTTATCGACGTATAAAATATAAGTAAAGGATTGGCTATGAAAAACTATAAAAAAGGATTTCTGACACTTGTTATATTGTCGACTATGTCATTGATGGCGGCAGAAGATAAAACCATCTATGTCACTACTTTTGATGATGAAGATGGGACAAATCCAGACAAGTGTTCGTTACGGGAAGCATTACAGGCTGCCGCAACACATAAAGCCTATGGTGGCTGTAGTGCAGGGCAAATATATTCAACAGTGCCGAATGTAATCCAGTTGGAAGCAGGTGAATATAAGTTAAGCAAAGAATTAAAACCAAATTCAGATGTATCCATTGTCGGCAAAGAACCAGGGGATTACAGTCGGCCTGATGTGCTGACTAATCAATTTCCTGCGGCAACTCCGATTAAAACCACCATTTCTGGTCAGGGTATTTCACGTATTTTTAATACCATTTATGAAAATAAACCAAGTCTAGCATTGAGTAATTTGATCCTTAAAGATGGTTCTGCTTTAAGTGATACCAATTACAGTGTAGGTGGGGCAATCTATGCAGGTGGTGCGCTCACTTTAAATAATGTTAATATATTGAATTCAAAAGCAAAAGTTGGTGGCGCAATTTACTTAAATGATGTTACAAGCTCACTCACGATAAATTATGGGGTGTTTGATGGCAATAATGCGGATCAAGGTAGTTTGCTAGGGATGACATGTTCCGATAATTTGGGATTCACAACACGAACCATTGCAATTAATTATGCAAGTTTTTTAAATAATGGTTCAGCTAGTAGCCTTAGTATGTTTAGTTTTTGTGGACAACCTGCTATTACATTTACTGCCAATACGCTTACTAATAATGTGGCAAATTCTAATCAAGGCAGCCTGATTCAATTTACGCAAACAACACCACAAGGCAAGGTTAATCTGAGTGATAACTCAACTTTATCATTGACCAGCAATACCATTGTGAGAAATAACGCTTGGGCGACTTTGTTATATGGTTATAATGGTATAAAAGCATTAAGTAACAATATATTGGCTTATAATACTGGAAAGTCTTGTCGTTATGCAGATGGCGATGTGACTAAGGTTGAAAAATCGGGTGTTGCGCTTGTATATAATGCTTTAAAGCTAAGCACAGGTGAAAGCCAATGTGAAGTGGCTGAGGAGGTTGTTAAAGATGGTAAAGACAAGACCTTTGATGTCAGCAATATTGATTTTTCAACGATTCTAAATGAGCTTGAATCACCAAGTGAATCGACTGGTTTTATGCCGATGTATTTCCCTAAAAATTTAGGAACGGATAAAGACTTGGTTGATATCGGCTATACAGGATGTAGTGGCAAAGACCAACGTGGTGTGACTCGTGTTATTGCAGAAAATTCAAATGGTGAAAATGATGTTGCTAACTCATGTGATATGGGCTCAACTGAAGTTTTACGCTTAACAGCAAATAACTTAAGTGCATCCAATAGCTCTGTGGTGACGATGCTTGAGTCTTACCAAACTATCTTGGATAATTATAATAAATTGCTCGAAGATCCTGCGACCAATAAAGATTTCATCCCATTCTATAAAATCCAATCAGAGACTTATAGTAACTTAATCAAATACACTAAATCTGACCAGAAATATAGGACGATATTTGTTGATCCATTTGCTGCCAATCTTCCTGCTGAAATTGTGACCAAAGGTACTGATGGAAAAGAGGTTCGTGTAGTGAAACACTTGAGTACAGACAATTATAATGTGATTGTTAAAGCGCTTGGTGTTGGCTCACTGAATAGTAATAAGGTGTTTGAAGGTAAAGAAGATCCGAAGTTTAAATGTGAATGGAATGCGAATTTAAAGAGAATTATGTTATGGCGTATCGATGATGCTATTACCCCATCGGGTGATAATGAGTTCTGTAGTTATCAGTTGCAACTGATTGCAGATCCAACCATAACATCTTCCGCTTATATTATTGGTAGTTTTACTAATATTGCACCGATTGCGAAAGATGCATCTTTCAATATTGAATATGGTTCAACTAAGCCACTGGATATTGATCTACTACAATACGCCAATGATGATGGTGATGGTAATGTTGCAGTATTAACTGAAAAACCGAATAAACCTAAATTTTATACGACTGCAGATGGAATAGAGTTACCCATCAGAATCGCGAATAACATTGATCCTGTCATTATCACTGCCGATCGTAGTGGACCTTGTCCTGGGGATGGCAGTAAATTTACCTGTTATGGTGGTAAATTACATATTCAACTGCGAAACTCACTTGATCCATTCAATTATAGTTTGAGTTATTTTGTGTATGATGGTGATGGAAAAGTTTCTGCCTCAGCTGCAACCATTAGTTTGAAAAACTCTGGTAGTGCACCAGGTAGCCCACGTGTCAGCGGTGGTGGGGCGCTTGGATGGTTCAGTGTATTTGGGATTATTGGTTTAGCTGCTTATCGACGTTTTCAAATGGTGAAGAAAGCTCAATAAATACGGAGCTTGTCTTAAAAAAACCAGTTTTTCGAAACTGGTTTTTTTATGTCTGTATGTTTTTTGCTATTTAGATAGGCTTTATACTGAATTTGTATTATAAGTTTTAATTAGACAGGGTTGGTCTGATGATTGCCCTTAAAT
>WNDP01000281.1 GCA_009912575.1 Acinetobacter bereziniae
TCAAGGAGACTATAATGCTCAAACGGGGCATAGGCTTAGGATTATTATGTATTACTGGTCACGCATTCAGTGCGAATATTACTGTCACAACAACAGAAGATATTGTGAAAGCTGATGATCAGTGTTCCTTAAGAGAAGCAGTTGAATACGTCAATCAGGGGATGCCTGAGGCTGGCTATAATGGTTGTGGTGGCAAAGAAGCAACTGCAAAAATTATGTTACAAGCAAACAAAGAGTATTCGCTCAGTAGTCAAATCCGTATTTCAAAAGATGTGGCTTTTGGTTCAGATTATCAAACCAATATCAATGATACAGAAGCCATCGTCGGCAGAAGAAATGCCATTATCAAGATGGTGGGTAAGGATCGTTTATTTCAGATCGAAAAAAAGGTTGATAGTAGTGTAACAACACCACAGCCGTTGCTTAATGTGGCTTTTGACGAAATTACCTTAAAAGGTTGTGGTCCATCAATTTGTGCTGATCAAGGTGGTTTGATTTATAACAAAGAAGCTTTGTTTCTAAACAATAGCCAACTTTTAGATGGTTCTGCTCAAAAAGGTGGTGCAATTTATACTGCTGGAGTCTATGCGGCAAATACTGCACTCAGTGAGGTAAGCATTACCAAGACTTTGATGAAAGGCAATAAAGCAACTGAGGGTGGAGTGATCTATGCAGAATCACCGACATTTAATATTTCTCAGTCTTTAATTCGTGATAATGAAACAACGAACAGCACAAGTGCAAATTTTGAAATACAAAATCAATTTCCAGAAGAAGCGTTAAAAATTATTGGTTCAAACATTCCGTCTGGAATTATAAACAGTACAATTTTCAGTAACAAAGGCTATGTAATTAAAATTTATGATGCGATGCAAGTCAAAAACGTTACCATGATTTTAAATAGCATGGGCTTGATTGTGAATGCACCACAGAAGAAAGGTTATGTTGCGAATAGTATTGTGGCGCAAAATGGCACACAAGACTGTACCATTGTGGCTGGTGGAGAGGCTGAACAGATCAGTAATAACCTTTATTCATCAGGCTGTACTGGTTTTAAATCCGTGACATTAGGAAAGGTTCAATTAATTGCAGGTTCAACGACTGAAGGGAAATGTGACTATAGTACCAATGGTATCCTATGCCCATTTTCGGAATCAACAAGTGTGGCTCTAGGTTATTTTTTACCTAGAATTCTACCAAGCTATAACTCTGCAGAGGATTCCTTAATTATTAATCAAGGCCCAGCTGTACAAGACAAAATCCTGTCCTGTACAGCTGTAGATCAGCGGGGCAAGAGTAGAAGTATAAATACTGAATTATGTGATCGTGGTGCGATTGAGTTAGTGATAGATACCACTAAAATTACATCAGTTGGGCAGGATATTCTCTATGGTCAAAAAGCTAAATTTTCGATTTCAGATCAATTGCAAGATGGTGAATTGGTCAGTGTAGAAAAGTGTAAACAGATTTTTAATCGAGAGCTGGATGATAATGGTAAGCCTTGGCAAGTTGGTTGTTTGAAAGTTATACAGACCAACACACCATCGAAAGGAAGTTTAGTCATCGATCAAGTAGGTGATTTGGTATATACACCAAATGGAAATTGGCAAGGTTCCGATGAATTTAAAATTAATGTGGTGACATCAACCACAAGCTTTAATAAATCAGAGAATCCATATATCACGATCCCTGCGCGCGTCGTACAAAGCAAACCTGATGATTTCAGGGATTATAAAGTCAAGACTTCTGGAGGAAGTTTAGGATTTTTCTCTCTGGTAGGGCTTCTCGGGCTAGCAGGCTATCGACGGATAAAATATAAGTAAAGGATTGGCTATGAAAAACTATAAAAAAGGATTTCTGACACTTGTTATATTGTCGACTATGTCATTGATGGCAGCAGAAGATAAAACGATTTATGTCACAACTTTTGATGATGAAGATGGGACAAATCCAGACAAGTGCTCGTTACGGGAAGCATTACAGGCCGCTGCAACACATAAAGCATATGGCGGGTGTAGTGCAGGGCAAGTGTATTCGACTGTAAGTAATGTGATTCAGTTGGAAGCTGGCGAATACAAGTTAAATAAAGAGCTGCGTCCAAATTCAGACGTCATTATTCTGGGGAAAAAACCTGAAGATTATAGTCGTCCTGATGTACTGACCAATCAATTTCCAGCAGCAACTACGCTCAAAACGACTATTTCTGGTCAAGGAACTTCACGTATTTTTAATACGATTTTTGAAAATAAACCCAGTTTAATGTTGAGTGACTTGGTTCTAAAAGAAGGTTCGAGTTTTGGTGATAGCAATTACAATGTCGGCGGAGCAATTTACGCAGGCGGAGCACTCACTTTAAATAACGTCAATATCCTAAATTCAAAAGCAAAAGTTGGTGGTGCAATTTATTTAAATGATATCAACAGCTCACTTACGATCAATCATGGGGTATTTGATGAAAATAGTGCAGATCAAGGCAGTGTGTTAGGGATGACATGTGCTGATAATTTGGACTCAACGGTTCGAACTATTGGGATTAATTCTGCAAGTTTTCTGAGAAATGGATCTGCAAATAGTCTTAGTATGTTTGGTTTTTGTGGACAACCTGCTATTACATTCACTGCAAATACCATTACTGATAATACAGCAAATCCGAATCAAGGTAGTCTAATTCAATTTACACAGAAGACACCTCAAGGGAATGTGAGTTTAAGTAAGTTCGCAACTTTGTCTTTAAACAGCAATACGATTGTCAACAATAATGCTTGGGCAACTTTGTTATATGGTTTTAATGGTATAAAAGCCTTGAGTAACAATATATTGGCTTATAATACTGGAAAATCATGTCGTTATGCTGAAGGAGATGTGACTAAGGTTGAAAAAACAGGTGTCGTTCTTTTATATAATGCTTTAAAGCTAAGTGCTGGAGATGGTCAGTGTGAAGTCGCAGAAGAGATCATTAAGGATGGCAAAGATAAGACCATTGATGTCAGTAATGTTGATTTTTCAACGATTTTATATGATCTTGAGCCACCAAGTGAATCGACTGGTTTTATGCCGATGTACTTTCCTAAAAATTTAGGGACAGATAAAGATTTGGTTGATGTCGGCTATACGGGCTGTAGTGGGAGTGATCAACGTGGTGTGACTCGTGTGATTGCAGAAAACTCGAATGGTGCAAATGATGTTGCTAATTCTTGTGACATTGGTTCAACTGAAGTCTTACGCTTAACAGCAAATAACTTAAGTGCTTCCAATAGCTCTGTGGTGACGATGCTTGAGTCTTACCAAACTATCTTGGATAATTATAATAAATTTCTGGAAGACCCTGCGACCAATAAAGATTTCATCCCATTCTATAAAATACAATCAGAGACTTATAGTAACTTAATCAAATACACCAAATCTGATCAGAAATATCGAACAATTTTTGTTGATCCATTTGTTGCGAATCTTCCAGCTGAAATCATTACTAAGGGAGCGGATGGAAAAGATGCTCGTGTGGTCAAACACTTAAGTGCAGACAACTATACTGTAACTGTTGAAAACTTAGGTGTAGGCACATTGAATGATAAGAAGATATTTGTTGGCAAAAAAGATCCAAACTTCCTGTGTGAATGGAATCCCAATTTAAAAAGAATCATGATGTGGCGTTTAAATGACAATGTCACTGCATCGGGTGATAATGAGTTTTGTAGTTATCAACTGCAATTAATTGCAGATAAGAGCATAACATCCTCAGCTTATGTGATTGGCAATTTTACCAATATTGCGCCTAAAGCGAATGACGCTACTTTTAATATTGAATATGGTTCAACTAAGCCACTAGATATTGACTTGTTGCAATATGCTAACGATGATGGTGATGGTAATGTTGCAGCCTTAACTGAAAAACCCAATAAACCTAAATTCTATACAACGATTGATGGTATTGAGTTACCCATTAGAATCGGGAAGAATGTTGACCCCGTCATTATCACGGCAGATCGTAGTGGGCCTTGCCCAGGGGATGACAGTAAATTTACCTGCTATGGAGGTAAACTACATATTCAACTGAGAAATTCACTTGATCCATTCAGTTATAATTTTAGTTATTTTGTATATGATGCAGATGGTAAAATTTCTCCTGAATCAACTGTTAGTTTGAAAAACTCGGGTACTGCCCCAGGAAGCCCACGTGTCAGTGGTGGTGGTGCTTTAGGAGTATTTAGTATATTCGGTATTATTGGTTTAGCTGCTTATCGACGTTTTCAAATGGTGAAAAAAGCTCAATAAATACTGGGCTTGTCTTAAAAAACCAGTTTTTCGAAACTGGTTTTTTTATGTCTGTATGTTTTTTGCTATTTAGATAGGCTTTATACTGAATTTGTATTATAAGTTTTAATTAGACAGGGTTGGTCTGATGATTGCCCTTAAAT